>JAJXZP010000282.1 GCA_021779995.1 bacterium | reverse complement strand
CCGCGACGTGGCCGCCCGACGTGGTCGCCCCGCGAGGCGACCACCCCGCGACGTGGCCGCCCGACGTGGCCGCCCGACGTGGCCGCGCGCGCTCGAAATTGCGCGTTAGGCGCTATAGTTTAGCCATAGGAGGCGAACATGCTCAAAGGCATTCCCGACATCATCTCCCCCGAGCTCCTGAAGATCCTGCACGAGATGGGCCACGGCGACGACCTCGTGATCGGCGACGCCAACTTCCCGGCGGCGAGCAACGCGCGGAACCTGGTGCGCTGCGACGGCCACGGGGTTCCCGAGCTCCTCGACGCGATCCTGAGTCTCTTCCCTCTCGACGACTTCCTGCCCCATCCGGTGTCGCTCATGCAGGTCGTGCCGGGCGACGCCACCAAGCCCGTGGTGCAGGACGAGATTCGCGCCGTCGTCCGCAGGCACGAGAAGGCGGGCGACGCCCTCGTCGAGCAGGTCGAGCGTTTCGAGTTCTACGAGCGCGCGCGCAAGGCCTACGCCATCGTCACGACCACGGAGCGCAAGCTCTACGGCTGCATGATCGTCAAGAAGGGCGTGATCCGCTAGACCGGCGTTCCGAGAATGCCGCGCGCCTTCTATCGCCGTGGAGCATCCTATCGACGCGACAGGGCGGGGCCTGTCCGTGGGGGAAAAGGGGTATCTCGCGTACGCTCGACCCCTTTGTGCCCACGGCCACTCGCCGCGCTACCACGTTAGTTGGAAGTGTCGCGCGGTTTGATCCCGAGGGCTGGTCCTTTCGGATAGTAGGCTCTTGGCCTGGCTCCTTGGAGCGGCGCGAGCGACGATCGCCCGGAGCCTGCGCGCCGGGGAAAGAGAGCGCCGCGCCCGGGCATTCGGACGCAAGGTCGCCTGGCGATCGGGGCCGCTGTCGGGGCCGCCGATCGGGGCCGCCTTCGGGGTTGAGCCCGGTCGCGGTCCCTGACGACAGAGCAGTGCGGCGGGTGGCGGTAAACGGCAGAGGGTCGAGCGCAGCGAGCCTACCCTCTGCCGTTTACCGCCAGGACCCGCCCTGGACTGTCCTTGAAAAAGTTAGGCGGGACTAGCCGCTTGGTCGTCTCCCCGCGCGACGGCCTCGCCTCTCAGTGCAGGATCGGCATGACGCGCGGCTCGGTCCTGAGAATGTCGGGCCTCTTGGCCTTGATCTCCTGGACCGCCAGCCGCAGCTGGGCGAGGGTGCAGGGCATGGTCGCGATCGAGAAGACGGCCGTCGTCTTGCCGTGGCGGTTGTGGCCCACGGTGTCGATGTTGATGTTCTGGTTGCCGATGGCCGTCGTCACCGAGCCGGTGATGCCGGGCACGTCCTCGGTGTCGAAGACGATGTTGTAGGGGAACTCCATGTCGTCGAGGCTCCGGAAGTCGCAGAGGACCGGGGAATGCGTCTCGACCGCCGCGCTTCCGTAGCGCGCGATGAAGATGATGTCCGAGGACACGGCGCTGCCGCCCTCGAGGCTGCCGGCGCCCCGGCCTATGAGCAGGTTTTCGCCCGAGTACTTGTTGACGACCTTGACCGCGTTGGTCGCTCCGCTCACCTGGGCGAGGAGGTTCGAGCGCTTGACCATCATGGGCCGGACGGTGCCGTAGACCCGGCCGTCCTTCCGGTGCGCGTGGCAGATGAGCTTGACGCTGCAGTCCATATCGTCGGCGAGGGCCATGTCCTCGGCCGTGATGTCGCGGATGCCCATGACCTGGAGGTCGGAAGTGGCGACGTCGATCCCGAAGGCCAGCTTCATCAGGATGCCGAGCTTGTGGGCGGCGTCGATGCCGTCGATGTCGAAGCCCGGATCGGCCTCGGCGTAGCCGATCTCCTGCGCCTGCGCGAGGGCCTCGGCGAAGGAGATGCCCCCCTCCTGCATCCGCGACAGGATGTAGTTGCTCGTGCCGTTCATGATGCCCGACACGGAGATCACCTCGTCGCTGACGAAGCTCTCCTTCATCACCCTGATGATGGGGATCGAGGTGCACACCGAGGTCTCGAAGCCGATCGCCGCGCCGTTTTTCTCCGCGGCCTCGAAGATGCGGTTGCCGTGCTTCGAGAGCAGGGCCTTGTTGGCCGTGACCAGGTGCTTCTTGGAGCCCAGGACGCCGAGCGCGATGCCGAGGAGGTAGTCGGAATCGCCGCCGATGGTCTCGACGACGAGATCGATGTCGTCGGAGCCGACGATCCGGTCGATCAGGGCGGCGGTCTGGGCCGGCGAAAGCTCGTCGCCCTCGCCGAGGAAGAGCTCGCGCGGAATGCCGTACCTGCGCGCGGACTTCGCCGGCGAGCGGGTGACGATGCCGGCCAGGACGAGCCGCCTGCCCGCCTTCCGGGAGAACCCCTCGAGGTTGTCGAGCAAGACGCGCGCGGTCCCGCCGCCTATCGTGCCGCAGCCGAGAATCGCGATCCTGAAATCCTTCATGGCTTTTCCTTGATGTTCTCCCGCAGGGAGTCGAGGAATTTCTTCATCTCCTCGAAGTCCCGCTGGGCTATGATGTGGGTGAGATACGAGAGTTTGGAATTGATGAGCTCGAGCTGCCGGATCGTGTAGGGGTTGAACATGACCTCGGCGAGGAGCCGGTCGTCCTCGGACAAAAGGCCCTTGGCTATGATCATGTGGCGCTTGAAATTGGTGCCCGGCGCCGCCTGGTGCTTCATGCACGCGGCGAAGACCATGGTCGAGGCAAAGGGGGTCGCCAGGGAGTAGGCCACGGTGGCGTCGTGGCCCTCGAAATCGCTCTCGAAGATCTTGATGCCGAGCCGGGAGTAGAACGAGCGGAAGAATTCCTTGCCGGCCTCGTCGGACTCCGAGATGATGACGGCGCTCTCGTCGGAGAGGTCGCGGATGTTGCCGAAGGTGGGGCCGAACATGGGGTGGGTCGAGACGAAGGGATGGCCCGAGCGCCGGTAGAAGTCGGCGAGGCCGGTCTTGACCGAGGCGATGTCGGAGAGCATGCAGTTCGCGGGCAGGAGGGGCAGGAGCCTCTCGAAGACCTCCACCGTGGTGCCCAGCGGGATGCAGTTGATGAAAAGCTCGGGCGCGAAATCCTCGACCTCGGCGACGTCGAGGATGCGCCTCACCTTGATGAAGTATTTCATGCGCTCGAGCTCGGCGTCGTGGACGCAGACTTCGTGCTCCCAGCACAGCTCCTCGGTGAGCCAGGCGCCCATGCGCCCCGTGCCCAGGATGAAGATACGCACGCTCAGAGCCTCCTCTCGGTGTAGCAGCCCAGGAGGCGGAACTCGCGGGCGCTGGCCTTGGCTTCCTCGATGGCCGCGGCCACGCGAGGATCCCGGTCCGAGCCCTCGAAGTCGAGGAAGATCGCGTAGTCGCCGGGCACGTTGGGCACGGACTCGATGCGCGTCAGGTTGATGCCCGAGCGCGCGAAGAGCTCGAGCACCCGGAACAGGGCGCCGGCCTTGTCCTCGGTGAAGAAGACGGCCGAGCACTTGCTGCCCGCCTCGGCGGCCGGAGCGCGGGCGAGCACGAAGAACCTGGTCCGGTTGTTCTCGGCGTCCTGGATGTCTTCCTTGATTATGTCGAGGCCGTAGAGCTCGGCGGCGAAGCGGCTCGCGATGGCCGCCGCGCCCGCGGGCCGCTCCTCGGCGAGCCGGCGCGCCGCCCCGGCGGTGTCGAACTCGGTGCGGCCCTCCAGCTTGTTGCGCGCCAGGAAGCGCCGGCACTGCGCCAGCGCCTGGGTGTGCGAATAGGCCACGCGGATCTCGCGATGGTCCGCGCCGGGGGGGGCGAGCAGGCAGTGCGCGACGGGCATGTCCACCGCGGCGACGATCCTGAGGTCGGCGTAGACGAGGATGGAGTTGACCGGCCCCACGAGGCCGCCTAAGGTGTTCTCGACGGGGACGATGCCGAAGTCGACGATCCCGTCCTGGACCGCGTCGAACACGTCGACGAACTCGCGGAAGGGGATGGCCGCGGCCTGGGCGTCCCAGGCCCGCGCGGCCATCTCGCTGTAGGCCCCGTGGTCGCCCTGGAAGGCCACCGTGCGCAGCTCCGAGGCGCGGAGCCGCCCGCACTCGTCGGCCAGGCCGCGGTAGACGCCCGCGGCGAACTCGGGCCCCGCGAGGCAGAGCGCGGTGCGGCGGGCCCGCTCGACGGACTCGTCGTCGTGCCGCGCCGCGTCCTCGGCTCCGTCGGGGAAGGCGCGCACGAGCACGGCCCGCTCCATGCGCTCGTTCAGGAGGGCCAGGAGCCTCGCGTCTATCCGGTCGATGTCCTCGTACAGGTCGTGCAGCGTCATGATTCCTCCCGGGCGTACATTTCCTCGATGAACTCGCGCTGCCGCTCGAGCCGCCGCATGAGCCGTGCGAAGGCCTCGGGCCTCAGCTGCTGGTCCTTGTCGCTGAGGGCCGAGCTCGGGTCGATGTGGACCTCGATCTCCAGGCCGTCCGCCCCCGCCGCCACGGCGGCCAGGCTCATGGGCTCGATCATGCCGAGGATGCCCGTGCCGTGGGAGGGATCGACGAAGATGGGCAGGTGGCTCTGGCTGTGCACGGCGGGAATCATGCTGAGGTCGAGGGTGTTGCGGGTGAAGGTCTCGAAGGTGCGGATGCCGCGCTCGCAGAGGATCACCTGGCCGTTGCCCTCGGCGAGGATGTACTCGGCGCAGTTGAGCCATTCCTCGAGGGTGGAGTACATGCCTCGCTTGAGGAGTATGGGCCGGCCCGACTTGCCGGCCTCCCGCAGGAGGGAGAAGTTCTGCATGTTCCGCGCGCCGATCTGCAGGACGTCGGCGTACTCGCCGACCCAGCTCACGTCGCGCGTGTCGATGACCTCGGTCACGATGGGCAGGCCGGTCTCGCGCCGGGCCTTGTCGAGGATCTTGAGGCCCTTCAGGCCCAGGCCCTGGAAGGCGTAGGGCGAGGTGCGCGGCTTGAAGGCGCCGCCGCGGAGCATCTTGGCCCCGGCCTCCTTCACGGCGACGGCGGTGCGCACCGTCTGGTCTTCGCTCTCGACGGCGCACGGCCCCGCGATCACGACGAGTCCTTCGCCGATGCGCACGCCCGCGATATCTATGACGGTGCGTTCGGCGCCCGGCCGGGATCCGGTAAGTTTCAGGTCTTTCATGGTTGGGTCACTCCTACAGCAGTCGCGCTCCGGGGCTTTCCGAGCGAGCCGCGCGTTAGGCGGCGCATCGGGGCCCGGGAGGCCGGATGGGGACCGACGGTCCCGTGTTCCGGCCTAGGTCGACGTTCCGCTCGCTCCGCCCGGCCGGGCGGCGAAGGAGCGCGCTGCGGGATAAAAGTAGTAGAGGTAGAAGGAGCGGAGCGAAGGCGAGCGGCCGAGGACGCGATGCTCGACCCGGCCGGCGGCGAGACCTCCGGCGGTGGCGTAAACCTCCGCGGATGTCCCTTCGCCTTTCCCTCTGCTCATCGTGGCTCCCAGACTAGCATATCTTCGAAACCCGGGTCAAGTTACTATGGATAGTACCTTTCCTACGGCGATCCGGCCGCGCGCAGGATGTCGGCGAAGAGCCCGCCCGCCGTGATTTCCGCGCCGCCGACCGGGCCCCGCAGCACGAGGGGCCGCTCGCGGTAGCGCTCGGTGTAGAAGGCGACGGCGTTCTCCGCGCCGCGAAGTCCGTGGAGCGGATCGCCCTCGGCCGCCTCCCGGAGACGCAGCGTTATGCGTCCCTCTTCGATGGCGGCGGCGTAGACGAGATTCCCTCCCGCGGCCAGGCACCTGTCGCGGAGGGCGCGGAAGGCCGGCTCCTCCCGCTCGAGGCAGGCGAAGAAGGCGTCGAGACTCTTCGCCTCCGCGCAGGGCCGGGGCAGGATCGGCTCGATCGCGACATCGCCGTATTCCAGTTCGTAGCCGAGCTCCCGCGCGAGGATGAGCGCCTTGCGCGCGATGTCCGCCGCCAGGAGGTCCTCCCGGGGATCGCGCTCCGTGTAGCCCTTTTCCCTGGCCTCGCGGACGAGCGAGGCGAAACTGCGGTCCTCGCGGTAGTTGGAGAGGATGTAGCTCATGGTGCCCGACAGCACGGCCTCGATTCTCGCGATGCGGTCGCCCGAGACCTGCAGGTCGTGGAGCGTCGAGATGACGGGCAGGGAGGCGCCCACGGTCGTCTCGTAGAGGTAGGGCGCGAGCGCGGCGCGCGAGGCTTCCTTCAGGTCCCGGTAGGCGGCGAGGCCGCCCGAGTTCCCTCGCTTGTTGGGCGTGACCACGGCGACCGAGGAGCGCAGCAGCTCGGGATAGAGCGCGGGAATGTCCTCGTCCGCGGTGCAGTCGACGAAGACCGCGTTGGGCAGGCGCGCCTGGCGCAGGCGCTCGACGAAAAGAGCGAGATCGGTCCTCTCGCCCTCGGAGGCGAGCAGGGCGCGCCAATCGGCGAGGTCGAGGCCCGCGGCGCGCACGAGCATCTTCTTCGTGTCGGCGATGCCGACGACGTCGATCCGGATCGCGTGGTCCTCGAGGAGCACCGTGCGCTGGCGGCGGATCTGGTCGAGGAGGGTGCCGCCGATGAGGCCCGTGCCGACGATGAAGACCTTGACCGACCGGGTTCCCGCGAGGAAGAAGGCGTCGTGCACCGCGTTGAGCGCCTTATTCTCGTCGCGGGCGTCGACGACCGACGAGATGTTGAGCTCGCTCGAGCCCTGCGCGATGGCCGACACGTTGATGCCGTTGCGGCCGAGGCTGTGGAAGACGCGGCCCGAGATCCCGGGGCTGTGGCGCATGCGCTCGCCCACGACGGCCAGGATGCTCTTGTCGCCCTCGGCCACGGGATTCTCGACGCTGCCCTCGGCCATCTCGACGGCGAACTCCTTCCTCATGGCGTCGACCGCGGAGGCGCTGTCGTGCTGGGCCACGGCGAAGCAGATGGACTGCTCGCTCGAGGCCTGGGAGATGAGGACGATGTTGATCTTCCTGCGCGCGAGGCAGCCGAAGAGGCGGCCGGCTATGCCGGTCACGCCCACCATGCCCGGGCCCTGCAGCCTGAGGAGCGCGGCCTGGGAGATGGAGGAGATGCCCCGCACAGGGTAGCGGGAAGGCGCGGCCTGGTCGGAGATCACGGTGCCCGGGAAGCCCGGATTGAAGCTGTTGAGCACGCGGATGGGTATGCCGCGATCGTAGGCCGGGCGGATCGTGGGCGGGTAGATGACC
>JAJXZP010000124.1:3395-7171 GCA_021779995.1 bacterium | reverse complement strand
GCTCAGGATCACGGGTCGCGCCAAGGACACGATCGTCCTGCGGGGCGGCGAGAACGTCGAGCCCGTGCCCATCGAGCAGAAGCTCATGGAGAGCGAGTACATCGAGCGGGCGGTCGTCCTCGGGCAGGACCAGAAATTTCTGGCGGCCCTCATCGTGCCCGAGCGCGAGGCGGTGATCGCCTGGGCCGAGGAGAACAAGGTGCCCATCGTCGACTACGAGACGCTGTTGCAGCAGCCGGAGGTCGCCGAGCTCATCGATGCGGAGGTCAATCTTCTCGTCAGCGCCGCAAACGGCTTCAAGAGCTTCGAGCGCATCTTCCGTTTCGCCTTGCTGCCGGCGCCCTTCGAGCAGGGCAGGGAGCTATCGGCGAAGCAGGACGTCAAGCGCCACGCGATCAACGAGCTCTACCATAAAGAGATCCGTCGCCTCTTCGAGACGTCGTCTCTTTGAGACGCGTCTCTTCGAAGCCTGAGGCGTGAGGCGCGGAGCCGAAGTCGGTCCGGGGCCGCCCGGAGGGCGACTCCCGCTCAGGGGCGGGGACGCGGGACGGCTACTTCTCTATCTCCACGTCGCCCGAGACGGAGCGCACGTGAAGGCGCCGTCCGCCGGCTCCCAGCCTGAGCGCGCAGCGGCGCGGGCCGTTGGTCAGGGGAATCTCCACGCCGGGCACATCCAGGTTGCCGGAGAGCGTCTCGGCGCGCAGCTCGAGGTCGGCGCCCCCGAGCGAGAGGCTGACGTCGCCCGAGGAGGTGCTCACCTCGCCGCCGGCGAAGCGCCCCGCGATCTCGAGTTCCACGTCGCCCGATTCGGTGACGAGCCTGAGCCGGCCGCCGGGGCGCTGGATGCTGATGTCGCCCGATTCGCTCAATACCACGACGTTGCCGGCGGCCGCTTCCACGACGACATCGCCCGATTCGGATTCGGCGCTGACCGGCCCGGCTATGTCGCGGCAGCGGATGAGCCCGGAGCCCACCCTGACGGCGACCGCGGAGGCCTTCTCGACCTCGACCTCTCCCGAGACGGAGGACAGCTCCATCTGGGCCCCGCCCGCTATGCGGATGCTGCCGGCGTCGGTGGCGGCCAGGATGTCGGCCGTGAGGTCCCGCAGTTCGAGGGAGCCTGTCGAGCTGTGGGCTTCGATGTCGCGGATGGAAGCCGGTACGCGAATCCTCGCGCTGGTGACGATCACGCCGTCCAGGCACTCGTCGGCGACGATGATTATGCCTTCCCGCCGGCGGATCGAGGGCTTCCAGCCCGCCAGCTTCTCGACGGGGCCCCGGACTTCGATATCGACCGCTATCCGGCCATCCTCGCTCGGGAAGGTCATGAGATCGCCGTGGGGGAAGCGCAGGACGAGGCGCTCGGCCTCTCCGGGATCGAGACTCTCGTTGTAGTATCCGGGTTCGATCTCGATCTCAGCCCTGCTCATTCCCGCCTCCTCATGCTCTCCCGGGTCCGCCCGAGGCCGTCCGCTTCGACGTCCGGTATCCCTGGCGGAGACGGCCCGTAATTATACCATGAGACGGGCCCAAGCGCGAGCCCCCGGAAGCGGGGACTTTCGCGACCTCGTTCTTCGGCGCTGCAGACCTCTGCCCGTCGATTGACAGCATCGACAAACTGGTTTATACTATAAATAAGTTTTGGAGGAAATCATGGATCGATCGGAACTGGACGAGCTCCTGCGCGAGGTCGAGGAACTCAAGCGCGCGGTGAGGCGCAACAATCCCCTCCTGCGCGAAGTAGTGTCGACCCGCTTCTACCCGGCTATCGGTCTCGCGTACGGCCTCCTCTTCATCCTGCTCTGCGCCGCGGCCCAGATTCTGATCGCGAGGTACGGTTCAGCGGCGAGCGTGCCCCAGGGATGGAAGATCGCCGCCTGGGGCATCTTCGGGGTTCTCCTCCTCGGGGGCGGAATCGTCAAATGGATATTCTTCTCGAAGCGGGCCAAGAGGCTCGACGCCGAGGCCAACTACCTGACGGTGCTCCGCGCGGTGTACGGCAGCTCCTGGGTCCACCTCATACTTCCGGCCCTGATCTGCATGATCTTCGCCCCGGTGGCCGCGATCCTGTCGGGGCATCCCTGGCTCATGGTGGCGGGCCTAGCCATCGCCTGGGCCTTCGCCTGCAACACCCTGGGGCTCATGGTGCAGCGCCTCGAGTACCTCCTGACCGGCTGGTATGCCCTCCTCTCGGGCCTGGCGTCGCTTTTCTTCTTCGAAACGGCGCCCTTTCTCTGGTCGGGCGTCATCTGGGGAGGGGCGCTCGTGGTCTACGGAGCGGTCGGCCTGGCCCGGACGAGGCGGAGCGGCGAGAAATGAGCGGCGACGCCGCGGAGGGGGGCTCAGGCAGCGGGGGGCCGAGCGGGCGAGCGAGCCTCGCGGACCTCGACCTCGACAAGATCATCCACGAGCGGGCCCGGCTCATGATCCTCACCTATCTCGCCTCCTCGGACAAGGCGGAGACCGGGTTCACGGAGATACGGGACGCGCTGGGAATGAGCGCCGGCAATCTTTCCGTCCAGCTCCGAACCCTCGAGGAAGCGGGCTACGTGCAGATCGAGAAGCGCTTCGTGGAGCATAAGCCCTACACGGGGATCGGCCTGACGGTGAGCGGGCAGAAGGCCCTCGCGGACTATTTGGGCGAGCTGGAGGTGATCGTGGCCTCGCTGCGCTCGGCGGAGGCGGTCGGAGGCGCGATACCCGAAGGCGCGACCGGAGCGGCGGGGACCGCGGCCGGAGCGGCGGGGGATCGGAGCGCCGGGGCCGCGGGGACCGTCGAAGGACGGTCGGCCGGGGAGAGGCCGGCCGGAAGTCGGGCGAGCGGAGACCAGGCGAAGCGCGGGCGGTAGCGACCGACGCTCAGGCGAGACGCGGGGAGGAATGACATGGTGGCGCTGCATCTGGAAAAGGTGACGAAGATATACCGCAAAGGCGAGAACGAGGTGAGGGCCCTCGACGGAGTCGACCTCGACATCGAGGCCGGCGAGTTCCTGGCCATCGTCGGCCCCTCGGGCTCGGGCAAGACGACCCTCCTCAACATCCTCGGCTGCCTCGACTCGCCGACCGAGGGGCGCATGATCTACGACGGGCGGGAGCTGCGCTCGCTGGGCGAGAAGGGCCTCTCCGCCTATCGGAGGGAGAGGATCAGCTTCGTCTTCCAATCGTACAACCTCATCCCCGTGCTCACCGTGCGCGAAAACGTGGAGCTGCCGCTGCTGATCGAGCGGAAGCTCTCGAACGGCGATGTCCGCTCCCGCTCGGAGGAGATGATCGCCGCGGTGGGGCTCGCCGGCAAGGAGGGCCGCTATCCGCGCGAGCTCTCGGGCGGGCAGGAGCAGCGCGTCGCCATCGCGCGGGCCCTCGTGAAGCGCCCCCTGGTGGTGCTGGCCGACGAGCCCACGGCCAACCTCGACTCCCACACCGCCGAGGAGATCGTGGAGATCATGCGCGGGATCAACGCCGAGCGCGGCACGACCTTCGTCTTCTCCACCCACGACCGCCTCGTCATGGAGCACGCGCGGCGGATCGTCACCATCCGCGACGGCAAGCTCACCGGCGACGAGAGGAAGTGAAGATGGGCACCCTGTGGAAGATAGCCCTGCGCAACACGCTCAGGCACAGAAGGCGCACGATCATCACCGCCATCGTCATGACCGCCGGCATCTCGGTCTTCATCGTCTTCGATTCGATGCTCGCCGGCCTGGACCGGATGGCCGTCGACAACATGACCGACTACACCCTCTCCTCGCTCAAGGTGCGGACGCCCGGATACGTCG
>JAJXZP010000124.1:0-3385 GCA_021779995.1 bacterium | reverse complement strand
GTGGCGCCGATCTCGACCAACCTGATCCTCAGCCATGTCGCCACCCACGCGCTGAAGCTGCCAAAGTCGTTCTGATGACCGATTACGCCGCCTGGATCGGTCGTCAGGAAAGCGTCGCGGACATCGCGGCCACGCCCCTCGACAAGAGCCTGCCCGACGCCGCGAAGATCCTCGCCGTCCTGGGCAGAAGGGGCATCGCCGCCGCCCCGCGGATCCGCTTCGTCGCCCGCGTCTCGAACTACAACGACGAGATTCCGGTCATCGCCGACGGAGTGGACCCGACCGCCGACAGGCGGGTCTTCAAGCTGGCCTCGGCCATCGTGTCGGGGACCTGGCTCCCTCCCGAGGAGAAGAAGTCGGTGGTGATGGGAGCCCGCCTCGCCCAGGAGCTCGGCCTCAAGGTGGGCGACTCCCTGCTCGTGATCGCGCAGACCGTGGACGACGTGACCAACGCCGACGAGTACAGCGTGGTCGGGCTGCTCGACACGCCGGCCCCGGAGGTGAACGAGTCGGGGCTGTATATGTCCCTCGCCGACGCCCGGGCCCTGCTGGTCGCCCCGAGCGCGCCGGGAGGTTATGCGACGGAGGTCGACGCGGCGCTTCCGAGGGCGGCGACCCTCGACGCGGCGATAGCCAAGGGCGAGAAGACGGCCGCGGCGCTGCGCCCGGAGCTGCCCGGCCTGCGCGTCGATTCCATCGCCTACCTGGCCAGGGACTACCTCGCCGTCCGCGACGCCAAGGCCACGTACTCCTTCGTGCTCATCTTCGTCGTGCTCGTCATCGCGGCGGTGGGGATAGTCAACACGATCCTCATGTCGGTGTACTCGCGGATCCGCGAGATCGGGGTGCTGCGCGCCTACGGGATGACGCGGCGGGAGATCTCGACGCTCTTCACGCTCGAGGGCCTGGCCCTGGGCGCGATCGGCTCCATCCTCGGCGTCGCGCTCGGCGCCCTCCTCGACCTCGCGCTGATCGTGAAGGGAGTCAGCCTCGCGGGCTTCGGAAGCGCGGCGGGCTCCCTGCCGCTGTCCGGAGTGCTCCGCGGGGAATGGAACCCGCGCACGATGCTGACGGGCTTCCTTTTCGGCCTGGTCGTGGCCCTGGTCGCGGCGCGCATTCCGGCGCGTCAGGCGGCCAAGCTGGAGCCGACCTCGGCTCTCCGGTTCCAGTAGGAGGAGGAAAGCGATGAACAGCCTGGACATGGCCTGGAGGAATCTGGGCCGCAACAGGAGGCGCAGTCTCCTCGCCATGCTCTCGGTCGCCATTTCGCTGCTGGTGGTGATCTTCGCCGACGGCTTCATCTCCGGGGTGATGGACTCCATGACGCGCAACGTCACCAAGGACTCGACCGGAGACGTGAGCATCGTCACCCGGGCCTACCGGGAGCGCGAGCGCTTCATGCCGGCCTCCGCGGCCCTGAGCGATTCCGACGCCCTGATCTCCGCGATCGAGCGCATGCCGGCGCTGCGGGGGAAGCTCGACCGGGTGGTCGCCCGCGCGCAGTTCGGCGTCGTCCTCTCCTCGGCCTCGGCGACGAAGGCCGCCCACGGCATAGGCGGCGATCCCGAGGCCGAGCGGGGTCTCCTCATGCTCGACCAGCGGATCCTCCCGGGGGGCGCGTACTGCGACCGGAAGGGCACGGCCATCGTCGGCTACCGGCTCGCGAAGGACCTCGGCCTCAAAGTCGGGGACGAACTCAAGGTCGTGACCGAGAAGGCGGACTTCGGCCTGGGCTTCAGGAAGTTCCGCATCTCCGGCCTCTTCAGGACGGGAGTCGACAGCTTCGACGACTCCACCTTCCAGGTGGGCTTGGGCGACGCCCGGGAGCTGCTCGGCCTGGGGAAGGGGGCCTCCCAGGTGCTCGTCATGCTCAAGGACTACCGCGACTCCGACGCCGCGGCCCGCCTCATCTCCTCGAGCCTCGCGGCCGCCGGCTTCGGCGGGCTCTCGGTGCGCAGCTGGACGAGCCTCGGCGACACGGCCAGGATCATCCAGATGGTCGGCCAGATCTACTTCGTCATCGAGCTCATCATAGCCTTCCTCGGGGCCTTCATCATCGCCAATGTCATGATGATGGTGGTCCTGGAGCGGAAGCGGGAGATCGGCATCCTGAAGTCGATGGGCATGGAAAACCGGAGAGTGCTCGGGCTCTTCCTCGCCGAGGGCAGCATGCTCGGTCTCCTCGGCGGCGCCGCCGGCACCCTCCTGGGGGTCGGCCTCAACGCCCTTCTGGCCGTCCACGGAATGGACTTCTCGGCCATCACCTCGAGCTCGGGCCTGCCCATGGACAACATCATACGGCCCGGCATCCATCCCCTGCAGATACTGGCTCTCTTCTGCATGGGCCTCGCGATTTCGGCCGCCGTCGCCTACCTGCCCTCGAGGAGCGCGGCGCACATGGACCCGATCGAGGCCATACGATCCGTCTGACGATTGGAGGACGAACATGAAACGATATGCGATTTCGCGGGCCTTTGGGGCGCTCCTCGCCGCGTCCTTCGCCGCGCTCCCTGCGGCGGCCGCGGCCGCGCAAGTACCCGCCCCGGCCCCGAGCGCCGCCCCGGCGCCCAGCGCCGGGGAGATTCTCGCCCGGCTCGACGCGAACATGTCCTACCGCGACATCCGCTACTCGGGCCGCATGGAGATCACGATCGGCGGCGAGACCCGCTACAAGACCATGACCGCCGTGGCGCGGGGCTCCGACAAGGCCTTCGCGGAGTTCACCAATCCCGAGGATCGCGGTACGCGCTACCTCAAGCTCGGACAGAACCTGTGGATATACTTTCCCGCGGAGCAGGACACGGTGAAGATCTCCGGCTACCTTCTCAAGGAAGGGATGATGGGCTCGGATGTCTCCTACGAGGACGCCCTCGAGTCTCAGGATTACAAGGCCAAGTACCGGGCCTCGCTCGGGGGCCGGGCGGTGGTGGATGGCAGGGAGTGCTACGTCCTCAGGCTCGACGCCAGGGTGCCGAGCGCGGCCTACGACAGGCGGGTCATGTGGGTCGACGCCGGGCGCTATGTCGTGCTCAAGGAGGACATGTACGCCAAGTCGGGCAAGCTCATCAAGACGAGCTCCACCCTCGAGGTCCGGCGCATCGGCGACCGCTGGTATCCGACGCGCACCGAGTTCGTATCCAAGCTGCGCAACGACACGAAGACCGTCTTCGACATGAGCAAGATCGAGATCGACGTGCCGCTCGACGATCGGCAGTTCACCATGGCCGCGCTCACGCGCTGAGGTCCGGGCGACGATGCGCGATTTCATCGCCGAGTCTGAGGCTGAGGCACAGCCTCAGACTGAGGCTCATGCGGCGGGCGCTCCGCCCGTCGGAGGCGGCGGGCCGGCCCTCGCGAAGCTGCTGAGCCTGCTGGCGCTCGCCCT
>JAJXZP010000306.1 GCA_021779995.1 bacterium | reverse complement strand
AAGCCCCACATCGGCACGGACTACCTCGTCCGCGTGGTGCGGAACATCCGCGCCAAGATCGAGGGCCTGGGAGGCGAGCTTCGCTTCCGGAGCAGGGTCGAGGCGCTCGAGCTGGACGGGGGAGGCGTGCGCGGCCTGCGCGTCGCGGGCGAGAGCGCGACGATCGATACGAAGACGATCGTCCTCGCCCTGGGGCACAGCGCCCGCGACAGCTTCGGCTACCTCGCCTCGATCGGCCTTCCCATGGAGCAGAAGAGCTTCGCGATCGGCCTCAGGATCGAGCATCCCCAGGCGATGATCTCGCGCTCGCAGTACGGCGAGGCCTGGCGGCATCCAGACCTTCCGGCCGCGGACTACAAGCTCACGCACCGCAGCTCCGGAGGCCGCGGCGTGTACAGCTTCTGCATGTGCCCTGGCGGCGCCGTGGTCAACGCCAGCTCCGAGGCCGGCATGGTGGCCTGCAACGGCATGAGCGACTTCGGCCGCGGCGGCCGCAACGCCAACAGCGCCATCGTCGTCACGGTCGGCCCCGAAGACTTCCGCGGCTTCGCTGACGGCTTAGCCGACGGCTCAGCCGACGGCTCGGGCTCGAGCGAGGTCCTCGCGGGGATGGAGTTCCAGCGCCGCTGGGAAAAGGCGGCCTTCGAGCAGGGAGGCGGGGCTCTGGCCCTGCCGGTGCAGCTGCTCGGAGATTTCTTGGCGGGGAGGCGCAGCTCGGGGCTCGGGGCGGTCGAGCCCGACATTCGGGGCCGCTATGCCCTGGCCGACCTGAACCTCTGCCTGCCCGACTATGTCGCCGCGGCGATCGGGGAGGGGATCAGGGCCTTCGACCGCAAGGTGAGCGGCTTCGCCCGGGCCGACGCCCCCTTGAGCGGCGTCGAGACGAGGACCTCCTCCCCGGTCCGGATGCTCCGCGACGAGTCCTGCCAGAGCCCGGTCCGCGGCATCTATCCCTGCGGCGAGGGCGCCGGCTACTCGGGCGGCATCATGTCCTCGGCCATGGACGGCATCCGCGTCGCCGAGGCGATCGCGGCCGCCTCCCTCGCGAGGTAGGCCGCGGCGCCGCACCGCTGAGTCGGCCGGGAATAATGGCGCGTGCCTTGGCCACGCCGGTGAGTTCAGGCTGTCCGTAAAGGATGAACCTCATCTTGGATTTCGAATCGGAGTTGACGTTGACGAGGTTCTTGACGGAGAGGAGAGCCGACTCCTTCATGTCCTGCCCGTCATCGATGACGACGACGGGCTTGCGGGTCCGTGCCGCGCTCTCACGAAGCTCGGACTACGCGGACCCGGAACGTAGGCGCAAACTCGCTCAGCTCGCCAGCGCCTACGTCACCGGTTCGCAGGGGGACAAAGTTTTCTTGGCGACACGCAGCTCTTCGCGGTAGCCGGGGAAGAGTTGCCGCGGGCCTAAAGGCCCTTGGCTAGGGTGGAGAGAATCGCCTGAGACGGCAGTAGCGATCTCGCCGGAGACGGATTCGGGAAGACGGCTGAATTGTGCCTAATGTGGAAAGGCTACCTGTAAGCGTCCTTGCGGTCGCGGACGCGGATGACCTCGATGACGAGTCGGTCGTCGAAGATGTTGTAGACCACACGATACTCGCCGACGCGAATGCGATAGGTGGATTCCGACCCCACGAGCTTTCTGATGCCGTCGGGACGGGGCACGGTGGCCAGGTCGGCAATGGCTGTCAGAATGCGCTTGATGATGTCGCGCGGGAGCTTTTTGAGTTCCTTGGCGGCCGAGGCCTTCCACTGGATGCTATAGGTGGCCATCGGCCTTTAGGGAGTCGAGGAGATCCTTGTGAGAGACGAGAGGTTCGTCGCGGCGCTCGACTGCGATGGCGAGGTCGGAGAGGTCCTCGAGGAGCTCGGTGTAGGTGTCGAGAGGAAGTATGACGGCGGTCTTGTGGCCCTGGTCGTCGGTTATGTACTGGGGATGGGCAAGTGCAGCATCCATGACAGGCTCCTTGATCCGTGCTCGTGCAAGTGTACTACGAATTGGCGAGGGGGAGGAAGAGCTCGACGTCCTGCCGGTCGGGATCGCGGAGGCCCTCCGCTACGAGGCCTGGCTTTCCGAGCGTCTGGACGATAAGGGTAAGCCCTACGCGACGGGCTTGCGGATCGCCGAAGCCTGCTCGCTCACGGAGGTGGATCTCGACCTTGATGCCCGGCTCGTGTACGTGAAGGAAGGGAAGGACCTAGGACGGCGTATCTCACGCCGTATGCTTCAGAGGTTATGCGGGAGTACCTCGAGGGCGGCTGCTCTCCGCGATCAGGAGGAACTACGCCCGGAGGCTCGGGCACACCCTTTTCGTGGCGAACAAGGCCCGAGCGGCGACAGTGGCGAATCAGGAGATCGAGGCCGCCTGTACGCGGCTCGGGATCCCGAGCATCACGACCCACGGCTTCAGGCTCAGCTTGGGAATCCACCTTTTGCGTCGGGGCGTCGACATGCGGCACATCCAAGCGACCCTCGGGCACGAGGCCCTTTCGACGACGCAGGTCTACACCCTGGTCCTCGCCCGTCCCTTTTTCCCTCCCTGCCTTCCGGTCCTTCCACACTTCGTCGTAGACGACGCCGGCGCCATCGAAAAAAGCGCGCTCTCGATCCGCGCCCTCGGACAGCATGCGGAGACAGACGCATGTGATATATCAAGCAGAATTCCAGGGATTCGCCGATAGGGTTCCCGGGAATCGCCATGTGCGATTCCCGGCTTTTGACATCCTCCGCGATCCCTTTCTCTTCGAGGAAGCTGTCGAAGGTGGATCCGATGTGCTTGCTCTTCATGGCTCGATACCTCCTCTCTGAACGTCCTTGCAGCGCTTCCACGCGAGAGCAGCTCAGCAAGCGGAGTTTTCTGCGTCTTCTTCATGAATCCATGTAGCAGAACCATGAAACTCTCCAATACGGTGAAGAACGTCCGCGAGATGCCGCCCGGTAGGGTCGAGCGGATCTCCCAGAGGTCGGACTCGAGCTTCTTAACGAGCGGCAAGCCAAGCGGCCAGTTGAGCTCGACGGCCTTGATGTCCTCGCCAATCGACTTCCTGTCGTCAACCGGGAGTCCCTGAGCCAATCCCGTACCGGTTCGTTTCCCGTTCGTGTCCCGTAGAACATGACGGTGATTTTTTTCGCTCCCTACACGGTCCGCGAACTGAAAATCGAGCCGCCCAAGTCGGTCTAGCCAAGAAAGGGGCGGATCTCATGGAGCGCGGCCAGCGAGGCCGTCCCCGGCGCTCGGGCATACTCATGCGAGGCCTCCCTCTATCCGATCATGGTAGGGTGAGGGCAAACCGATTTCTGCGCGCCGCCGCCCTGCTGCAGGGGCTCCTGTTTTCGGCGGCGATGCTGGCGGCGCTCGACCTTTCCATCGAGCCCGGCGACGTGCGCATCTCGGCGCGCGAGGACGGCGGCTACGACCTGTACGTGCGGGCCAAGCCGGATATCGCCTCCGTGCTCCTCACCGAGTCCACGAAAGACCCCGCCATGAAGGCGGACAATTTCGCCTATCGTGCGGCTAGGTACAATCCCGTCAACGGCGACGAAAAGCGTCTTCTGAACGGCAAGCCGCTGCCCCCGAAGAAGGGTCTGTACTCCCTCATCTCCTCGACCCCGATCGCCGACCCAACCTTCGGCAGGGCCTTCCACATTCTCATCCCGAGCGTCCTCGTGTACGGCTACCCCTGGAGCCGCTCGGGCTCGGTGGCGGTGGGCAAGGGCACCTTCATCAACATCCGCGCCTTCCGGAAGCCCTACGCCGATTATCGCGGCGCCTTCGTAGACAATCCCTACGAGATCACCGTGGCGGCCATTCCGCCGCCGCCTCCCCCTCCTTCGCCTTCACCGCCGCCGCCGCCCGTCGAGAAAGCGATCCCCAGCGGTTACGATCCGGCGACCGTCAGCTCCTTCACCGCCGTCGCCGACGCCACCAAGGGCAAGGCTGCCTACGTGCCCAAGGACGGCTCGACCTCGGAGCAGATCGGGCACCTGATCGACGAGGTCCAGTCGGACAGCCTCGACCTCGTCATCTGCCTCGACACCACGGCGAGCATGGAGCCCTACATGAAAGACGTGAAGGCGAAGCTCGCCGCCCTCGTCCGCGAGAAGACGGCGCGATTTAAAAACTTCCGGATCGGGCTCATGCTGTTCAAGGATTACTGGCCGGACGAGTACATCACGAGGAAGGTGCCGTTCACGAGCGATCTCGGGCGCTTCGACGAGTATCTGAAGGGCATCACCGCCTACGGCGGCATGGACATTCCCGAGGCCGTCCACGAAGGCCTGTACGCCGCCGCCACCGAGTTCGACTGGAAGGCTTCCAAGCGCCTCGTCATCCTGGTCGGAGACGCCCCTCCCCATCCCATTCCGCGCGGCGACATCACCTTCAAGGACGTGGTGATGGCCGCGATGCAGCGCGACATCGAGATGGACGTGGTCATCGAGCCGATAGCCTTCAAGGGGAACGGATGAGCCGGAATAGGCCATGGAGATCGACGGGCGTCTCCGGCCTCGGGGCCGCATCGCGAGGAAGCGTAGGTTCGTGCGCGCGCCGCCTCGCGCGGCATCGACCCCTCGCGCGGCATCGGCCCGCCGGCCTCGCCGCGGCGCTCGCGATCTTCGTGCTCGCGGCCGCCTATCATCAAGATGCCTTCGCCGAGGGCGCCGACGCTCGGCAGCGATACGCGAAGGTCGAGCGCCAACTCGCCTTCATGCTCGCCGCAGGCGCCAGGGTGCGGCTCCTCGTCGCGATCGACGAGCGATCCTCGGATCCACTCGCGTCCCCGAAGGCGGCCGCTCCCGGCGATGCGGCCGCTCCCGACGCATCAGTTCCCGGCTCGGGCGCTCCCGCGTCCGCCGCTCCCGGCGATGCGAGCGAAGAATCCGCCGCCATCGCCGCCGAGCTTCGAGCGCTTCTCGAATCCTCGTTTGCCCGCGAGCCTCGCTTCATTCTCGTCTCGATTGAGCCGGTGCGGGAACTGTTGGCCCGAGGCGGCTCGGCAGCCTCGTCGACTGCGGCAACCTCGTCGACTGCGGCAGCCTCGTCGCCCCCGCCATCCCCCTCGTCTCCGGCGGTCACCCCGTCTCAACCGGTCACGTCGTCCGCGATGACCGCAGCCATCCTCGCCCGCTGTGCCGAGCTCGGTGCGACGGTCGTCCTCATCGTCTCGGACGAGCGCTACGCCTCGGGGGGCGGCGAGATGGAGGAGACCGAGGCGCGGCTCCTCGACCTCGCCTCGAAGCAGGAACTCGCGCGCGACGTCGTCTGGACCCTCGTCTCCTCATCGGGGCAGAAGGCGGTCTTCGTCGACGGCGTGCGCGCGAACTAGCGACAAGCGCGCGGCTAGGACAGTCTGAGAATCCCCAGGCTGTCGAGCAGTATGACGAGGATCAGCACCGGCGCCACGAATTTCACGAAAGCCGACATGAGCTTGGTGTGCCAGGGCCTGGCGGCGAAGCCCTTGTCCAGCTCGGCCTGGAAGTCCGTGCGCGCGAGAAGCCATCCGGCGACCACGGCTATGGCGAGCCCGCCGAGGGGCAGGAGCAGATTCGAGGACAGGAAGTCGAAGAGATCGAAGAAACTCTTGCCGAAAATCTTGACTCCCGACAGGACGGGGCTCTGGGAAAGCGTCGCGAGCGCGCCGAGCGCGAACATGCCCGCGCCCGTGACGATGGCCGCCACCGGGCGGGAGAGTCTGCGCTTCTCGGTGAGCCAGGCCACGGGAACCTCGATGAGGCTCACCATGGCGCCGATGGTCGCCACCGCGGTGAGAATGAAGAAGAGCGTGGTGAAGAGCCCTCCGGCCGGCATCTTGGCGAACACGAGCGGGATGGTGTTGAACAGCAGCCCGGGGCCGCCGGCGGGCGTCCCGCCGAAGGCGAAGACCGCGGGGAAGATGGCGAGGCCGGCCAGGAGCGACACGACCGTGTCGGCGACGGCGACCCGTGCCGCGTTGGGGAATATCCGCGTGGCCTCCGGCAGGTAGGAGCCGTAGGTCGTCATCGTGCCCATGCCGAGCGACAGCTTGAAAAACGCGAGCCCGAGGGCGGCGAGCAGGACGGGAGCGGTTAGCTTGGCCAGGTCCGGCCGGAAGAGATAGGAAACGCCGGCGGAGGCGCCCGGCAGGCTGAGGGCCCTGACGTCGCAGATGAGGAGGAGGACGAAGAGCAGGGGCATGAGCGTCTTCGTGGCCCGCTCGATGCCCTTGGATACGCCCGAGGCGATGATGAAGCAGGCGAGGGCGAGGACCCCCAGCTGCCAGGCCAGCGGCTCCCAGGTGCCGCCGGCGAGGGCCGCGAAATCGCCCTGGCCGAGGGTCGTCCCGACGACGAAAGCCCTGAGCGACTTGAAGACATAGGCGAAGACCCAGCCGGCCACGTCGGTGTAGAAGGCCATGATCAGGACGGCCGCGACCAAGCCGCCCCAGCCGATGGCCGACCATCCGCGCTGACGGGGAATGACCGTCTCGTAGGCCTGCACCGCGTTCTGCCGCGTCCTGCGGCCGATGACATGCTCGGCGATCATGATGGGAATGCCCACGAGCGCCACGCAGAGCAGATAGGCCAGCACGAAGGCGGCTCCGCCGTTCGATCCGGTCAGGTACGGAAATTTCCAGATATTGCCTAGACCGATCGCGGAACCCACGGTGGCCGTGAAGGCCCCGAGCGTGGTGGCGAAAGCGTCACGGCTCTTGATGCCGGAAGAACTCATAAAGACTCCTTGCCGGCGGAGCATACAGAAAGGCGGGGAAAAAGCCAAGATGTAATGGCTGGTAGAAACGACGCGAGCCCCATCACTTCCACGCGCGGGCCGTGAAATAGGCTCGGCATACTAGGACTCCTGGCCCCGCTTCGCGAGGACGCGCGCCTGGAAAAAGTAGTCATTGAGCAGGTCGGTGAGCTCGGGCGAAAACTCGAGCGTCGCTCGGACCTTCTGAACGCCGGAGGGAAGGCGCTGGGTCGAGGCTATGATCCCGTTCACGGAAAAGCGGTACCTCTGGAAGAAGAGGGTGAACACCATGACGGCTCCCACCCGCATGTCGGGCGAGCGCAGGGGCATGAGAAAATCCACCTGGTCGACGGCGAGCGAAAAGAGCGCGAGCTTGAACTGCTCGGAGCCGGAGGCCGCCGAGGCGTAATTGTTGAATCCCATCTTGCGGGCGCTGTCCGGCGTGACGGGAACGCTCTTGCCGCGCA
>JAJXZP010000185.1 GCA_021779995.1 bacterium | reverse complement strand
GCGCCCGCGCCGGCCGCGCCGACTTCGCCCGCGCCGGCCGCTTCAGCTTCGACCACGCCGGCCGCTTCGACTTCGCCCGCGCCGACTTCGCCGACCCCTGCCCCCGCTGCCGTGCCCGCGTCGTCGGCCCCCGCGACCCCGACGGCCACGGCTACCGACACGCCCGAAGCCGCCGCGCCGGCGGCGAGCACGAGCACCCCTTAAGGCGGTGAGCCCCTGGCCCTCGCTTGCCTCCTGCTCCTGCCCCCGGCCGCCTCACGCCCGTCCTCGGCGACGGCGCGGCTCGCCTCGGGCCGCGCCGCGACCCGGCGGCCGACCCATCTCGTTGACCACCGGGGCGCGCGGCGCGATACTTTCACGGTATGGACCCATCCGAACTCGCGGTCATGGCTTTCGTGGCGCTTCTGGTGTTCGTATGCCTAATTTCCATCGCCCGCGCCGCCTCGACGCGCCGAGCCCCGCCGCTCCGGCAGCCTCTTTCGGCGCGGGAGCTGGAGACGGCTTCCGGCGTCGAAACCGCCCTCGCCGCTCTCGTGCGCCGGCCGACGGTGTCCTGGTTCGATTACGGCCGCACCGACAAGGCGGCCTTCGAGGCGCTCAAGGCCGACCTCGTCGGACTCTTCCCCCGCGTCCACGCGGCGCTGAACCGCCGCGAGATCGGCGACTGGGCCCTGCTCTACGAATGGAAGGGCGGCGACGCGGGCCTGGCTCCGGCGATACTCTGCGCCCATTTCGACGTGGTGCCCGCCGATGACGAGGAGGCCTGGACCCATCCGCCCTTCTCGGGCGACATCGCCGAGGGCTTCGTCTGGGGGCGGGGCAGCCAGGACGTCAAAGTCACCCTCGCCTCCATCCTTTTCGCCGCCGAGCGCCTCCTCGCCGAAGGCTTCGTCCCTCGCCGCACGCTCTACTTCGCCTTTGGCGGCGACGAGGAAGTGGGCGGTCCCTTGGGGGCGGGGGCCGTGGGCGCCTTCCTGGCCGATCAGGGCATCCGCGCCGCCTTCCTCCTCGACGAGGGGGGGCCCGTGGCTGACGGCCTCATGCCCTTCGCGGACAGGCCGCTCGCCTTGGTCGGCGTCGCCGAGAAGGGCTACCTCGACGTGGCCGTCGAGGCTTCGGGTTCGGGCGGCCACGCCTCGATGCCGCCGCGCCGGACGGCCGCCGGCGACCTCGCGCGAGCCGTGGCGGCCATCGAGGCCCGCCCCTCGCCCGCGCGGCTCACGAAGACTCTGCGCGCCTTCCTGGAGCAGGTCGCGCCCTACTCGTCCCTTTCCTATCGGCTCCTGTTCCGCAATCTCTGGCTTTTCTCCGGCCTCGTCAAGGCGGCCTTCTCGGCCACGCCGAGCTCCAACGCCCTCATCCGCACGACCGCCGCGCCCACCATGCTCCAGGGCAGCGCCAAGGAGAATGTGCTGGCCGACAAGGCCCGCGCCAATGTCAACGTGCGCATCCTGAGCGGCGATTCCTGCGGCCGGGTGATCGAGCGGCTCGGCCGGATCGTCGCGCCCTTCGGCTGCATCGCGCGGCAGGCCTACGAGGGCCTGGGCGTGGAGCCCCTGCCCGAGTCCTCGGTGGAGGCCGAGGGCTACCTCGCCGTGGAGTCGGCCCTCGCGGCCTCCTTCCCCGAGGCGGCCTGCGTGCCCTTCCTCTTCAGCGCGGGCACCGACACGAAGCACTACCGCTACGTGGCCGAGAACATCTATCGCCTGACCCCCCTGCGCCAGACGGCCGGGGACCTGGCCCAGGTGCACGGCCGCGACGAGCGCGTGTCGGTGGACAACGCGCGGCGCTGCGCGGTCTTCTACGAGAAGCTGATCCGCTCGCTCTAGTGGCGCCCGTGACTGCCCCGGGCGGAAGTCGCGGCGCCCGGGCTAGGCCGAGGGGCCCGGGCCGCCGCGCGTCGACGCTCCGCAGGCCGCTACCGCCCGCCGGCCACCGACTTCGTGCCGAGGTAGGCGGCCCTGACCGCCGGGTCCTGCGCTATGTCGGAGGCCCTGCCCGTCTTGAGGATGTTGCCCTGCTCGAGCACGTAGGCGCGGTCCGCGACCTCGAGGGCCATGTGGGCGTTCTGCTCGACGAGGAGGATGGTCTTGCCCAGGCCGCGGATCTCCCGGATGATGTCGAAGACCGTCTTGACGAGGAGCGGCGCCAGGCCGAGCGAGGGCTCGTCCATGAGCACGAGCTCGCCGTTCGTCATGAGGGCCCGGCCCATGGCGAGCATCTGCTGCTCGCCGCCCGAGAGGGTGCCCGCCATCTGCTTCATGCGCTCGCGGAGCCGGGGGAAGATGCCGTAGACCTTCTCGAGGTCGGCGAGGATCTGCCGCCGGTCGTGGCGCAGGTAGGCTCCCAGGAGGAGGTTGTCGTGGACGGTGAGGTTCGCGAACACGAGCCGGCCCTCGGGGACGTGGCAGATGCCCAGCTTGACTATCCTCGCCGGCTGCCGCCCCAGGCGCTGGCCCTTGAACACGACCTCGCCCTTGCCGGGCTTGAGGAAGCCGGTGATCGTGTTGAGCAGGGTGGACTTGCCGGCTCCGTTCGCGCCGATGATCGTGACTATCTCGCCCGAGTCGACCTCGAGCGACACGCCCCGGAGGGCCCTGATCCCGCCGTAGGCGACGTGGAGGTCGTGCACGCTCAGCATCATTTCTTGGCCTCCTCGGCGCCCAGGTAGGCCTCGACGACCTGGGGATCGTTGGCCACCTCGTCGGGCGTGCCGTCGGCCAGGGTGCAGCCGAAACTCAGGACGTGGATGTGCTCGCAGACGCCCATGATGAGATCCATGTGGTGCTCGATGACGAGGACGGAGAGCTCGAAGCGCGAGCGCACCTCGGCGATGAGCCGCATGAGCTGCTCGGTCTCGTCGGGGTTCATGCCCGCGGCGGGCTCGTCCAGGAGGAGGAGCTTCGGGTCGAGGGCGAGGGCCCGCGTGATCTCCAATCGTCGCTGCAAGCCGTAGGGCAGGTTGTTCGCCGTGACGTCCGTCCGGTCCCGCAGCCCCATGATCTCCAGGAGGGAGTCGGCCTTCTCGTGCAGGGCCTTCTCCTCGCGCCGGAAGCGCGGCAGGCGGAGGACGGCCTCGGTCAGCCCGTACTTCGCCGAGGCGTGGCAGGCCGTGAGGACATTGTCGAAGACGGAGAGCTCCTTGAAGAGCCTGATGTTCTGGAAGGTGCGCGTGATGCCGAGGCCGGCGATCTGGTAGGGCTCCTTGTCCTGCACGGGAAGGCCCCGGAACTCGATCGCTCCGCCGGAGACCTTGTAGACGCCGGTGATGAGGTTGAAGATCGTCGTCTTGCCCGCGCCGTTGGGGCCGATGAGGCCGGAGATGCCGCCCTCCCGCACCTTGAAGCTCACGTCGTTGACGGCCGCGAGGCCGCCGAAACGCTTGGTCAGGCCCTTGAGTTCCAGTACGACGCTCATGCCAGATCCTCGCGCTCCAGGGCGCGCGCCTCGGCCTCGAGGGCGAGCCGCGCCCTGCGCGCCGCCATGGACTTGCGGATGCCCGAAGGCGTCAGCTCGAAGCCTCCCATGACGCCCTTGGGCCTGCCGACCATGATGACGATGACCGCGAGACCGTAGATCACGAGGCGCCACTGGGCGAAGTTGCGGAAGAGCTCGGGCAGGGAGACGAGGAGGAAGGTGCCCACGATCGAGCCGGAGATCGAGCCCAGGCCGCCGAAGATGACCATGATGGTGAGGTCGGTGGACTTGGCCATGTTGAACATGGTGGGCCGGATGAACTGGATGTAGTTGGCCATGAGGGCCCCGGCGATGCCCGCCATGGCGGCGCTCACCACGAGGGCGATCATCTTGTGCCGGTAGACGTCGATGCCGGCCATCTGCGCGGCCAGCTCCTCCTCGCGCACCGCCACCAGGTTGCGACCGTGGCGCGAGTTGATGAGGTTCCAGGCGACGATCACGGCCGCGATGTCGAGGCCGAGCACCACCCAGATGCTCGTGAGCTGGGGCAGGCTCTCCCAGCCGCGGGCCCCGCCGACGTAGTCGATGTTGTTGAGGATGACCCGCACCGCCTCGCCGAAGCCCATCGTCGCTATGCAGAAGTAGTCGCCCTTGAGCTTGAGGGTGAGCCGCCCGATGAAGATCGACACGAGACCCGCGCTCACGGCCCCGGCGATGATGGCGAGGGCGAAGGGCAGATGGAGGCGCGCGGTGACGATGGCCGAGATGTAGGCGCCGATGGCCATGAAGCCTCCGTGCCCGAAGGAGAAGAGGCCCGTAAAACCCGTGAGTATGGACAGCCCCAGGACGGCTATCAGGTTGATGCCGATGAGGATCGCGATTCCTTGGATATATTCCATGCCCCGCTCCTAGGCCTTGTCTTCGGCCGTCTTGCCCATGATGCCCGAGGGCCGGATGACCAGCATCGCGATGAGGATGATGAAGGAAAAGAGGTCGCGGTACTGGGTCGAGAGGTAGCCCGACACGAAGGTCTCGATGAGGGCCAGCAGGAGCGAGCCGAGCATGGCCCCCGGCAGGCTCCCGAGGCCGCCGAACACGGCGGCGATGAAGGACTTGAGCGTGATGGCGCTCATCTGCGGGAAGACCTGGTACTTCATGCCGTAGAGCACGCCGGCCACGCCCGCCAGGGCGCCGCCGATCGCGAACACGAGGATGATGACGAAGCCCGGGTTGATGCCCATGAGGGCCGAGGCCTTCATGTTGTAGGCGGTGGCCTGGATGGCCTTGCCGAGCCTCGTGAAGTCGATGAAGAGCACGAGGGCGACGAGGCAGACCACGGTGATCGCGAACATGGCCAGGTCGATGCGGCCCACGTCGACGTGCCCGATCCTGATCGCTCCCGACTGCAGGAAGCTGGGCAGGAGCTCGCTCGGAAAGGTCTTGGGCGTCGGCCCGATCGTGGCGATGACCGAGTTGTCGATGAAGATGGAGGCGCCCATCGCGGTGATGATGAAATACAGGAAGGGGGCGTGGCGGTCGCGCAGGGGCTTGTAGGCCAGGCGCTCGAGGAGGACAGCCACGCCGGCCGCGCTCAAGGCGGCGACGAAGAAGGCCAGCGCGAAGGGCAGGCCGGCGAGAGTGAGCGCGAAGAAGCCGAAGTAGGCGCCCAGCATGATGACGCTGCCGTGCGCGAAGTTGGAGAAGTTCATGATCGAGTAGACGAGGGAGTATCCGACGGCCATGAGGGCGTAGATCGAGCCTATGGACAGACCGTTGATAAGCTGCTGGAGGAATTGATTCATCGTGGCCTTCCCGGGGGAGATGAGGAAAGCCGGTCCGGGACTGCCCGGACCGGCTTAAGGATGCGCGAGCCTAGCTCGTCGCCGAGAACTTCTCCTGGAACTTCATGTCGGGACCGACGATCTTGATGAGCCAGGCGTCCTTGCCGACGGGGTTGTGCTCCGGCCCGATCTTGATGTGGCCGGTGATGCCCTGGATGTCGGTGGTCTCGAGAGCCTTCTGGATCGAGGGGCCGTCGAAGGCCTTGGCGCGCTGCATGGCGTCGATGACCATCATGAGGGCGTCGTGCACCATGTAGGAGTTGAGCTCGGCGTTCTTGCCGTACTTCGCCTTGTACTCGTCGCGCATGGGCTGGGCCTCGGGGCCGTCGAAGTCGAGGTGGTTGATGAACATGCAGCCCTCGAGCGCCTTGCCGGCGAGGGAGATGAGGTTGTCCGAGGGCCAGCCGTCGCCGCCGAGGAGTATCTGGTTGATGCCGAGGTCCCGGGCCTGCTTGGCGGCGAGGGCGACGTCGTTGTAGTAGGCCGGGATGAAGATGATGTCGGGCTTGGCGGCCTTGATCTTGGTCAGGGGCGCGCGGAAGTCCTTCTCGCCGGAGGTGTAGCTGACCTCGGCCACGACCTTGCCGCCGAGCTGCTCGAAGCTTTCCTTGAAGTACTGGCTGAGGCCGGTGGAGTAGGGATCGTCGATGGTCATGAGGATGGCGGCGTTGCGCTTCGCGAGGCGCTGGTAGGCGAAGTAGGCCGCGACCTTGCCCTGGTAGGGATCGGTGAAGCAGGCGCGGAACACGTAGGGGTGGACCTGCCCCGACTCGGTCACCGTCACCTTGGGGTTCGTCGCGGTGGAGGCGACGAGGGGCACCTTGGCCTCGTCCATGATGGGCGCGACGGGGATGGCCTCGCCCGAGCCCTGGGCGCCGACGATCGCCACGACCTTGTCCTGGCTCACGAGGCGCTTGGCGACGTTGACCGCCTCGGTGGAGTCGCCCTTGTCGTCGTAGGGGACGATCTGGAGCTGGTACTTCTTGCCGCCGATGTCGACGCCGCCCTGGGCGTTGTAGTCGGCGGCCATCATCTGGACGGTGTTGAGCTCGGCCTGGCCCCACAGGGCGCTGTCGCCCGTCTCCGGGCCGAACCAGCCGATCTTGATCGTGTTGGATTTCTGGGCGCCTGCGCATCCGACGAGCGCCAGTGCCGCCAAAAGCAAACCGATTGACGATGCTCGCATAGAATTCCTCCTTCTTGCGAGTGGACGATTTCGCAGCAGTATACTTGAGCATGTCTCGATCCGCAATAAAGAAATCGCATGCAGGCTCGGCAATTCGGGGGACCGCGATCGTCGTCCCGGAGAAAATCCGCCAAGTTCAGGAAATATACCGAATCGCTCCCGAGACGACCCGGGGTTGTCTCCCTCCCGAATCCCGAATGCGCGAAACTGATTGCCTAACCAGCCGGGTCATGAAATCGGCTCACGTATCCTGATTTCCCTCGGGGCTCCGGAGCGGCTAGGGTGCGTAGTCGACGAAGGCGGGGAAGGAGATGTCCGCATCGGTGGCGGCCTCGGAGAAGAAGAGCTCGAAAGAGTCGGCGAGGGCCGAGGCGAAACGCCGCAGACCGGCGTCGTCGCGGGGCAGCTCGACGAGGAGCTCGTAGCGGGCTGTGGAGAAGGCGAGAACCACTGTCCCTGAAGCTCCGCCCGTCGAACTGTAGACCGTGTATCGTCCCGATGCGCCCCGGGTCCAGCCGGCGCCGAAATAGAGCTGCTGGCGCGTGAACCAGACCCGCGCCGGCAGGGTCCGGGAGGCCGGGCCGCCGTCTCCGGAAGCCGCTCCCGCCGGACCCGGGACGGCGGGAGCGGCGAGCGCGTATACACCGCTAAGGCCGGGCAACGCGTTGGGCGCGAAGAAAGGCAAACCCCGGAAGGCCAGCGGGCCGCGGACGAGCATGGCCCGGCCGGGGGCGGCCTGGAACGCCGGCCCCGCGCCGCCCG
>JAJXZP010000322.1 GCA_021779995.1 bacterium | reverse complement strand
CTGTGCAGCGAGGCAAGAGATCTCCCGCCCAGCGATCCGGACAAGCCGCCCAACGTCGCGTTCGTGGTCGGCAAGATCATGAACGCCTTTCTGCTCGATCACATCACGAGTGATTTCGAGGTCCTCGATCGCGTGAACGCGATGACGCAGAACTACAATGCGTCGGGGCTCGACGGCGCTTGCCGCCTCGGCCGAGCGATCGCCGCTCGGGCGAAAGCGCTCGCGCCCAGGCGCGACGCGATCGTGTAGCAGCCGGCGACGAGACTCCCGGCGGCGAGCTCCGGTCCGATTCGGAGAGCCGCGCGATCACGCTGCGGAACGGCGGCGCGGACGACTCCGAGTTCGAGGAGTTCTGAGGCCCTCCTCGTTCCCGTTCGGGCCGCCGGGCGCGCACGGGCGGCCCGGCGGCTTTCAGGCCCACGTGATCTTGCCGGCCGCCCGCGCCGTCACCAGGGTTTCCAGGAGGAGGCGCGATCCCGGGGCTGGGGGCCGGGCCGCCGTCGACGGACGCTCCGGGGCGGCCGCGG
Source organism: bacterium (assembly GCA_021779995.1). Taxonomy (GTDB): domain Bacteria; phylum Spirochaetota; class Spirochaetia; order Treponematales; family Rectinemataceae; genus JAJXZP01. The sequence goes on along the minus strand of JAJXZP010000322.1, from coordinate 6,753 downwards.
CCGCCCCGAGCCGCGGCCCGCTGTCGGGCTTGGCCAGCGACTCGCCCTCGCTTTCGTCATCGTTGCCGTCGGCGACCTCGTCCGCGGCCTCGGTCTCCGCCGGGAGCCCCTCCGCGTAGGCGCCCGGGAGCTGCACCGCGCTATCGTCGACGCTCACCGAAATCTCGATCTCCCGGGCCCCGCGCGCCGCGGCCGAGCTCTGCGCCAGCTCGCGGGCGGTGCGGCGGGCCCACTCGAGGGCCTCGTCGTACTCCGAAAAGCTCCGGTTCTCCGCGGACGAGAACGAGATGTAGCCGGTTATCCCCGCGACGGAGTATCGCGGCCTGACGATGACCGTCTCCTCGGCGATGACGTTGCCCGTGATCGCGCCCACGGCGTTCGCCACGCCGGCGTTCCGGGGGACGACATAGGCGGCGCCCAGGGCCTTCGCGACGTCGGGCAGGTAGAGGTGGATGGGCGCGCCGATGCCGACGAGGGTCGCGCTGGTGGAGAATCCGCAGTCCAGGAAGCCGCGGCCGTCCGTCTCGCCCCTGGCCGCGGCGCGTCGCCGGGCGAAGCTCTTGCCGAGGAGGGCCTCGAGCTGCCGGGAGATGCCGCCCTTGAGGAGGCTCTCGTCCTCGTCCTCCATGAGCATCTTTACGATACTAAAATATAACTTCTCTTTCACGCCCTCGCCGACGAGCTCGACGAGTTCGTCCAGCGTGGCGCCGATCTGGTGGGCCATGATGGAGGCGCCGAGGAAGGCCGCGTCCTTGTTCCAGAGCGATACGTTCCCGTCGAGGTGCATGATGTCGGTGGGGGTGAGGGCGCAGCGCATGATGACGCCGTGCTGCTCGAGGCGCCTGGTCCTGATCTCGACGATCGAGGTGTCGGTCGCGTCGGCCAGTTCGGTGACGCTCAAGGGGCCGTCCCTCAGGGCGCGGGCGATCGCCCGCTCCTCCTCGCCGTAGAAGGGGTCGCCTTCGATGCCGCGCACCAGATAGAGGAACTCGCAGAGCGAAATCTCGTCCCGCCGCCGGCTCCTGTGGAGATCCCGGATCCGCTCGAGCACGCCCGGCCATCGGCTCGCGGTCCAGGACAGGGGGGCGGCCCTCACCGGGCCGATGGCGAGGCCGTTCCCGGCGCTGTGCCTGATGATGCTGTCGCCGCCGAGCCCCACCGTGTCGATGAGGATGGACTGGATGCCCGTGCGCCACTTGCCGATGTTCGCGCCTTCCGAGGCGAGCCTGGGCAGCCCGTCCCGGACGATGGCGATGTCGCTCGTGGTGCCGCCCATGTCGATGATGACGCAATTCCTCTCTCCCGTCAGGTGGAGGCCCCCCGCCACGCTCGCCGCGGGGCCGCAGAGCAGGGTCTCGACGGGCTTGCCGCGGGCGAAGGACTCGGACATGAGGCTGCCGTCGCCCCTGACGATCACGAGGGGGGCCTCGATACGCGCTTTTGCGAGGCTCAGCTTCACCGCGTTCAGGAAGTCGGCGATGATCGGGATGAGCTGGGCGTTGAGGAGGGCGCTGGCGGCCCTTTTCAGCGAGTTGACCTCGCCGGTGAGCTCATGGCCGCAGACGACCTGCAGGCCCGTCCACTCGGCTATCAGGTCCTTGGCCTTCTTTTCGTACTCGGGGTTGCGTATTCCCCAGAGCTCCACGACGGCGAAGGCGTCGGTCTCGCGCCTGCGCTCCTCGATGCGCCCGCGCAGGCAGTCCCAGTCGGGCTCGCCCTTGACCTCGCCCTGCTGCCCGTGCCCGCCGCCGAGGAAGATGATGTCCTTCGCCGCGGGCAGTCCGTACTCCCGGCCGTAGCGCGCGGCTATCTCCTCGTCGCAGCCGATCATGACGAGGACGGCGCGGCTGCCCTTGCCCTCGACGCAGGCGTTGGTCGCCAGCGCCGTGGAGAGCGAGACGAGCTTGACCTCGCCGAGGGGCCCGGCGGGGAGGCCCGCGATGGCGCCGCTTATGCCCACCGTGAGGTCTTCCTTCACCGTGACCGACTTGGCCGAGGCCACGACGGACTCGGTCTGGAAATCGAAGATCACCGCATCGGTGTAGGTGCCGCCGGTGTCGATGCCGAGGCCGTATCTCGAGTCGGACATGTCGCGCTCTCAGTCGCCGAAGATGTCGAGCAGGGCGTCGCGCATCACCTTCGGGTCGGCGTCGAGGCCGGTCCAGTACTTGATGCCGATGACTCCCTGATTGACGAGCATCTCGAGCCCGTCGATGACCGTGCAGCCGCGGCTCTCGGCGTCCCGCACGAGCCGCGTCTTCGGGGGATTGGGAATGACGTCGGCCACGACCATGCCCGAGCCCAGGCTCCCGATCTCGAGGTCGAGCCGGGCTTCCGTGTCCGGGAAAAGACCGATGGAGGTGGCGTTGATGACGATGTCGCTGCCCTCGGGGACGCGGAAGCTACGGTTCCAGGGCACGAAGTCGACGGAGAGGCCCGCTCGGGCCGCGAGCAGCTCGGCGAGCTCCTTGCCGCGCCTCTCGTCGCGGTTGACCACGGTGAGGTGCGCGGCTCCGGCCAGGCCCAGTTCCACGCCGACCGCCCGCGCGGCGCCGCCCGCCCCGAACATGACGATGCGCTTCCTCGCGGGAGCGAGCCGCGACTCCAGGGCCTTGAGAAAGCCCTTGCCGTCGGTGTTCTCCCCGATGAGCTGGTCGCCACGGCGCACGACGCAGTTGACCGCGCCCATGAGCTCGGCCGACTTCCCGAGTCCGTCGAGGTGGGGAATGACGGCGACCTTATGGGGAATGGTGCAGTTGAAGCCGGCGAAGCCCATGGCCCGAGCCCCCCGCACGGCCTCGCCCAGGTCGGCCGGGTCCACCTCGACGGTGAGGTAGCGCCAATCGAGTCCGAGACGGCGGAAGGCCGCCTCCACCATGGGCTGGGTGGGGTTCTCGGCCACCGGCTTGCCGAAGACGGCGACGAGCTCCTGCTTGAAGGTAGGTGATTTTTTCTCGGTCGGTTGCATGTCGGATCCTTTCCCGCCGGCCTGGGGCCGCAGCGGGGCCCTCTCGCGCCGGCCGCCTCTCGCGCCGGCTACCGAGGCCGTCATCTACCGAGGCCTCCGGCGCCGACGCCCCTCGCTGCGATGGCCATTGCGTAGCGGTGATGACATGCCGCGGGGCGCCTTCGGACAAGGACGTCGGGCCGGAGGGAAGAGGCTGCGGCGAACCTTCGGCACGCGGGACGAGCCCGTGGAACCGGCGGCCTCCCTTGAAAACGGCGGGCGTATCCGTCATCATTTGGACCTCTGCGGCGGTCCGGAACGGCTTCCGAGGCCCGCTCGACTTTTTTTCAAAGGCCGTCCATGGGCGAGCTTCGCCTCGACAGCGCCATGAAAAGACAGGAGCCAGCGATGCCCGTATTCCACGACCCCGGGACCGGGGAGTTCCATCTCCGCAACGACTTCACGAGCTACATACTCCGCGTCCACGAGGGCGGCCAGGCGGGGCAGCTTTACTTCGGCCCGGCTTTGGCGGCGGGCCGGTCGTACCGCCACCTTTCCCCCGGCGAGTTCGCGAGCTTCGACAACGGAGCCGGCGACTTTTCGAGGCTCGAGTGCCCCGTGCGCGGAAGCGGAGATTTCCGCGCGCCGGCCCTCGTCGCCGAACAGGCCGACGGCTCCACCGTCCTCGACCTCGTCTATGTCGCCCATCGCGTCTACGCCGGCAAGCGGCCGATCGCGGGTCTGCCCTCGACCTACGTGGAGTCGGACGACGAGGCCGACACGCTCGAGCTCGACCTGGCCGACGCCCGTAGCGGACTCGTCGCGACCCTCGGCTACACGATCTTCAGGGACTTCCCCGCGATCGCGCGGAGGATGGAGCTGCGCAACGGGGGCCAGAGCCGACTTATTCTGCGCTGCGCCATGAGCGCGAGCCTCGATCTTCCCGACCCCCGATGGGAGCTGCTGAGCCTGTCCGGGGCCTGGGCGCGCGAGCGGCACCTCGCGGCCCGCGCCCTGGCTCCGGGCAGCCAGGGCGTCTCCAGCGAGCGCGGCGCCTCGGGCCACCAGCACAACCCTTTCATCGCCCTGAAGCGGCCGGGCGTCGGGGAGGCAGGCGGCGAGGTCTACGGTTTCAGCCTCGTCTATTCGGGCAATTTCCTGGCCGAGGCCGAGGTCGACTCGTTCGGCATCACGCGCACGCGCATCGGCATCGACCCGGCCGGCTTCGCGTGGACGCTCGAGCCGGGCGAAAGCTTCCGCACGCCCGAGGCCGTGCTGGCCTACTCGGCGAGCGGGCTCGGCGCGCTCAGCGAGACGTACCACCGGCTCTATCGGACCCGCCTCGCCCGCGGCGTCTGGCGCGACAAGGCGCGGCCGGTCCTCGTCAACAACTGGGAGGGCACCTACTTCGACTTCACCGAGTCCCGGCTCCTGGGCATCGCCGGCGTCGCGCGCGATCTGGGTGTCGAGCTTTTCGTCCTCGATGACGGCTGGTTCGGCAGGCGCGACGACGACACGAGCTCGCTCGGCGACTGGGCCGTCGACGAGCGCAAGCTGCCCGGGGGCCTGGCCTCCCTCGCGCGCCGGGTCGAGGCGATGGGCCTGAAGTTCGGGCTGTGGATCGAGCCCGAGATGGTGAGTCCGCGGAGCGAGCTCTTCGCGGCCCATCCCGACTGGGCGATCGGCGTGCCGGGCCGCCCGAGGACGGAGACCAGGAACCAGTACGTCCTCGACCTCTCGCGGCCCGAGATCGTGGAGCATCTGTACGGAGTGATCGCCGGCCTGCTGAGGTCGGCGCCCGTCTCGTACCTCAAGTGGGACATGAACCGCAACATCACCGAGCCCTACGGCGCGGCCCTGCCGCCCGGCCGCCAGGGCGAGTTCTTCCATCGCTACACGCTGGGGCTCTACTCGCTACTCGATCGCATAACGCGCGAGTTTCCCGGGCTGCTCGTCGAGTCCTGCGCGAGCGGGGGAGGGCGCTTCGATCCGGGCCTGCTCGCCTACGCGCCCCAGGCCTGGGTCTCCGACGACACCGACGCCGTGGAGCGCCTGAAGATCCAGTGGGGCACCTCGCTGTGCTACCCGCTCTCGTCCATGGGCGCCCACGTCTCCGCGGTGCCGAACCACCAGGTGGGCAGGATCACGCCGCTGTCGACGCGGGCCGCGGCGGCCTTCTTCGGCGTCTTCGGCTACGAGCTCGACGCCGCCGCCTTGAGCCCGGCGGAGCGCGCCGAGATCCTCGACCAGGTGGCGTTCTACAAGCGGCACCGGGAGCTGATCGCGACGGGCCGCTTCCTGCGCCTTCTGAGCCCCTTCGAGGGCGACGGCAACGAGGTCGCCTGGAGCTGCGTGTCCGAGGACGGGAACGAGGCCCTGGTCGGCTTCTACCGCGTGCTCAACCGCCCCTTCGCGGGGCCGCGGAGGCTCAGGCTGCGCGGGCTTTCGCCGGCGAAAGTCTACCGCGTCTCCACCTGGCCCGAAGCCGGCGACCCCGTGGACGCGGACAACGCGGGGCTCCGGGGCGGCGACGAACTCATGGGCGCGGGGCTCCTGCTGAGCGCCGAGCGGGGCTACGGTTCGCGGCGGGGGGACTTCTGGTCCCGGATCTTCGAGCTGAGGGCCGGAAATTAGCCGGCTGGCCCATTCCGGCAGCATGGGCACACGACCGCCCCGCGCATCAACAGCCGAATGCGGCGACACGGTCCCCCTCCGCGCGTGAGCTGCGGCTCTACGCCTTCGATATGCCGCCGTGGCGATGAGCCTGCGAAGGCTCTCTTCCTCACCTGCTGATCGTCTCGGTGGCTTTGCCGTCGGACCAGGTACCGACCAATACCTTGCCGCCCCGTTGAACCTGGTAGATTACCGGGGATGCGTCGCCCCAGTCGACGGTCATGATTCCATCCTTCAGCCTGCCGACACCGACGTACGACGTCCCCCCGACTTCCCATACGAAACTATAGGTTCCGTCGGCATTGAGGCCGACGACGCAGGTACCCCGATACGCGCTGCCGTCGGGGTTGGTCCCCGTCGCCCGGTAGGTGCCGCCGATGCCCCCCGGATTGCCGGCGGGAGAGCCGGCTGCGACCGAGGGCGGAGCCTGATCGGCCGGCAGGCGATAGGCGGCCACGGTCTCTCCACGGGCCTTGCGCACCAGCCTGTCGGCCAGCACGGGGAAGAGGTCGATGAAACCGTCGACGGAATAGCTCAAGACCTCGTCGGTCAGGTCGACGATGCCGGTCTTCGTGTCGATGCCCTTGACGATGACGATGTACTTGTCGCCGAATTTCGAGATGGACACGAGCATGACCTTGTTGGCGCCGGCCAGCTCGCCGACCTTGGCGGCCTGGCCTTCGGTTATGCCGGCGACCTGAAGCTCCTGCTCTTTGATGATCTTGTCCAGAAGCGAGCGCTCGACGATCTGGAACTCATTCCGATCCACCAAGGCCACCTGCAGCATCTCCGTCAGTGTGGCCGTATCGATGTTCTCGCCCGGCACGCGGGAGACCACATTGAGCACGGCCACCTTGAGATCCTTCATGTTCGTCCATTCGGCGAAGACCTGGAATGACAGCAGCGACAGGACGAGGAGGACCAGGGCTCTTTTCATCGGGTATCCCCCTTAAGAAAGCGGGCGCTTTGAGAATCGATTCAAGGATCGTAACCATTCTAGTGAACCCAAGCGCGGCGTCAAGCCGAGCTTGAAACGAGGTTAGGGACGTGAGGATCGGCGGCCGGCATGGGAGCCGGCGCGGCCGAAGGCGATCGCGGCAATTCGCCGGTTCACTGTTGACATGCCGGGCATC
>JAJXZP010000237.1 GCA_021779995.1 bacterium | reverse complement strand
GCAAGCTCATCGACGCCAAGTATCTCATGGTGGGCTCGATCACGAAGACGGCCGGCTTCTATCGCGTCTCGGTCCGCGTGGTCGAGGTCTAGACGGGCTCGGTCATCCTCTCCGACGCCGTGGAGTTCGACGCGGCCCTCCTGGAGAGCGCGGCCGAGAAGTACCTGCCGCCCCGCTACCGCGCCTTCATCGGCAGCTCGATGAGCTGGTTCGCCACCACGCCCGGCGGCCTCGGGACCTACTCGATCGGTCTCGCCCTCGGAGGGAGCTACCAGATCGCGCGCAACCAGTGGCTCTCCCTCGAGGCGATCTTCTTCTTCTGGCACTACCTGTATTCGGACAGCCTGCAGCTCGGAGACATCGGCGCGGGCAATGGCGGCGGCTCGTACATGTACGACCAATACAAGCTGCTCGACACCTTCGTGATCCTCGCCGAGTACGGCTACCGCTTCCCCCTGAGCCGGGCCATCTCGCTGCAGCCCACCCTAGGCGCCGGCGCGGTCATCGGGGGCCTGAACAGCTACCAGGAATACGCGAGCTGGCCGGCCGGGCAGCAATACTACACCCCGACCGTCACCACCTCGACCTCGGTCTGGGCGAGCCCGGCGGCCCAGCTCAGGCTCGACCTCGTGTTCCTGGAAAAAGAGCCCGTGTCCTTCTACCTGGGCACGGGCTACTTCATCTACACGCGCGAGCTCGCCGAGACGAACCACGAGCTTTCCAGCGACGTCCTCGTGAACGGCATCAAGCTTGAGGGCGCGCTCATGGTCTACTTCTGACCGCGCGAGGCGCTCCGCGAGCTATTTCTTCTGGCCGTAGTAGGCGTTCTTCCCGTGCTTGCGCTCCCAGTGCTTGCGCACGACGTGCTCGGGCAGGGCCTCGGCCTCGGGATCGACCGCGAGGGTGAGGATGGCCATCCTCGCCATCTCCTCGAGGGCGGCCGCGTAGCGCACCGCCTCCAGGGCGCCGCGGCCCCAGGTGAAGGGGCCGTGGCCCGCGACGAGGACCATCGGCGTGTGCAGGGGGTCGCGCCCCTCGAAGCTGCGTACGATGAGCTCGCCGGTCGACAGCTCGTAGTCGCGCTCGAGCTCGGCGGCCGAGATCATGTCCGTGCAGGGCACGCTGCCCGCGGTCTGGTCGGCGTGGGTGGTGCCGAAGCAGGGTATGGGCCTGCGCGCCTGGGCCCAGGCCACCGCGTGGGTGGAGTGGCTGTGGCAGACGCCGCTGATGCCCTCGAAGGCCCGGTATAGGACGAGGTGGGTCTTCGTGTCCGAGGAAGGCCGCAGCTCTCCCTCGACGACCTTCCCTTCCAGGTCGACGATCACCATGTTCTCCGGCTTCAGCTCGTCGTACTCCAGCCCCGAGGGCTTGATCGCGAAGACCCCCGCGCTCCGGTCCAGGGCCGAGGCGTTGCCCCAGGTGAGGATGGCGAGCCCGAGCTTGGGAATCTCGGCGTTCGCCCTCCAGGCCTCCTCGCGCAGGGCCCCGAAGCGAGAGCTCATCGCGCGAGCCTGTAGGCCGCGTCGTTCCAGAAGATCTCCTTGCGGAGCTCCTCCGGCTCGCAGCGGCCGTCGATGAGGAGGAACTCGATGCCGGCCATCTGGGCCCAGTCGCGCAGCCACTCGGTCTTCACGACCCGCGAGTAGCCCGTGTGGTGGGCCCCTCCCGCGATGATCCAGGACTCGGCGGCGCGATAGAGGTCGGGGCGCGGGCGCCAGAGGACGCGCGCCACGGGGAGCTTGGGCATGGCCTTGTAGGGCGCGACCGCGTCGACCTCGTTGACGATCATGCGGAGGCGGCCGCCGACGTCGACGAGGGTGGCGTTGAGCGCCGGGCCCGGGTCGCCGTCGAAGACCAGACGGGCCGGGTCGGCCTTGCCGCCGATGCCCAAGGGGTGGACTTCGAGGGAGGGCTTGGCGGCGGCCACGCTCGGGCAGACCTCGAGCATGTGGGCGCCGAGCACGGCCTCGCGGCCGGGCTCGAAGTGGTAGGTGTAGTCCTCCATGAAGGAGGTGCCGCCCTTGAGTCCCGCGGCCATGACCTTCATGGCGCGCACGAGGGCCGAGGTCTTCCAGTCGCCCTCGGCGCCGAAGCCGTAGCCCGCGGCCATGAGCCGCTGGGAGGCGAGCCCCGGCAGCTGGGGAAGGCCGGAGAGGTCCTCGAAGGTCGTCGTGTAGGCCCCGGCTCCGCGCTCTTCGAGGAAGGCCGACATGGCCAGCTCGAGCCGCGCCTGCTCGCTCACCCTGGCCGCGCCCGCTCCCGAGCGGGCCTCGGGAGCGATCGCATAGAGCTCGGCGTAGGACTCGACGAGGCGCTTCACGGCGGCCTCGCCGACCGCCTCGTAGGCGCGGGCCAGCTCGCCGACGCCCCAGCCGTTGACCGACCAGCCGAGGTCGATCTGGGTCTGGACCTTGTCGCCCTCGGTCACCGCGACCTCGCGCATGTTGTCGCCGAAGCGGACGACCTTGAGGGAGCGGCCGTCGGCGAAGGCCGCGGCGGCGCGCATCCAGCCGCCCAGGCGCTCGCGGACCGCGGCCTCCTCCCAGTGCCCGACCACGACCTTGCGCGGCAGGCGCAGCCGCGCGCCGATGAAGCCGTGCTCGCGGTCGCCGTGGGCCGACTGGTTCAGGTTCATGAAGTCCATGTCGATCGAGTCCCAGGGGATGTCGCGGTTGTACTGGGTGTGGAGGTGGCAGAGGGGGAGGCGCAGCTCGGTCAGGCCCGCGATCCACATCTTGGAGGGGCTGAAGGTGTGCATCCAGGTGACGATGCCGGCGCACTTCGGATCGGCGCCGGCCTGGCGCACGAGGCCGCGGATCGCGTCGCTGCCCGTGGCCACGGACTTCCAGACGAGGGTGCAGGGCAGGACCGCGTCCAGGGCCTTCACCATGGCCTTGGAGTGCTCGTCCACCTTCTTGAGCACGTCGCCGCCGTAAAGCTCCTGGCTGCCGGTGACGAACCAGAACTCGTGCTTCTTGAGATCGATCATGTTCTCTCCTTCGCTTCGGCTTTCGCCGAGGCTTCCATGAAGGCGCCCAGCGCCCGGTATCGTTCGTACAACCTGTCGTAGATCGCCGCGCGCGCGGGATCGGGCTTGTAGAGCCGCTCGACGCCCGAGCTCATGGCCGCCTGGGCCGAAAGGACGTCGGGGTACAGGCCGGCGGTCACGGCGGCGAACATGGCCGCGCCCAGGGCCACGGACTGGTCGCTCGCCGACACGGCTATCTCCATCCCGAGGACGTCGGCGCTGATCTGCATGACGAGGGGGCTCTTCCTGGCCACGCCGCCGACCGCGGCCACGCGCTCGACCGCCACGCCCTCGGCGCGGAGCCGCTCGACGATGGCGCGCGAGCCGAAGGCCGCCGCCTCGATGAGGGCGCGGTAGATCATGGGGGCGCTGGTGCCCAGGGTGATGCCGGCTATCGCGCCCTTCAAGGACTGGTCCGCGTCGGGCGTGCGGCGGCCGTTGAGCCAGTCGAGGGCGACGAGGCTGGAGGCCGCGGGATCGATGGCGGAAGCCTCCGATTCAAGGGCCGGCAGGAGGGCGGCCTCGATCTCCTCGACGCTCGGGACGCCGGAGGCACCCGAGGAGCGCAGGGCGCCGCCCAGGGCGCGGAAGGGCCAGGCCAGGATGCCGCGGAACCAGGCGAAGACGTCGCCGAAGGCCGACTGCCCCGCCTCGTAGCCGATGAGGCCGGGAATGACGGAGCCGTCGACCTGGCCGCAGATGCCGCGCACGAGGGCCTCGCCGCCCGTGGGCCTCGTGCCGACCATGACGTCGCAGGTGCTCGTGCCCATGATCTTCAGGAGCGTGCCCGGCGCCACGTCGCCGCCCACGGCGCCCACGTGCGCGTCGAAGGCGCCGACCGAGACGGGGATGCCCGGATCGAGGCCGAACCTGGCGGCCCACTCGGGGCAGAGCGCCCCGGCCGCGGTGTCGGTCGTCCAGGTCTCGGTGCCGAGCGAGGCCGCGAGCCGCGCGAGCTCGGGATGGAGGCGCTTGAGGAAGTCGGCCGGAGGATAGCCGCCCCAGGAGGCGTGCCACATGGCCTTGTGCCCCGCGGCGCAGCGGCTCCGCCTAAGGCTGCGGTAGTCGGAGACGCCGGTGAGGAGGGCCGGCATCCAGTCGCAGTGCTCGACGATCGTGGCGGCCGCGGAGGCGACGCGCCGGTTAGTCTGCGCGACGTGCAGGGTCTTGGCCCAGAACCACTCGGAGGAGTAGATGCCGCCCTCGAAGCGCGTGTAGTCCTCGCCTCCCCAGCTGCGGGCGAGCTCGTTGATCTTCTCGGCCTCGGCCACCGACGTGTGGTCCTTCCAGAGGATGAACATGGCGTCCGGTTCCTCTGCGAACTCGCTCGACAGGGCGAGGGGCCGGCCCGCGGCGTCGGCGAAGCAGGGCGTCGAGCCCGTGGTGTCGACGGCGATGGCCCGCAAGCCCGTGCGCGCCGCGCCCCCGGCCTTATCGAGGGCGCCGCGAACGGCGGCCTCCATCGACTCGACGTAGTCGAGCGGGTGCTGGCGGAAGCGGTTGTCGCGCGGCGAGCAGTACCTGAGCGCGGCCCAGCGCGGGTAGTCCGCGACCGCCTGGCCCGCCGCCCGGCCGTCAGCCGCGTCGACGACTATGGCGCGCACCGAATCGGTGCCGAAGTCGATGCCCAGTACGAAGTCTCTTCCCTTGGTTGCGCTCATCGTGCCTCCCACCTGCGATTGTCTGATACCGGCGCCGGGCTCATGCCCGGGAATCGACCCTGCCCGAAGCCGCCTGGCGGTGCCGTTCCTGGGCGAGAGCCGCGGGTGCCGGCCTCTGCGGAAGATTTTCCCTGAAGAATATATCGAGCGGCACCCTGACGTCACCCTCGTTCTCCTCTTCCTGAACGACCGCCTGGAAAAGCCGCTCCAGCCCCTCGCGGCCCTGCTCGAAGGGCCTTTGGGAGACGAGACAGTCTATGCCGCCCTCGCGCATCGAGCGGACGTTGCCGGGAACGAGATCCCAGGAAACGAGGGCGCAGCCCTCCTTGCGCCCCGAGCGCAGGAGCCAATCGCCGACGAGATGGCCCGAGGAATTGGCGACGAGAATGCCGGCTATGCGCGGCCCCTCGCGGAACATGCCATCGAGGAAGGCGTCGGCCGACTCCGTATGCTCGAGTTCGAAGCAGCTCAACTCGCGGACCTCGCGCGAGGCCGCGGCGCCTTGATCGCGGAAAAACGCATTGAAGCCCTCGATGCGCAACTTGATGTGCCGGTCTTCGGCGTGGGCGTTGAGCGCGACAAAGACCCCCTCCCTTCCGTTCGCCAGGAGGAGCATCATCCGGCCCGCGAGATAGCCGCCCGAGTAGGCATCCTGGCCTATCGCCGCCAGCGGCGAGGCGCCTTCGACCGTGCCGTCGAAAAACACGTAGGGCACGCTCGTGTCGATCTTGCCGAGCGCCGGCACGAGCTCCCGGGGGAGAACGGGGGCTATCAGAAGCCCGTCCCCCGGCTCCTTCACGATGTCTTCGAGGAGCGCCCGATAGGAATCCTCGTCGTAGCGGTCGAACTCGTCCACCCGCACCTTGACGCGGAAAGAGGCAAGGTCGCGGGCCGCACGGCGTATGCCGTGGAGGCAGAGCGCCCAGTAGCCCGAATCCTGGTCGGCGCGCGGCATGACGGCCCTGAAAACATAGGTCTTGTTGAGCGATAGCTGCCGTGCGAGGATATTGGGCTTATAGCCCAGATTCGCCACGATGGCGTCGATCCGCTCCTTGGTCTCGGCGGAAACGCCGCTGCGACCGTGCAGAACTCTGTCCACCGTGCCGATCGAGACCTCGGCGAGGCGCGCGATCTCCTTGACTGTCGCTTTTTGATCCATTTTCTTCTCTGCATGTACGGACGGCGTGGGATCACCTTTTTCGTGTACGTACACGAAGCGACTTTAGCATCAGTCCGGCAATTCGTCAATAAAAAAAAGCAGCATGAGGATGGTTCGGGCAGCTCGGGCGCCATGCGGTTGTAGTTTGCGCGAGCCTCGGCAGATTGCCGGGTTTCGAGCTGACATGCTAGACTTTGTCCAGGAAAGAACATCTGATGGAAAACCTACACCGCCCCCTGGTCGACATCGGGCACAACGCGTTCGACCGCCTCATCGATTTCCTCGGGGAGCGGGGGCGTCCCTCGCTCAGGATAGTCGCCGACGGGAACACCTGGCGGGCGGCCGGCGAAACCCTGGCCTCCATGGCGAGAGGCGCCGGCCTCGACCTCGTCCAGACGGTCTACGACGATCTGTCCCTCGTCGCCGACGCGCGCAGCGTGCTCAAGCTTCTCGTCGAAGAGGAGGACCGGAAGCGGCTCTTCGTCGCCGTGGGCTCGGGGACGATCACCGACATCGTGCGCTTCGCGGCGCACCGCACGGGCCGCGACTTCATCTCCGTGCCGACCGCGGCCTCGGTCGACGCCTACGGCTCGGTCGTCGCCCCCTTGGTGATCGGCGGTGTCAAGCGCACGGTCGGGGCCGCGGCTCCCCTGGCGATCTTCGCCGACACCGAGGTGCTCGCGGCCGCGCCGCGGCCCATGACCTCGGCGGGCTTCGGCGACATGCTCTGCAAGTACTCGGCGGTGGCCGACTGGCGGCTCGGCGCCCTGCTCTGGGGCGAGAGCTACGACGAAGCGATAGCGCGGCGCGCCCTCGCCGCCGCCGCCTCCTGCGTCGAGGCGGTCGAGTCCATAGGTCAGGCCCGGCCCGAAGGCCTGGCCGTCCTCATGGCCGCGCTCGTGGAGTCGGGACTCTGCATGGCCGAGGCCGGCAATTCGCGGCCCGCCTCCGGGGCCGAGCACCAGTACTCGCACTTCTGGGAGATGCGCCTCCTCGCGGAAGGCAGGCCGCCCATCCTCCACGGCCTCAAGGTGGGCGTCGGCACCCTCGTCGCGGCGGGGCTCTGGGAGCGCCTGCGCTCGCTCTCGCTAAAGGACGCGGCCCGGGCGCTCGCCTCGGGCCCGCCCCGATCTCCCGAGGAGGAGCGCCGGACCATCCGCGCGGTTTTCGGCGGCGAGGCCGCGCAGATAGAGGCCGGGCAGGAGCGCTTCCTCTCCATGACCGCCGCCGGACGCCGCGAGCTCGGAGCGCGCATCCTGGACAATTGGGAGCGCATCCAGGCCATTACCGGCGGCGTGCCCGGCGAGGCCGAAACGCTCCGCCTGCTCACGGCCGCGCGCTGCCCCACCGATCCCCGCGAGCTCGAGCTCGGCGGCGCGGAAATAGCCCAGGCCCTGGCGAACGCCCACTACCTGCGCGACCGCTTCACGGTGCGCAAACTCG
>JAJXZP010000004.1 GCA_021779995.1 bacterium | reverse complement strand
GACCGCCGCGATCGCGGCCGAGGGAGTCGTGTTGCCGATGCCCATGTCGCCCGTGGCGGCGATGCCGAACGTCTCTTTGGCCAGCTCGGCCTCGAACACCTCGATGCCGGCCTCGACCGAGCGTCTGGCCTCGTCGCGGCTCATCGCCGGTCCCGACGCGAGGTTGCGCGTGCCGCGGCCGATTTTTTTCAGGTAGAGTCCGGCCGCGCTCCCGATCTCCGCGTCGACGCCGACGTCGGTCACCACGACCCGAGCTCCGGCTTTCCTCGCGAGGACGTTGATCCCCGCCCCGCCGTGCACGAAATTGAGGAGCATCTGCCGGGTCACCTCGGAGGGGAAGGCGCTCACTCCCTCGGCGCAGACGCCGTGGTCGCCGGCCATGACGAAGACCGCGCCGGAGCCGAGCCTCGGCCGCGGATCGCCCTTCATCCCGGCGATGCGCACGGACAGCTCCTCGAGGCTGCCCAGGCTGCCCGAGGGTTTGGTGAGGCGCGATTGCCGCTCGCGGGCGGAGTCTTCGGTGGCGCGGTCCGGCCCGCTCACCGCCGCGATGGTTCGTTCAAGCATAGTCATGTTCGCTCCTGTCCGAGAGCCACTTTCGGCCTCGGGATTTCCGCGGGGCAATCCCCGCGATATGCTTCAGTCTCATCGAAAACCGGCAATTTTTTCGATCTCGTCCATGTCGAGGGCGGCGCCCGCCGCGTCGGCGAGCCGATCGAGCGCGCGTTCGCGGGCCTCGGCCATCGAGACACCTGCGCCCTCCGCCCTCGCGCCGAGTGAGGCGAGCCAAGCGCGCCTGAAATCGGGCAGGTCGAAGATTCCGTGGAGGTAGCTGCCCCAGACTCGTCCGTCGAAGGCGGCGGCTCCGTCGGCCCGGGCTGGCAGCTCGCCTTCGGCATCGAGCCGGATGATCGCCGCTTCGGTCGGCCCGCCTGCGGTTACGCCCGCGCCTGCGATAATGCCCGCGGCCACGGCCGCGGTGAGGCCCGCGTGGATCTCGTAGCCCTCGAGCGGCAGGCCGGCCGCCCGGGCGAAGAATCCGGGCCCGCCTGCGATCCGCCCCCGCCGGGGGGAGGTCGACTTGCCCGCGGAGAAGCTCGTCTCGACCTTAAGGAGGCCCAGGCCGCCGGCCCGCCGCGGGGGGCCTTCGATCCCGGCGGAGTCGTCGATGGAGAGACCC
This sequence comes from bacterium, assembly GCA_021779995.1. GTDB lineage: Bacteria > Spirochaetota > Spirochaetia > Treponematales > Rectinemataceae > JAJXZP01. The sequence continues at coordinate 6,113 of JAJXZP010000004.1, read as the reverse complement.
AGCATCTGATAGCCGCCGCAGATGCCCACGACGGAGCGCCCCGAGCGGGCCAGCCACCTGATGCCGTCGTCGAAGCCGCGTTCCCTGAGCCACTCGAGATCGTCCAACGTGGCCTTGCTGCCCGGCAGGATGAGCGCGTCGGGCAGGCCCAGCTCGCGCGGCTCGGCCACGAAGCGCAGCGAGACGCCTGCTTCGAGGCGCAGGGGGTCGACGTCGTCGAAGTTGGAGATGCGCGGCAGGCGAAGCACGGCGATGTCGATCTTCCCTCCGCGCCCGGCGGCATTCCGCTCCGCCGCCCCGGCGTCCGGGGTCGCCCCGGGGTCGCCCCGCTCCAAGGCCACGCCGTCCTCCTCGGCCAGGCCGAGATCGTGCAGGTAGGGCAGCACGCCCAGGACAGGCAGGCCCGTTAGGCTGCGCAGCTGGTCGAGGCCCGGTTCGAGCAGACTGAGGTCGCCGCGGAACTTGTTCACGATCACGCCAGCCACGCGGGCGCGGTCCCCGCTCGGCAGGAGGGCGAGGGTCCCCAGCACCTGGGCGAACATGCCGCCCGGATCGATGTCGGCCACGAGGAGCACTGGCGCGTTCGCATAACGCGCCACGGCCATGTTGGCGATGTCCCGGTCCGCCAAGTTGATCTCGGCCGGGCTCCCCGCGCCCTCGGCGACGACGAGCTCGTAGCGCGACCTGAGCCGGTCGAGGGCCGCGCGCGCCGCCGCCCAGAGGGCCTCGTGGTCGCGGTAGTAGTCGCCGGCGCTCGCTCTGCGGTACGGCCGGCCGAGGAGCACGACCTGGGCACGCGCGTCGGCCTCGGGCTTGATGAGCACGGGATTCATGTCCACGGTGGGCGCGATGCCCGCGGCGGCGGCCTGGAGGGCCTGGGCCCGGCCTATCTCGCCGCCGGGCACGGCTGCGGCGTTATTGGACATGTTCTGGGACTTGAAGGGGGCGACCGACAGGCCCCTCCGCCTGAAGAGTCGGCAGAGGGCTGCGGCGACGAGGCTCTTTCCCACGGACGAGGCGGTCCCCTGGACCATGAGCACGCGGCCCGGCATCACGGTCGGGAGGAGGGCGGTGTCCTGTCAGTTGGGGAATGGATGGGTATTCCGCGAACCGTCATTATTCAGCACCCAGTGAATAAGAGAGCGATTCCGCGCCCAAGGCGCGGCGTACGGCAGGTCTCCTGGCTCGGAGACACCCCTTCGGTCCTGGCCTTCCCGCTTCCGCAGTGGCTCCGGATGGGCTCGACGTCTCCTTACAGTGCCTGGGGGCGCGCCGGATTCCGACCGGCTTCCCAATTAAGCCTTGCGGCGCCTGTACGTACTCGCAGTCTATTCGAGGCGCCCTGAGGGGTCAAGAGGAGCGCCCCCTGTCGCCGCACCTCGACCGGGCGCTTTCCCGACGACCGCAGGCCGGCGACCGCAGGCCGGCGACCGCAGGCCGGCGACCGCAGGCCGAGCTTGACCCGGGCCGGGGCTCTGCGCTATGACCCTTCCATGCGCACACTCGTGACGGGCGGAGTCAAGTCGGGGAAGAGCAGGCACGCGCTCCGGCTCGCCTCCGATTTCGCCGAGCCCCGGCGTTTCCTCGCCACGGCCCTGGCCTTCGACGACGAGATGCGCGACAAGATCGCGCGGCACCGGGCCGAGCGCGAAGGGCGCTTCGAGACGATCGAGGAGCCGCTCGAGATTCATGAGAAATTGGGCGAGAACATGATCCTCGATTGCATCCCCCTCTGGCTCAACAACCTGCTCTACTACGGGCGCGAAGGCGACTTCGAGCCGATGCTCGGCTCCCTGATCGAGCGGTTGCCCCGCGACATCGTCCTGGTGACCAACGAGGTGGGCATGGGCTTCGTGCCCGTCGATCCGCTCGCCCGGCGCTACGGCGTCCTGCTCGGGACGGCCAACGCTCGCCTGGCCGCGGCCTGCGACCGCCTGATCCTCATGGTCGCGGGCGTTCCCCTGAGGGTGAAGTAGCCGCATGCGCGTCCGCCTGGGGCAGCCGCTGCGCCGCTTCCTGAGCGTCTTCGCCCTGATCTCGCGCCTGCCGGTCCGCTATTCCTTCGAGCCCGACTTCTCGCGCTCCGACTTCTGGATGCCCGTGATCGGACTGCCGGCCGCGTTGTGCGCTCTCATCGGCCTGGGCGTCTTCGGCTTTCTCTTCCGGGACCGGTACCTCGCGGCGATCGGGGCTCTCTTCGCCGAGTATTTCTGGTTCAACGTCTTCCACCTCGACGGCCTGCTCGACACCGCCGACGCCCTCACGGGCCAGATCGGCGTCGAGCGCCGCTTCGAGATCCTCAAGGACTCGCGGATCGGCACGTACGCGTTCTTCTTCGGGTTCTTCGCGCTGGCGGCCTCGGTCGCTGCGCTCGCCTCGATCCTGCGCCTGAGCGCCGCCGCGGTCCTGGCGGCCCTCCTCGCCGCGCCCGTGTCGGGCCGGACGGCCTCGGCGCTGGTCCCGCTCCTGGAACGTCCGGCCCGGCCCTCGGGGCTCGGGAGCCTGATGCGCGGTTTTTCGGCGAGGCGGTTGGCGCTGGGCTGGGTCGTCGGAAGCTTGCCGCTCGCGGCGGGCGCGGCGCTCGGCCCGCGGCCCTGGACCTGGGCTGTCGCCGCCGGAGGCTCGCTGCTCGGCGCGGCCGGCGGCGGGCTCCTGTCGGCCCGGCTCTATCGGCGGAGGCTCGGGGGCTTCACGGGAGACGCGCTGGGCGCGGCGGTCGTGTCGGGGGAGCTTTTCTGCCTGCTGGCGCTCGCCGCCCTGCTCCCGCGCCTTTCCGGCTGAGCCGGGGCCGCGGGCCGCGCCGGCTGTTCACGGGGCCGGGTAGGCTGTTCACCGGGCCGCGCCGCGATCGCATGCCGAACTCGCGCGCGCTCGCGCTCGATCCGAGCTCAGGTCACCTTTTTAGCGTACAGCGGCGAGGTGAGGAGCTCCCGCCCGTCCACGGTGAGGGTGATGCCCATGGTGCCCTCGCGCTCGATCGGCGTGTTGAGTAGCGTGAAGACGCTGTGCACCACGCGCGAGGAGCCGGAGAAATCCTGGACCGAGGTCTCGCCGTCTATGGCCTTCACCGGTTCGACGCCGTCGGGGGCGGTGAACGTTATGCGAATCGCGTGGCGCCCCGCCTCGTGGATGAAGAAGCGCAGGCGGACGGCGAGGCACATGGAGGGATGCATGGCGGGGAAGCGGCGGGCGTAGATCGTGTCGAAGGCGCCCACGACGGTGAGCTTGCCGTCGCTCTCCTGCGCGTAGTCGCAGAGGGTGAAGATGTCGGCCGTCATGACTGCTTCTCCTGGCGCTCGGATTCGGCGTCGCCGCGGGCCTCGTCGTCGAGGGCGGCGAGGAGGTTCTGCCCCAGGGCGAGGGGCGTCGCTTTGCGGCGGTAGAGGTCCCGGTCGGACTCGTCGAAGAGCTCGTCGAAGTCGACCTCGCTCGAGGTGTGGGCGCCGAGAGTCACGGAGAAGGGCGGATCGTGGGCCGCCCCCGCCTTGGCGAGCAGCGTCTTGAACCGCTGCCTCGCGATCTCCGCCTCCTCGGGGCCGGTAGCCGGCATGAGGATGAGGAACTCGTCCCCGCCGTAGCGGGCGAGCGAATCTGCGAGTCGGACGGCGGCCCTGAGCTGATCGGCGAGGGTCTTGAGCACCTCGTCGCCGGCCGCGTGGCCGAAGCGATCGTTGATGGACTTGAACTTATCGACGTCGGCCATGATCACGGAGAGGTCACCGCCGTAGCGCGCGAGCCGCGCGGTCTCCCTGTCGACGGCCTTCATGAGCCCGCGGCGATTGAGGGCGCCGGTGAGCGGGTCGAGCTCGGAGAGGCGCCGCGCCTCGGCGAGGTAGTAGGCCTTCTCTATGGCTATGGCGGCGAAGTCGGCTATGGTCGAGAGGACGCGCATGTCGTAGGCGGAGAAGGGCCGCCCGTCGAGGCGGTTCATGAGCTCGATCACGCCGAAGACCTTGTCGCCCGAGCGGAGGGGCACCGCGATGATGGACCTGGTCTCGAAGCCGGTGAGCTTGTCCGTCCAATCGGACCAGCGGGAATCGGATCGGGCGTCTTCGATGACCGCCGGCATGCCGTTTTTCGCCACCCATCCGGCTATGCCCCGATCGATGGACATCCGCTGGCCGATGAGGCTGTCGGCCGACTTGCCGACGACCAGCTTGAACACGAGTTCGGCCTGGGCCGCGTCGACGAGCAGGAGCGACCAATTGAGCGGACCGAAGAACAGGCCGATGTGCTCCATCACGCGATCGAGGACGCCTCGGATGGAATGCTCCGCCACGATGCTCGTGCCGATGGAGGAGAAAACGGAGAGTCGGATGAGATCGTCCATGTCCGGGTCGCGCGCGTCGTCGGTCATGCGGGCCTCCGCAGAGTACTATGCCGCGCCAGGGGCGCGGTATCAAGGGAGATTGCCGTCGGCCGGTCACTCGTCCAGCAGCAGGTGCGCGCAAAAAGCCTCGCCGATGGCGTACAGGAGCGATATGAATATCTGGATGAGCCGGTGCCGGGCCTCCCGCGCGGAATCCCGCCTCACGATCCGTTCGAACAGGAATATCCACGCATACAGCGCGCCGGCGGGAATGAAGAATAGAAGGAGATAGTCGAGGAAGCAGCCGATCGAGATGCGGTCGCCCCGGGCGGGGGGCGCGGGCCCAGGCGGCGGATCGGGCGGCATCGAGGGGAGGGGAATGCCGCGCCGCTCCAGCTCCCGCTCCAGACTCGCCCTGCGCGGCGGCTCGAGCGAGTAATACTTTTCCACATACTCGCTGACGAGTTCGAAGCGGGACAGCGAACTCAAGCCCTCATCGCCCGAAGGTCCATCCACGGGGAGCCTCCCGCAGGCAAACGGAGAGCGACGGAAAGCGTCGCGCTTAAGCGGCCGCACCTCATAGTATAGCGGATTTTCGGTCCGCCGGGGCCGCGTCGTCCGGCGACCCGCCTTGCCCTCGGGCTTTTCCGTAGGTATCTTGAAACCGCCTGTCCCGCGCCCCGGCCGAGGGCCGGTCCCATCGCCTAGACGCCGAAAGGATTCCCATGAAGGCGCTTTTCCGCCTATTCAGCTATTTACGCAAGGACACTCGCACCCTCGTCCTGGCCCTCCTGCTCCTGATCCTTTCCTCCGCCCTCGGCGTCATCCAGCCGCGCATAACCGAATGGATCATCGACGCGGGCATTCGGCGCGGAGTGGCCGAAGTGGTCTGGGCCGGCGCGGCGGCCATCCTGGCGGCCGGGCTCGTGGCCGCCGTGGCGGGATTCGCTTCGAGCCGGCTCACCATCTCGGCCGCCCAGGACATGAGCTACGCCCTGCGCAACGACCTGTACCGAAAAATGTCGGGCCTTTCCTTTTCCGCGCTCGACCGATACCGGACCGGCGAGCTCATCGTGCGGCTCAACTCCGACGTCAACACCGTGCGCATGTTCGTGCGCATGGGCCTGCTCGTCGTCGTGCAGGCCGTCGTCCTCATCTCGGGCAGCATCGGGATGATGTTCACGACCGATCGGCGCCTCGCCGCGATCATGGCGGTCTTCATGCCCGCGGTGATGCTGCTCTTCCTCCTCGTGGCCGGTTTCGTGAAGCCCCTGTTCATGAAGGTCCGCACGGCGATGGACAATTTCAACAATGTCGTCCAGGAGAACCTGGCCGGAGCCAAGACCGTCCGCGCCTTCGCCCGCCGCGACGCCGAGAGGCGGCGCTTCGATCTGCGCAACGGCGAGCTCAATCGGATCTCGTTCCGGGTGGGGGCCTCGCTTTCGACGCTCTTCCCGCTTTTTTTCCTATTCGCCCAGGGGGCGGTGCTGATCACGCTCTGGATCGGCGGCGCGCAGATCATCGCCCAGGCCGAGAAGGGCCTCGTCGGGGGCCTGAGCCTCGGCCAGCTCATCGCGTTCAACAACTATGCGATGATGGCCATGTTTCCGATTCTCATGCTCGGCTTCGTCATCAACTTCATCAGCATGGCCGCCGCCTCGGCCGAGCGGCTGCAGCGGCTGCTCGCCGAGCGCTCCGAGCTTGCGGAAAAGCCCGCCGCGATCCGTCCCGAGCGGCTTCGGGGGCGCATCGAGTTTTGCGGAGTCGGCTTCCGCTACGGCAGGGCGGCGGGCGGGGCGGCCGC
>JAJXZP010000039.1 GCA_021779995.1 bacterium | reverse complement strand
CGTCCCACCGCGGCGGCGCGGCCCTCAGCCGCGAGCGGCGCGGAGCCCGCCCTCGCGGCAGTGAGCCCGCGGCCGCGGCGCCTCAGCCCAACCGGATCGCCACCGCCTCGTACTCCTTGCGGTTGCCGGCGAAGATGGACTCGGAGAGCACGGCGATCCGGTAGTCGGGCAGGTCGAACTCGCGCGACATCGCGATGCGCGATCCCAGGTCGGGCATCTTCTCGAGGCTCTCGGCCAGGCCGGGATCGTTGCAGAGCACGACCGCGCCCGAGCGCCAGGTGACGAGCCTGAAGGGCAGGAAGTGGGCCCCCGAGGCGAGGACCATGGGCGGGGCGGCCGGCGCCTGGGTGGCCGCGATGGCCTGTCTGGCCTCGAGCTTGATCATCCGCGCCTTGGATTCCGGCATCGTCTCGTTGACGGCCAGCCCCACCCAGTCGAGGAGCTTCTCGCGCACCGTGTGGATGTCCGGGAGGCTCGACACCGACTCGATCGTGTCGCCGGCGGAGATCGCCTTGGCCAGGCCCGAGATTTCCTTCAGGTAGGCGTTGCGCTCCGAATCGGGGACATAGTACATGACGATGAGGTGCACACCCTTGCCGTCGGGCGCGCCGTAGTCGATCCCGCAGGGCGACCAGCCCACGGCGCACAGGAGCTCGCCCTCGTTCGGAGTCCGGCAGTGCGGGCAGGCCACGCCGCGGCCGATGGCCGTGTTGGACTGGACCTCGCGCTCCATCACGCTCTTCATGAGGTCGCTCTTCGTCCCGATGTCGGGGATGGCCTCGATCAGGTGCGCGAGCAGCTCGAGCGCCTTGGCCTTGTCGCACTCGGGCAGCTCTATGAGGCGGCCCTCCTCGAGGGCCTCGAGCAGGCTTTTCATCGTACGTTACCTCCGGCTGGCGCGGGGCGCGACGCGGGCCGCGCGATCCTGGTCTGCGTTCGGGCGAACCAGGTTTTGACGAGATGGGTCAAGACGGAATAGAGGAGCAGGAACCCCGCGATCCAGAGCCAGAAAACCGGCGGCAGGGGCACGAAGCCCAAAAAGGGCGCGATCGGCGTGTAGGGCAGCGCCGCGCCGACCGCCATGATGAGCAGGGTCGTCGACACCAGGGCCAGGCTCGCCCGGCTCTGGATGAAGGGAATGCGGTTCGTGCGGATGATGTGGACGATGAGGGTCTGGGTGAGGAGGGACTCGACGAACCAGCCGGTGTGGAAGAGCGCCACGGCGTGGGCCCTCGCCGCCTCCGTGGCGCCGGCCGCCAGGAAGCCGGAGCAGCCGAAGAACCACCACATGAGGCCGAAGGTGGCGTAGTCGAAGATCGACGAGATGGGGCCGATGTAGACCATGAAGCGCCTGATGAAGGAGATGTCCATGCTCTGCGGCCGCTCGAGCTGGTCGACGTCCACGTTGTCGAGGGGGATCGCCGTCTGCGACAGGTCGTAGAGCAGGTTGTTGAGCAGGATCTGCACGGGCGCCATCGGCAGGAAGGGCAGGATGATCGAGCTGCCGAGCATGGAGAACATGTTCCCGAAGTTGGAGCTCGCTCCCATCTTGATGTACTTGATGATGTTGTTGAAGACCCGCCGGCCCTCGACGATGCCGTCCTCCAGCACGAGGAGGTTCTTTTCGAGGAGGATGATGTCGGCCGACTCCTTGGCGACGTCCACGGCGGTGTCGACCGAGATGCCCACGTCGGCGGCGCGCATCGCGGCCGCGTCGTTGATCCCGTCGCCCATGAAGCCGACGACGTGGCCGCCGAAGCGGAGGGTGCGTACGATCTGCTCCTTGTCCGCCGGGGTGAGCCGGGCGAACACGTCGTGCGATTCCACGGCGGCGGCGAAGGCCTCGGGAGCCAGGGCGTCGAGCTCCTTGCCGGTGATGACCTTCTCGGCCTTGAAGCCCACGTCCTCGCAGACCTTGGCCGTGACGAGCTCGTTGTCGCCGGTGAGGACCTTCACCCGGACGCCGTGCTTCGCGAGCGAGGCGATGGCCTTCTCGGTGGAGTCCTTCGGCGGGTCGAAGAAGGCGAGGTAGCCGAGCATGGTGAGCCCCGTCTCGTCGGAGGCCGAGAAGCTCTCCTTGGCCGGGGAGTACTCGCGATAGGCGATCGCGAGCACGCGGTAGCCCTGCGAGGAGAGGCTCGCGTACTCCTCGAGGATGTCCTGCTTGACGATCTCGATGAGGGGAAAGACGTCCTCGTCGATCTGGTACTTGTCGCAGGCCTGGAAGATGGCCTCGACCGAGCCCTTGCAGATGAGCACGTGGTCGCCCTCGTAGTCGACGATGACCGACATGCGCTTGCGGTTGAAGTCGAAGGGGATCTCGTCGACCTTGCGCAGGGAGCGCTCCACGTCGAGGTCCTCGTTGGAGAGGATGGAGTTGTCCAGGAGGTTCCGCAGGCCCGTCTGATAGTAGGAGTTCATCCAGGCGTAGCGCAGGACGTCCTCGCTGGGGCGGTTGGTGACGTCGACGTGCTTTTCGAGCACGACCTTGTCCTGGGTGATGGTCCCGGTCTTGTCCGTGCACAGGACGTCGATGGCCCCCAGATTCTGGATGGCCTTGAGCTTCTTGACGATGACCTTCTTGCGGGCCATGAAGACCGCGCCCTTGGAGAGGCAGACGGTCACGATCATGGGCAGCATCTCGGGAGTGAGGCCGACCGCCACCGACAGGCCGAAGAGCAGGGCTTCGATCCAGTTGTGCTTGAAGAGCCCCTGCACCAGGAAGATGATCGAGATCATGACCAGCATGAACTTGATCATGAGGAGGACGAAGGACTTCACGCCCTTGTCGAAGTCGGTGAGACCCTTGGGACCGGCAATGTCCGCCGCGACCGAGCCGAGGAAGGTGCGCATGCCGGTATTGACGGCGACGCCCCGCGCCGCGCCCGAGAGCACGGTGGAGCCCTGGAAACAGGCCGAGTTCAGGCTGAAGATGCCGGAGGTTCCCTCGTCGGGCGCGGAGAATTTCTCGACCGGCATCGACTCGCCGGTCAGGGCGGCCTGGGTGACGAAGAAGTCCTTGGTCGAGATGACGCGCAGGTCGGCGGGCACGATCGAGCCGGCGGCCAGCACGATGATATCGCCGGGCACCACCTCGCTGATGGGGATCTCCAGTTCCTTGCCGTCGCGGACGACCACCGAACTCGCCTGCACCATCAGCTTGAGCTTCTCGGCGGCGTCGCTCGAGCGGCGTTCCTGGAAGTAGGCGAGGAAGACGCTGATGAAGATCATGCCGAGCACGATCGAGCCCGAGACCATGTCGCCCGTCCCGTAGGAGACGAGACAGATGAGAAGGAGGATGATGACCAGAGGGTCCCTGAGGCGCGAGGCGATCTCCAGGAGGAAGCCCTTGCGCTTCTCGCCGGCCAGGACGTTGGGTCCGTAGTCCCGCTGCCGGTCGAGGACCTGCTCCTCGGTGAGTCCGGAGGCGGAAGACTCGGCCAGGGCCAGGGCCTTCTCCGGCTCGGAAGCGCAGGCCTCGCGGAGCCGGCGCTCGTTGGCCGGATCCACCTTGCCGGAGGCCGGAAGGGTGCGTGTCAGCGAGGAGGTGAAAAGTCTGGGCAGGATAGGCATGGCCGGCCCCTACCCGCGGACGGCGCCGCGAAGCCGCGGCTCGATCGGCCCCGGCTGGGCGAAACGGAACGCGAGAAAATCGTTCATGATGATGCCTCCATCGATGCGGTATCGGCGAAGGCGGGCGGGAATCGGGAGCGTTCTTTCGCCGGGCCCCGAGGGAAGGCTGGCTAGCGGGGGCCGGTCGACCGCGGGGCGAAAGAAGGTTCGGGATGCTCGTCCGCGCTTGTACGCGGAGATTCTCCGGGGTCGTCCAGTGGATTCGAACCGTCGCACGGTGATGGATCCATGGGGAACCCTCCTTTCGTCCTGGGTTTGAGTCGCCCGCGGAGGCGGGACTCAACGGGCCACTCTAGCACGCCGAGCGAAGGCTGAGAAGAGGAAACCTACTCCCGCGCTCCGGTCGGAGCCCGCTTCCCCGTTGACCGGGCCCCCGCGGAACAGTAGCTTGATTCCACGATGCCGACGACTTTATGGAAGAACGGGCGCTTCGTCACCCTCGATCCCTCCCTGCCGCGCGCCGAGGCCCTGGTGGTCAAGGACGGCAGGATCGCCTATGTGGGCGAGCCTCGGGAGGCGGCGGACCGGGCCGGCCCGGGGGCCGAGCTCCGCGATCTGGGCGGCCGGGCCGTGGTGCCCGGCTTCGACGACAATCACGTCCACGCCGTCATCCTCGGCGACCACAGCCTGGCCCCCGACCTCGGCGGCCTCGACGATCGGCGCATCGTCGAGCTTTTGCGCGAGCGTTTCGCGGACGCCCCGCCCGGGCGCATCCTCATGGCCTACAACTGGGACTATCCCGCCTGCCCCGAGCCCCGCAAGGAAGTCCTCGACGAGGCCTTCCCCCGCAACCCCGTGGTCTTAAGCCAGTTCTCGGGCCACGCCCAGTGGCTCAACAGCTCCGCCCTGCGCGCCATCGGCATCCGCCGCGGGGGCCCCGATCCCAGGCGCGGCCAGGTCCTGCGCGATTCCGACGGGGAGCCGACCGGCATCGTGCGGGACCTGGGCGACACGGCCCTGAGCCGCGCGCGTTTCCGCTCCATCTTCTTCGACGCCGCGATGCGCGACCAGAGACTCGCGATCGCCCTCGAGACCTTCCGCCGATACGGCATCACCTCGGTCCAGGACAACACCTGGTTCTATCCCGAGCTTTTCAGCCTGGCGGCCCTGCGGCGCCGCGGCGAGCTGACGGCGCGATTCTCCACCTGGTCGCTCGGCCGCAGGGCCTGGTCCACGCCCGCGATGCGCGCCGTCGGCGCCCTCGGCGGCTTCGACCGCGAGTGGGTGCGGCCTGGGCCGGTCAAGTACTTCCTCGACGGCGCCTTCTCGACGCGCACCGCCTGCCTCTGCGAGCCCTACGCCGACGACCCCGGCGACGGGCTCTGCGCCGATCCCTCGGCGCCTTTCGCCGAGCTGGAGTTCCTCGCCCGGGCCCGCCTGCAGGGCGCCTTCCACATCATCGGCGACCGGGGCATCGCCATCTTCCTCGATGCCTACGAGCGGGTCCGCGCCCGGCATCCGAAGATCGACGAGCTGCGGATCAGGATCGAGCACGCCCAGCTCGTGCGAGCCGAGGACATCCCGCGCCTCCGCGAGGCGCGCATCCTCGTGTCGGCCCAGCCCTCGGCCCTCGGCAGCCCCGAGAAGGATGACCGGCTTCTGGGCCCGGAGCGCGCCCGCCGCGCCTACCCCTACCGCTCCCTCCTCGACGCGGGCGTTCCGCTCTCCTTCGGCTCCGACATCCCCGGCGAGGCGACCTGCGACCCGCTGTGGCACATCCACATGGCCGCGAACCGAAGCGGCCCCGAGCGCATCTCGGCCCTCGAGGCCCTGCGCTGCTACACGGCGGGCAGCGCCTTCGCCGAGTTCATGGAAGACGACAAGGGCGCGCTGCGCGCCGGGATGCTGGCCGACTTCGTCGTCCTCTCGCAGGACATCACCGGGATCGCCCCCGAGCTCATCAAGGACACGGTGGTCGAGGAGACGGTCGTCGGCGGAACGAGCGTGTATCGGAGAGCCGCCGAAGGGCCTGCTTCGTGAGCCGCGGACCGTCTCGGCCCGAGGCCGGCGAGACCGGCGAGACCGGCGTCTCGAACCGCCGCCGCCGCGCGCAGGTCCTCCACGAGACCTTCGAGGCGGGCATCCTCCTCAAAGGCGCCCACGCGATTCTCGAAATGATCGGCGCCGTCCTCCTGTGGTTCGTGAAGCCCGAGTCGCTTTCCCGCCTGGTGCGCTTCCTCACCCAGGGAGAGCTTTCGGAGGACCCCCGCGACTACCTCGTCAATCTCATGCTCCAGGCGAGCCAGCGCTACTCCGTCAGCGCCCAGCACTTCGGCGTCTTCTACCTGCTCAGCCACGGCCTTGTCAACCTCGGTCTGGTGTTCCTCCTCTGGCGGCGCAAGCTCTGGGCCTACCCCGCCGTCGTCGCGGTCCTCTGCCTCTTCATAGCCTACCAGGTCCTGCGCTGGACCGGCACGCACTCGTTCTTCCTGATCTTCCTCTCCCTCTTCGACGCCGCCATGATCTGGCTCACCCTGGTCGAGTACCGCCGGCTCCACGGCGATCCCCGGAAGCGCGAAGCGCGGCGCTGACTGGCCCGGCGCTGACTGGCCCGGCGCCGAACTTTCCGATTGACTTTTTCCGCCGCAGATTGGTATTTTCCAATAATTAAGTTTCGACAGCCGCTCCGGGGCGCCCAGGCGATCCGGAAGCGCGGATATCGCCGCTCGCCGCATCCAATTCCGGCGCCGCGTACGCGGGCCGGGTCAATCGATAGTCCGACGACGCCTTCGGGGTCTCGGATAGGGAGCACAGCATGGGCAAGAAGGTTCTCGTCATCGGCGCCGGCATCGCCGGCCTCTCGGTCGCATCCTATGTGCAGCGCAACGGTTTTGACACGCAGATCTTCGAGGCGCACACCCTGCCAGGCGGACTCTGCACGGCCTGGAAGCGCTCGGGCTTCACCTTCGACGGCTGCATCCACTGGCTCATGGGCTCGGGCGCGACGAGCAATCTCCACGAAATCTGGAAAGAGCTCGGCGCCGGGGACTTGCGCTATATCGAATGGGACGTTTACACGACGATCCGCCTCTCCGATGGCGACAGCTTCACCGTCTACACCGATCCCTCCCGGCTCGAGGCCGAGATGCTGCGCCTCGGCCCTGAGGACGGCGCCGTCGCGGCCGCGCTCGCCGACGGGATCAGGAGGGTGAGCCGCCTCGACATGCCGGCGGCCTTGGACAAGCTGAGCCTCGGCGGGCGCCTGGCCCTGCTCGCGCGGCTGCCGAGCGCCCTGCCGCTTCTGCGATGGATGAAGCGTCCCGTATCCGAGCTGATTTCTCCCCTGCGCAGCGAAAAGCTCAAGGAGGCCTTCCGGGGCCTCTTCGGCGAGGCGATGGAGGACTTCCCCGCGGCGGGCCTCTTCATGATGCTGGGGTTCATGGCGAAGAAGTCCTCGGGCTACCCCCTCGGCGGCTCGCTCGCCTTCGCCCGCGCGATCGAGGCCGAGTACGTTTCGCGCGGCGGCAAGGTCAGGTACGGCTCGAAGGTCGACGAGATCCTCGTGGAGGAGGGGAAGGCCGTCGGCCTCCGCGGCTCCTGGGGCGAGGAGCGGGGCGACTACGTGATCTCGGCCGCCGACGCCCAGGACTGCCTCCACCGCATGCTGGGCGGCCGGTACCGGCATCCCGGGCTCGAAGCGGCTTTGGCCGCCCCGGTTCCGGCCAACGCGGCGCCGAAAACGGCCGCGCCGGTACCGACTGACGCGGCTTTAGCCGACGCGGCTCTAGCCGAGGCGACGCAGGCTGGCGCAGTTCAAGCCGGCGGAGCCGCAGCCGGCACCG
>JAJXZP010000172.1 GCA_021779995.1 bacterium | reverse complement strand
CTGTGCCGCGCGCGCACGTGGCGCCGGCGCAGAGCGCGCGGCGAGCTCGGCGGCCGCCTCGGCGGCGGCGAAGGCGGCTGCGTGGCTGTCGTAGAGCCCGAGCCGCACCGCGGCGGAGATCCAGGCGCCGCGCGCGGTCGCCTCGCCGTCGCCCGAGCGCAGGACCCGGCGGCCGTACAGGTCGGCCTGGATCTGGTTGTAGAGGGGGAAGTTGCTCAGCCCTCCCGATACGCGGACCTCTCGCGCAGGGCCGGTCAGGGCCTCGATGAGCGACACGTTCTGCGCCATCTCGGCGGCTATGCCTTCGAGGAGGGCCCGCGCCATATCGCCACGGCTCGTCCCCAGCGAGAGGCCGAAGAAGAGTCCCTTGGCGTTCGGGTTCCAGTGCGGGCTGCCCGCGCCCTTGAAGTGCGGCAGAAGCAGGACGCCGTGGGCGCCGGGCGGGGATGAGGCCGCCTCCTCGTTGATGGCGGCGAAACCGGCCCCGCCCGCATCGTAGAACTTTTCCTTGAACCAGGCGTACAGGGCTCCCGAAGTGAGAATGCCCGCCTCGACGATGTAGTTCCCGGGCGTGGCCGCCACATTGCAGGACAGGCGCATCAGCCCGTCGAAGACCGGGCGGTCGGAGAGGCCGATCACGTAGGAGCCCGTGCCCGTGTTCGCGACGAGCCGGCCCGGGGCGAGAAGTCCCATGCCGAGGGCGGCGCACTGCTGGTCGCCGCCCGCCGAGACGAGGGGCAGGCCTTCCGGCAGGCCCGTCGCGCGGGAGGCGGCGGGCCCGAGGAAGCCCGCCACCTCACCCTGATCGACGAGGCTGCAGAGCTGGCCCCGCTCGACCTCGAAAAGCTCGAGGAGCCCGGGGTCCCATTCGCCGCTCGAAAGGTCGAAGAGGTTCGTGCGGCTGGCGAGCGAGCGGTCGGTCACGAAGCCGCCGGTCAGGTGGTGAATGAGATAGTCGTGGATGCCGAGCATCTTGTGCGTCCGCGCGAAGATTTCGGGCCTGTTGCGGCGCAGCCAGGTCATCTTGACTGCTGAGAAGACCGGCGAGATCCGGAGGCCGGTCTTCCGGTAGACGGAGGATTGCCGTTCTCCGAGCTCGCGGCAGATGGATTCGGTGCGCTGGTCCTGCCACATGATGGCCGGATGCAGGGCCTCGCCTGACTCGTCGACCGGAATGACCGAGGAGCGCTGGGAGGCGAGGGCCAGGCCGAGGATATCGACCCCCGCGCCGCGGGCCGCCTCGGCGCAGGCCGAGAGGATCTGGACGAGGCGGCCTTCCAGGTGGCGGCTTCCTGCTCGACGCGGCCGTCGGGGAAGAAGGTGGGAGGATTGCCGCGCTGCTCCGCGGCCAGCATGGCGCCGCGCTCGTCGAACAGGATGGCCCGGATGCTGGTCGTGCCGGCGTCGATGGTCACTATGCCGCGCATGGCGCCTCCTTGTTTCATGCTCCCGACTGTCGATCGCAGGACAGAGCGAAGGATAACTTCTCCATTTGCCGCCTGTCGAGATGCGTAGTGACCAAAAAATGATAAAAATGATCGATTCTTGATTTACATAATCATGTCGCGGCGATTATCATGTGCGTGTCCGAGGCATTTCGGGCGAATGGAAGGGGCTATGGCGTCGGGCTCGATCGTCTATGACCGTCAGATGCGCATTCTCGACATTCTTAGGCAGCGGGGCGAGGCCCGGGTCGAGGAGCTCAGCGGGGACCTCGACGTGTCGCAGGTCACCGTCCGACGGGACCTGGATTTCCTTTTCAGGAAAGGGCTTCTCCTCAGGAAGCACGGCGGCGCCGCACCGCTTTCCACTCAGGCCGAGATCGTGCCGGAGCGTCGGCTGTCCGACAAGGGCATCACCAACATCGCGGAGAAGAAGAGGATCGCCGAGCGCGCCGCCCAGCTGGTCGGCGACGAGGACATCCTCTTCATGAACTCGGGCTCCACGACGCTGTTTTTCCTTCGAGCCCTGGCGCGCAAGAAACTCAGGATAATCACGAACAATGCGGCCGCGATCGGAGCCGAGCGCGATCCCCTCATCGAGCTCATGATCCTGGGCGGCGAGTACCGGGACCAGTCCCAGTCCCTGGTGGGCGAGTTCGCCCTCAACACGATCAGGGACATCTACTCCAGCACGACGATTCTGGGCACCAACGGCCTCAGCCTGGAGCAGGGGCTCACGACGAGCGTGTACCAGGAGTGCAGCGTCAATCAGGCCATGATCCGCAATACGCACGGCAAGGTGATCGTGCTGGCCGACTATTCGAAGATGGGCAAGGTGTCCAACTTCGTCTCCTCGCCCCTATCCTCGGTACAAACCCTGGTCACCGACGACAAGTGCCCCGAGGATTTCAGGCGGAGCCTCGGGGAGCAGGGTATCGAGGTGATTATCGCCTGAAACGATCATAAAACGATCGTAAAAACATAAATAGACCGAAATAGTATATAATCAATCTTAAAATGATAGATTTTCCTTGCGCGTTGACCATTCCGGGTATAGGATGCGTCTCATCACCTGTGGCTCACGCCTCATCCAATTCCTTAGGGGAGGACAATCGTGGCGAAATCCAAGATTCTCGCGCTGACTCTCTGCGCCGTGGCGGCCTTGTCGCTGAGCGCGCAATCGAAGACCTTCAAGATCGGCTATCTCCCGACCAGCATCGGGCAGCCCAACACCAACGCCTGGCAGGCCGGCATGATGCGGGTCTTCTCGAAGGAGCCCACGGTCAAGCTCGTGGCTCTGGATCCGCAGCTCAGCGCCCAGACCCAGGTCGGCATGATGGACGACCTCATCTCCCAGCGGTGCGACGCGATCGTGCTCCAGCCCGTCGACGCGGCGGCCCTGTCGGGCTCCGTGCGGAGAGCCGAGAGCGAGGGCATCTACGTGGTCACGCTCAACACGGCGACCCTGCAGCCCCACACGGCCAGCGTGCAGATGGCCGACATCGCCGCCGGCTACCTCGTGGGCGAGGAGATGGGCAAGCAGATCCACGGCCGGGGCAACGTGGCCATCATCGAGTCTCCTCCCGGGGCCACGCTCGGCGTCAACCGCGAGAAGGGCTTCCGCGAGGCCGTCGCCAAGCTCTACCCGGGCATCACGATCGTGGGCGCCCAGGTGGCCGAAGGATGGAAGAAAGAGAACGCCATCACCATCATGAACAGCTTCCTCCAGGCCAATCAGGAGCTGGACGGGGTCTTCGCGGTGAACGACAACATGGCCGAGGGCGCCATGATCGCCGCCGAGTCGGCGGGGCGCCTGGCGCAGATCAAGATCTGGGGCGCGAACGGCCAGAAGAGCACGCTCGATCTCATCGAGCAGGGCAAGATAGCCGGCACCGCCTACAACAACTGCTTTGCCCAGGGCGAGCTGGCCGCGAAGATCGTGATGGATAGCCTCGCGAAAGGCCGCCTGGCCTCCATCCCGGCCACGACCGACATCATCCAGATCAAGCCCTTCGCCGCCATGAAGGACACCGTTTCCCAGATACCTCAGCAGGATCGCTGGTAGGCAGCCTAGGCCGTCCGCGGGCGCGCAGTCCCGGGCGGCCGGCCTTCCGGCTCCCCTGCCGGCCTCGATCCGCCCACGCCCGACCCGGCGGCTCCGGTCCCGAGCGGGCGATCCACCTTTCCCGCGGAGGCTCCACCATGTCGCTCGCCGCCCTTCGACGCCTGATCCTCATAGGGCTCATGCTCGCCATCGGCGCCGCTCTCGCGACCGCGCACCACGTGTTCCTCACGATGGGCAATCTCATGACCATCCTGCAGCAGGGCTCTCTGACGGGGATTCTCGCGATCGGCTTCACCCTGGTCATGATCACGGCCGGCATCGACATGTCGATCGGCGCGGTGGTCGCCGTGACTTCCATGGTGGCGGTCAACTTCCTCTCCTACACGAAGATCCCCGTCCTCCTGTTCCTGCCGCTTTCGCTCTTCGTGGGCGTCGTCGTGGGCTCGCTCAACGGCTTCTTCATCACGCGCTTCAAGCTGCCCGAGTTCATCGTGACCCTGGCCATGCGGGGCATCCTGAGCGGGCTGGCGCTCATGATCGCGGTGCGCGACTCCACCGGCTTCATCCAGAATGTCTACATCCAGGATCCGACCTATCTCTGGTTCGGGGGGCAGGCCGGTCCCGTCTACATCGTGACCATCGCCTTCCTCGTCCTGGCCTTCTTCACCCAGCTCTTCCTGAAACGGACCCGCGCGGGCACGAACATCTACGCGACCGGGGCGAACCCCGCCGCGGCGAGGCTCTCGGGCATCAATACGACGAGGACGATCGTCGGCGTGTACATCTTCTCGGGAGTCTGCGCCTCCCTAGCCGCCGTCTTCATCTCCTCGCAGATGATGACCGCGATGCCCGATCTCGGGATCGGCACCGAGATGGACGTCATCGCCGCGGTGGTCATCGGCGGCACGCCCTTCACCGGCGGCGTGGGCGACGTCTGGGGCACGGTCATCGGCGCCGTCTTCCTGGCCCTCCTCAAGAACGGCATCACCGTGCTCGGCATCTCTCCCTGGATCCAGCCGATCGTCGTGGGCGGCATCATCGTGCTGACGGTGATAGCCGACGTCTGGTACAAGGGCCTCGCCGAGGCCGCGGCCGCGCGCGGCGCGCGACGGGCGCGCGACGCGGCGGCCGACGGCGCGGCGGCGTAGGGGACGGAGACAGCATGGAAACGAAGACAGCGGCCGGCCGGGTCCTGCTCGACTGCCGCGGAATCTCGAAGTCGTACACGGGGCCGCAGGTCCTGGACGAGGTCGACTTCTCCGTCGACCGGGGCGAGATCCACGCGCTCGTGGGCGAGAACGGGGCCGGCAAGTCCACCCTCATCAAGATCGTCACGGGCGTCACCGATCGGGACTCGGGCGAGCTGGAGTTCGACGGCACGGCGATCCCGCGCTCCCACTCCAAGAAGGCGGCGCAGGAGCTGGGCATCGCGGTGATCTACCAGGAGCTCAGCCTCATTCCCGGCATGACGGTGGCCCAGAACATCTACCTGACCAAGGAGCCGCGTTTCCGCGCCCTGCGCCTCATCGACCTCCGCAGGATGAACGACGACGCGCAGGCGCTGATCGACCGCTACGGCTTCCCGCTCAAGGCCGCCGACCTGATCGACCGCCTGAGCATCGCGCAGCGGCAGACGGTGGAGATACTCAAGGCCCTGTCGGACCGGGCCTCGCTCATGATCATGGACGAGCCCACGAGCTCGCTCACCTCGGCCGAGGCGACGAGGCTCTTCGACATCATCCGCAAGCTCAAGGCCGAGGGCATCAGCGTCCTGTACATCTCCCACCGGATGGAAGAGGTGTTCGACCTCTCCGACCGCGTCACCGTGCTGCGCGACGGCAGGAAGGTGGCGACCCTCGAGAAGGTCAAGATCGACCCGGCCGAGATCATCCGTCTCATGATCGGCCGCGACCTGGGCGAGAGCGACCGGGGCCGGCGCATGACGCGAAAAGCCGGCGAGGTGGTGCTGGACGTGCGCTCCCTCTCGTCGCCGGGACTCTTCCGCGACATCTCCTTCGAGCTCCACCGGGGCGAGATACTCGGCTTCGGCGGCCTCGTCGGCTCGGGGCGGACCGAGCTGGTGCGCGCGATCTACGGCATCGACGCCTACGACTCGGGGAGCATCCGCTATCTCGGCAAGGACTACCGCCCCTCGGTGCGGGCCTCGATAGCCGGGGGCATCGGCTTCGTGCCCGAGGAGCGGCGGCTGCAGGGCATCCTCGCCCCGATCTCCGTCACCCGCAACATCGGGGTGGCGAATCTCGACGTGCTGACCAAAGCCGGCATGGTGAGCGGCCGGCGGGAGCTTCAGTTCGCGAGGCGCGGCATCGCGCTCATGAACGTGAAGCCCGACCTGCCCGACATGCCGGTGGGAAGCCTGTCCGGAGGGAACCAGCAGAAGGTCGTGCTCGGCAAGTGGCTCATCCGCGACCTGAGGCTCCTCATCATCGACGAGCCGACCGTCGGCATCGACATCGGCGCCAAGGAAGAGATCTACGCCCACATCGAGCATCTCGCCGCGCAGGGTGTCGCGGTCATCCTCGTCTCCTCCGACCTTCCCGAGCTGACCCGCCTCGCCGACCGGATCATCGTGCTGCGCAAGGGCCGGATCGTGAAGGAGTTCGACGAGGGCGTCGTGAGCGAAGAGGACGTGCTGCTCGCCTCGTCGGGCATAGTCGAAGGAGCGCGCCGATGAACCTCGCCAAGCTCAAGGCGGCCCTGCGGCTGCCCGCCGTCCTGGTCGCGCTGATGGCCGTCCTGACCATCGTGTCGCCGCGCTTCCTCGCCATCGGCAATCTCTCGAACGTGCTCTGGTCGGTCTGCGTCATCGGCATCCTGGCCTCGGGCGCGATCTACGCGCCGATCACGGGCGGCATCGATCTTTCGATCGGATCGATAGCGGCCCTCACGGGCATCTTCGTCGACCTACTCATGAACCGCGCGGGCGTCAATTGGCTGCTCGCGATAGCCGCCACCATCGCGCTCGGCGCCTTCATCGGGCTGTTCAACGGCCTCATCACGACGAAGTTCAAGGTCAACGCTTTCATCGTGACCATGGCGGCCAAGACCTACCTCTACGGCATCGCGATGGTGATCTCGCAGGGAGGGATGAAGTCGATCCTGAAGCCGGCGCAGTTCCTCGCGATCGGCGGGGGGCGGAGCTTCGGCCTGCCGAACCCGATCTACATCATGCTGGCCCTCATCGTCCTCAGCCACATCCTGCTCACCCGCAGCTCCTTCGGGCGGCGGGCCATTGCGGTGGGCGCGAACGAGGTGGCGGCCAGGCTCTCGGGCGTCGACCCCGACCGGACGCGCATGGCCGCCTACACGGTCTCCGGCGCGACCGCGGCGGTCGGCGGCATCGTCCTCGCCTCGCTCACGCAGCAGTCCTTCGCGGGGGCCGCCTCGGGCATCGAGCTCGACGTGCTCACGGCCCTCGTGGTCGGCGGCACGAGCCTCATGGGCGGCTCGGGCTCGGTCGTCGGGGCCTTCATCGGAGCCGTCATGGTGGCCTTCATCGGGAACGGCCTCAATCTGCTCAACGTCCCGGCGCCGTACCACCCTACGGCCACGGGCATCGTCATTCTGCTCGCGCTCATCTTCAACATGGGCATCGCTCCGCGCAAGCGCGGCGCCGCGGGCGGCAAACACCTCAGGAGGACCTCATGAACCGACCGCTTTTGCAAGTCGCCCTCGACCATACCGACCTGGGCTCGGCCTTGGCCGCGGCGCGGATCCTGGCGCCGCAGGTCGACGTGCTCGAGGCGGGCACCATCCTCTGCTTCGCCGAGGGCGCGCGCGCCGTCGCCGAGCTCAGGGCCGCCCACCCCGACCACGTCCTGCTCGCCGATCTCAAGGCCGCCGACGCCGGGTCCGTGCTCGCCGACCTGGTGTTCTCGCGCGGCGCCACCTGGATGACGGTGATCTGCGCCGCCCCCCTGGCCACCATGAAGGCCGCGCTG
>JAJXZP010000248.1 GCA_021779995.1 bacterium | reverse complement strand
TGGCGCCGAACTTGCGGGCCGCGACGACGCCGGCGCCGATCTTCATCATGCCGTGGGTGAGGGTGGGGCCGTCCTCGACGACCAGGCAGCGCTTGCCCTTGATGAGCTCGGGCCGGTCGACGTTGATGGGCGAGGCCGCGTCGATGACGATGGCCTTAGGGTTCACGCGCTCGATCGAGTCGCGCACGGTCTGGATGCTCTCGGGGCCGGCCGAGTCCATCTTGTTGATGATGATGACGTCGGCCATGCGGAGCGTGGCCTCGCCGGGATAGAACGAGGTCTCGTTGCCGGGGCGGTGCGGATCGGCGACGGTGATCATGAGGTCCTGCTTGTAGAAGGGGAAGTCGTTGTTGCCGCCGTCCCAGAGGATGACGTCGGCCTCCTTCTCGGCCTCGCGGAGGATCGCCTCGTAGTCGACGCCGGCGTAGATCACGTTGCCGCGCACGACGTGGGGCTCGTATTCCTCCATCTCCTCGATGGTGCACTTGTGCTTCTTGAGATCCTCGACCGTCGCGAAGCGCTGGACCTTCTGGGCGACGAGATCGCCGTAGGGCATCGGGTGGCGGATGGCGACGACCTTGAGGCCCTTCTTCATGAGCCACTGGACGATGGCGCGGGAGGTCTGGCTCTTGCCGGCTCCGGTGCGGACGGCGCCGACGGCTATGACCGGCTTCGTCGACGCGATCTGGGTGTCCTTGGGCCCGAGGAGGGTGAAGGATGCGCCGGCGGCGTTCACGAGGGCGCTCATGCTCATGACGTGCTGATAGGGCACGTCGGAGTAGGAGAAGACGCACTCGTCGATGTCGTGTTCCCTGATGAGCTTGGGCAGGTCGGCCTCGAGGTAGATAGGAATGCCCTGGGGGTAGAGCTTGCCGGCGAGTTCGGCGGGATACTTGCGGCCGGCGATGTCGGGAATCTGCGCCGCGGTGAAGGCCACGACCTCGAACTGCTCGTTGTCGCGGAAGCGGGTGTTGAAGTTGTGGAAGTCGCGGCCGGCCGCGCCGATGATGATGATCCTTCTCTTTGCCATAAAGACCGTCCTTGAAGTACTGGTATGGCGGCGACTCCAGGCGCCGGGAGGGTCTGCGTCAAGCCGCGGAAGTCACTATAGGTACCTCGATTTATCCCTGTCAAGAACGATACTTAGCTCGATTTTTCGGTTCCGCGGCCCGCTTGGAATCCTTATGCAAAGCCGGCTTCGCCGCGCGGGTTTTCATGCAACAAGCAGGCCTGCGAACTCATAGATATGCAGGAGACGAGATAGGGTCCATGGAAAAAAAACGAAAAAAACGCCAGGCATGGGGCGGCTGCCGGCCGTGAAACTCCACGGCACGCCTCGCCCGCATCATCCGAGCCGAGCGGCGTTTCATTTCGAAACAAAAGTTTTTTTAGCCGTATGCGGCGTTGTTTCGCCGGGAAACGTCCTGCTGATATTTCCCGGGTTGGATTATTTCCTTTGGCCACAGGCCCCGACGTGGCCTCGCGACCGCTATCGACCCCGCATGAGGATTTTTCGCCCACCTAGATCTTCACGTGCCCGCGAGCGACGCCCGCAGGCCTCGCTCGCAGGCCTCGCCTGCAGGCGAGAAATCCCCCCAAGCCTTTTGCAAAACAGTATGCCAAAAGGAACTAGACATTCTCTCGCCTTGTTCGTCCCTGCCCGACGAATGACGCCATCGTCGGCCGTATCGAAATATTTTCGGAAACTCTTCGATTGGCATGATTTTTGATAAAGAATTGGTGGAACCGTCTGGTTCTCAATCTTTCACCCGAGGGGGATCGTATGGACCTCATGAAGTGGACAAACCCCGCGCCGAGAGACCTTTGGGAGGCTTTCGACGGCTTGCGGGGGGATATGGATCGGGCGCTGGATTTCTTCCACGGCCCCGAGGCGGCAGGAATTTTCGATCAGACCACGGCCCCGGCGATCGACGTCATCGAAACCGCCGACGAGTACATCGTCGTGGCGGACCTCCCCGGCGTCGACAAGCGCGACCTGAACGTGACCGTGACCGGTTCGATCCTGGCCATCCAGGGAGACAAACGGGAGGAGCACAAGACCGAGAAGCGCAAGGTCTTCCGCAAGGAGACCTGGGTCGGCTCCTTCAAGCGGACGATCGACCTGCCCGAGCAGATCGATTCGAGCAAGATCAGCGCCGAGCTCAAGGACGGCGTGCTCGCGATTCGCATCGGCAAGCGCGAAGAGGCGAAGACGAAGCTGATAAACGTCCAGGCGAACTAGGAGGAGCGGAATATGGACCAGAACAAAGAACTGACCGAACGGAGGACGATCGTCCCTTACTGTTCCATCGTCGAGGACGAGGGGCTCGTCACCGTCAAGATCGAGATGCCGGGCGTCTCCAAGGACGCGCTAGAGGTGAAGGTCGAGGGCAACGAGCTGGCGGTCTTCGGCGAGCGCCGGGCCGAGAATCCCGTCGGCACCTACCTCGTGCGCGAGCGCCGGGCCGCGTCGTTCAGGAAGACCTTTACCATCGACGACACGATAGCTCGGGACAAGATAGACGCCTCCCTGGTGGACGGCATCCTGACGCTCAAGCTTCATGTCACGGAGGCGGCGAAACCTCGCAGGATCGAGATCGGCTGAGCCGAACTCGGGCCCCGGCCGTGGCGGCCCGGCTGTGGCGGTGCCGCGCTGCTGTCGCGGCGCCAAAGCGCCGCCGCGCTGCTGTCGAGGCGCCGAAGCGCCGAAGCGTCGCCGCGCCGGAAGCCGCGCGCTTTTTCCCCTGAGGCCGGCCATTGCCCACCCGCGCGCTTTCCGCTACAGTCGCCCGCGGAGGGTGAAATGGCTGGCCTCAACATTACGAGCGAAATCGGCGTCCTGAAGAGGGTCATCCTCCATACACCCGGATCGGAGATCGAGGCGATGACGCCGAAAGAGGCCGACGCCGACCTCTACAACGACATCATCCCCCTCTCGGCGGTGCGCGCGGAATACGACGTGCTCAAGGCCTTTCTCTCTTCCGTGGCCGAGGTTTTCGAGCTCAAGGACCTGCTCGCGCAGGCCCTGACCGACACCGGCAGCAAGTTCGAGTTCATCTCGGCCCTCTCGCGGCTCTGCCCCGTCCGGCGCCGGGTCGAGGAACTCATGGCCATGCCTCCAGCCGACCTCTCTCGCGTGGTCATAGAAGGGCTGCCGGCCCTGCCCGAAAGCCTGGCCCGTCTCGTCGCGCCGCGCAGCTTTTCGCTGCGCCCCCTGCCCAACACCTACTTCATGCGCGACTCGGCCGCCGTCATCGGCGACTACGCGGTCGCGAGCGCGACAGCCTTCGACGTCCGGCTCATCGAATCCATCGTCACCCGCTTCGTGTTCAGGCACAACCACGATTTTCTCGCGCGCGGCATCCTCTTCGACGGTCCCGAGGAGCGGAGCCGGGCGGTGACCATCGAGGGCGGCGACATCGTCGTCCTGTCGCCGCGCGTCCTGGCCGTGGGCGTGTCGGAGCGCTCCACGCCCGAGGCGGTCGAGCGGCTCGCGGCGGCGGCGGCCAAGGCCTTCGGCGAGCCTTTTTCCGTGTTCGCCGTCATACTCCCGAAGGAGCGAGCCAGCATCCATCTGGACATGGTCTTCACCGCGATCGACCGGGACGCGGCCCTCGTCTACGCTCCGCTCGTGACGGGGCCTCGCCGCGCCCGGGTCGTGCGCATCGACGCCCGCCGGGACGGCAGCCTTTCGTTCTCGGAGGAGGAGGGCTTGCTCCCGGGGCTTAGGAAGGCGGGCATCGACCTCGAGCCCGTGCTCTGCGCAGGGGGTGACAGCCTCTTCGAAGAGCGCGAGCAGTGGTGGTCGGGAGCCAACTCCTTCGCGTTCGCGCCCGGCCAGATCATGATGTATTCGTGCAACGTCCGCACCCTCGACGCCTTGTCCGCGGCGGGCTTCGCCATCCGCTCCGCCTCGGATTTCCTCGCGGGCAACGACAAGGTCGGCGATTACGGCAGGCTGGCCGTCGGCTTCGACGGCATCGAACTGGCCCGCGGCGGAGGCGGCGCGCGCTGCATGACCATGCCGGTCGAGCGGGAGAACCTGGACTGAGCGAGGCCCCTCCTTCGGTGCGACTTCCGTATTGACCCGCCCGTCGAAGTGGTCTATCCTGGCACACGTTGTGCAATCGGTTGCGCAGCGTGGAGGAACCCATCGCCGTCACTGCCCGGGACATCGCCCGCCTCGCGGGCGTGAGTGTCTCGACCGTCTCGCGAAGCCTCAACGGCAGTCCGCGGATATCCGCGGAGACGCGAGAGCGCATCAAGCGCCTCGCTGCCGAACTCGACTTCGAGTTCGACGCGAGCGCGCGGAGCCTGTCCACCCGGCGCTCCGGCACGGTGGCGCTCGTCTGCCCCGGCTTCCTGGACCGCTTCGCCAGCACCCTCTACCTGAACATGCTGATCTACGACATCCGCTCGAACCTGGCGTCCAGAGATCTCGATTGCATCATCGCCGAGGCCGAGGCCCCCGGCGGCCAGAGCAACATCCGGCGGCTCGTCCTCCAGCGCAAGGTCGACGGCATCCTCCTCCTCCTGGCCTCGACCCTGCCCGAAGACTGGAGCGTCATCAAGAAGCGCGGGATTCCCGTGATCCAGGTCCACTACGCGCCCGCCTATTTCGCCGCCGAGCGGGTCGACTACTACTTCACGGACAATATCCTCGGCGGGAGGATGGCCGCCGAGGCCCTCCTCGACTCGGGCGGCGAACGGATCATCTGCCTCTCGGACCGCCGGGTCAGTCCCGAAATGACCGCCCGCGAAAAGGGCTACCGCGAAGCGCTCCGCTCTTGCGGAATCGCGGTCGACGAGCGGCTCGTGCTCGCGGCGGACAACTCCTTCGACGAGGCCTATGCCTGCGTCAGGCGGAATATCGCCCTCGCGCGGCGCTCCGACGGCCTGTTCGCCGCCACCGATATCATGGCCCTGGGGGCGCTCAGGGCCATGGCCGACGAAGGCCTGGACGTCCCCGGCGACTTCAAGGTCGTGGGCTACGACGACCTCGAGATCGGCACCTACGTCAGGCCCACCCTGAGCTCGGTGCATCAGCCCCGGGAAGAGATAGCGCGGCTGGCCTGCGAGCGTCTCGCGGCTTTGCTTCACGGCCCCGTCAGCCATGGCGTCCCTGGCGGCCCAAGCGGCCTCGGCGTCGAGCAGCGGCTCATCGCGCCTACGCTCATCCGGAGAGAAAGCTGCTAGTTTTTTTCGTTCGCGCCGCGCAACCGATTGCATAGGAGGATTCAGCGTGAAGAGAACATGGTGGAAGGAAGGGGTCGTCTACCAGATCTACCCTCGGAGCTTCAAGGACTCGAACGGCGACGGCATCGGCGACCTGCGGGGTATCCTCGAAAAGGTGGACTACATCGCCTCGCTCGGCGTGGACATCGTCTGGCTCAATCCGATCTACGAGTCCCCGAACAAGGACAACGGCTACGACATCAGCGACTACGAGAATATCATGCGGGAGTTCGGCAGCCTCGATGATTTTGACGAGCTCCTGGCCGCCTTCCATGCGCGCGGAATCCGCCTCGTCATGGATCTCGTGGTTAACCACTCCTCGAACGAGCACCCCTGGTTCACGGAATCGCGCTCGTCGCGGGAATCGCCCAAGCGCGACTACTACATCTGGAAGCCCGGCAGGAACGGCGGCCCGCCCAACCGCTGGGAAGCCTGCTTCGGCGGCTCCGCCTGGGAGTACGATCCGGGCACCGGCGAGTACTATCTCCACCTCTTCACGCCCGAACAGCCCGAGCTCAACTGGGAGAACCCCGAGATGCGGCACGCCGTCTACGCGATGATGCGGCGCTGGTTCGAGCGCGGCGTTGACGGCTTCCGCATGGACGTGATCACCCTGCTGTCCAAGGACCCCTCGTACCGCGACCTCGAGCCGGGGGAGGGCATGTTCGCCCCCACCGCGCCCTACATCTACGGTCCCCGGCTCCACGAGTTCATCAGGGAAATGCGGCGCGAGGCCATAGACGGCTTCGACGCGATGACCGTGGGCGAGGCTCCGGGCACCACGATCGAGAACGCCGTCGAGCTCGTGGGAGAGGATCGCGGCGAGCTCGACATGGCCTTTCAGTTCGAGCTCATGGGCGTGGACTACGTCGCCGGCGACAAATGGAAGCAGCGCCCGATCGATCTGGTCGAGTTCAAGACCATAATCGAGCGCTGGCAGGTCGGGATGTTCGGCAAGGCCTGGAACTCGAACTTCCTCATGAACCACGACCAGCCCCGTTCGGTGTCCCGCTTCGGCGACGACCGGCGATATCGGGTCCAGTCGGCGAAGGCGCTCCTGGCCCTCGACCTCTCGCTCTGCGGCACCCCGTACGTCTACCAGGGCGAGGAGATCGGCATGACGAATGTCGCCTTTCCATCGATCGAGGAGTACCGCGACATCGAGACGCTCAATTACTACCGACGGGCGGTTGAGGGCGGGGCGGCGCCCGAGCGAGCGCTCGCTTCCATCCACTACATGAGCCGCGACAATTCGCGCACGCCCATGCAGTGGGACGCGAGCCGCAACGCCGGCTTCAGCGGCGCGCGGCCCTGGATCGGCCTCAACCCCAATTATCCCGAGCTGAACGTCGAGCGCGCCGAGGCCGACGAAGACTCGGTCCTGCATTTCCTCAGGCGGATGATCCGCTTCCGCAAGGATCACCTCTGCCTCGTGTACGGCGACTTCGAGCTGATCGCCCGGGACGATCCCGCCCTCTTCGCCTACTTCCGCGACGACGGGAGCGAGCGGCTCCTCGTCGCGATCAACATGTCGAGCGGCGAGGCGAGGCTTCCCGCGGACATCGCCGACGCCAGATCGCTTACGCGCCTCGCGCTGCTTCTGTCGAGCGCCCCGCGAGGCGCCGGAAGGCCGGCCGATGCGCTAATGCCTTGGGAGGCTCGGGTGTACAAAGTCGGGTAGGCGCCGTCGCGCTGCCGCTCCGTCGGCGCCGTCGCTCGCCGTCGCGCCGAGCGCTCCGGCGGCGCGGAAGCGCTCGCGCGCTTCCGCGAATTCCGTGAACCTGAAATGCGAGACCCGAGATAAGGTCGTGCTGCGTTGAAAACCTTAACTGCAACCGGTCGTGCTGCCGCAGGTCTCTCGCCGTCGCGCTGTGCGCTCCGGCGGCGCGGAAGCGCTCGCGCGCTTCCGCGGTGTCCCGCAACCTCACGTGCGAAACCTGCTGCCTCTCAGTTCAGCTACACCCGGTCGTGCTGCCGCAGGTTTCGCACTTGAGGCATGTTCCGTTGCGGACGAGGGTGAGGTGGCCGCAGACGGGGCAGGGGTCGCCTTCGTAGCCCTTCAGGCGGGCGTCGCGCGAGCTGTCGCGCGCGGCCTTGACCTTGATCGAGGCGGCCCGGGACGGTGCGCCGGAGGAGCCGCCGGTCGGAGCCGCATCCCGGGTGTACGGCTGCGCCGCGCCGGCCGCGGTGGCGGCGGTGCGATACCCGGCGTCGCCGTTGCGCCCCCGCGCGCTCTGCGTCGAGGTGGAC
>JAJXZP010000006.1 GCA_021779995.1 bacterium | reverse complement strand
CAGGGTCGGGTCGGGCCCGGCAGCGGCCGCGCTCAGGCCTCGAAGAGCGAGGCGGCCCCGAGCACGCCGGCCCTCACGCCGAGGAGCCCTCGCTTGATCTCCATCCGGTCGTACATCATGCCGCCAGCGAGCGCGTAGCAGGTGGCGACCGCGGTCTCGAAGAAGAACTCGGGCAGATTCAGGAGTCCGCCCCCGAGCACGACGGCCCCCGGATTGAGCATTTGGAAAATATTGTACATGCCGATGCCGAGGTAGCGCGCGAACTCCTCCACCACCGCCCGGCAAAGCTCGTTGCCGTCGGCGCAGCCCGAGGCCAGCAGGGCTCCGTCGAGCGCGGAGTAGTCTTCGCAGCCTGCGGGGAGGTCGGCGCAGGAGCCGGCCGCGGCCAGCTTGTCCGCCGTGCGCCTGGCCGCCTCGGGGATCGCCAGGCCCGAGGCCGCGCCCATGAGGCAGCCTTCATTCCCGCAGGTGCAGCGCTGGCCGCCCGAGGCGTCGACGATCATGTGGCCGAACTCGCCGGCCGTCCCGGTGAAGCCGCGGTAGGGTTTGCCGTCGATGATGATGCCCCCGCCGATCCCGGTGGACACGGTCACGAAGACCATGGGGTCGATCCCGACGCCCGCCCCGTAGCGGAACTCGCCCAGGGTCTGGGCATTGGCGTCGTTGTCCGCCAGGCAGGGTATGCCGAGCAGGGCCTCCGTCCGCTCGCGGAGCGGAAAGCCCTTAAAGCCCGCCAGGTTGGAGGAGGTGAGGGTCACGCCCTCGGGCCAGCGGATGTGGCCGGGAAAGAGGACGCCGACGCCCTTGACGTCGGAGCGCGCGACGCCGGCCGCGGCGAGAGCGTCGTCGACGTTCCGCTCGATGCGGCGCAGCACCTCCTCCTCGCCCAGGCCCTTGTGGTCGTAGGTCACCGCCTCCCCGACTATCTTCCCGCCCGAGTCCACGACCCCGACCGCGAGCTTGGTTCCCCCGAGGTCCACGCCGATCCGGTAACGCCCGGCTTTCGCGGCCATCACAGCACCTGTTCGGTCCGGGCGATGATGTCGTCCTGAGTCTCTTCGGCGAGGTCGTTGAAGTAGGCCGAGTAGCCGGCCACCCGCACGACCAGGTCCCGGTGCTTCGCCGGGTGCCGCTTCGCGTCGAGGAGGGTCTCGCGCGAGACGATATTGTACTGGACGTGCCAGCCCCGAAGCTCGTCGAAGAAGGCCCTGAGGAGGGCGATCAGCTTGTCGCGCTGAGCCTCGCCCGAGAGCATCTGGGGCGTCAGCTTCTGGTTGAGGAGCACGCCCCCGAAGATGTCCATGGTCGGGAGCTTCGCGATCGACTTGAAGACGGCCGTGGGGCCGCGGGTGTCGGTGCCCTGGGTGGGCGAGCAGCCCTCGGCCAGCGGCGTCCAGGCCTTGCGCCCGTCCGGCGTGGCCGGCACGACCGAGCCCGAGGGCACGTTGGACGAAATCGAAGAGGTCCCGGGGTAGTAGCCGCCGCCCACGGGCCCGCGCCCGTGCCGCGTGTTGCGGTACGTGGCCATCTCGCCGACGTAGGCGCCGTAGGCCTCGACCACCAGCTCGTCGACGTAGTCCTCGTCGTTGCCGTACTTGGGCGCCTGATTGAGGAGTCTGAGCCTGAGAAGCTCTCCGGCGGGACCGGCGAAGTCCGACTCCAGGGCGGCCATGAGTTCCTTGGGAGCGACGCTGCGCTCGTCGAACACGAACTTCCGGATCGCGGCCAGGGAGTTGCCGAGATTGGCGATCCCGACCTGGAGGCCGGAGACCCAGTCGTAGACCGCCCCACCCTCTTTCAGGTGCTTGCCGCGGGCCACGCAGTCGTCCGTGAAGGTGGAGCACAGGAGGTCGGGCACGAGCTCTTCGAGGGCCGAGTCGACGGCGACGTCGATGCCCACCGAGGCTCCCGCGTAGTAGGCGAGCTGCTCTTTCCAGGCCGCCATCAGCCCGTCGAAGTCCTTGAAGGATTCGAGGATTCCGGTGCCGCCGTGGAAGGTCTGTCCGGTCTTGGTATCCTTCCCGTCATTCAGGGTCGCCAGGAAGACGCGCATCAGGTTGAGGAAGCTCATGCCCGTGGTGCGGTAGCCCCACTTGCCCGGCACCGCCACTTCGATGCAGCCGATGGCCGAGTAGTCGCGCGCGTCCTCCAGGCTCACGCCCAGCTTCAGCATGCCGGGCACGACGATCTCGTCGTTGTTGAAGGCCGGCATGCCGAAGCCCTTGCGGATCACCTCGATCGCCGCCGCCAGGAACTCCCTCGACATGCCCCGGTGGTAGCGGACGGAGAGGTTCGGCTGGGTGAGCTTCATGTCGCCGACCGACTCGAGGATGAGGAAGGAGAGCTCGTTGACCGCGTCGCGCCCGTCGCGGGTGAGGCCGCCGATGGTCACGTTCTGGTACAGGGGCCCTCCCGCGGAGAAGCGCGTGTGGGACCAGGAGCGGACTTTCTTCACCGCGAGGAGTTTGAGCCAGGCGCAGGAAAGCAGCTCCTTCGCCGCCTCGCTCGAGATGAGCCCGGCCTCCGCGTCCTTCCGGTAGAAGGGGAAGAGGTACTGGTCCAGCCGCCCCAGGGAGACCGAGTGGCCGTTCGACTCGATCTGGAGGACAAGTTGGACGAAACAGCTCAGCTGCAGGGCCTCGCGGAAGCCCGAGGGCGGGCTCTCCGCGACCGCCGCGCAGCTCCGCGCGATCGTCTCGAGCTCGGCCTTCCGGGCGGGATCGGCGCAGGAGGCGGCCTGGCGGCGCGCCTCGGCCTCGTACCTGCGGATCCAGGCCGCGAGGCCGGCCAGGGCGTCGAGCATGGCGAGGTAGAGCTGCCGCTTCTTGAGATCCTCGTAGCGCGTGGGGTCGAGGGCCCCGTCCATGCGCCCGACGTAGGCCGCGTAGCCGCCGATCCCGAGCTCGAGCACGCGGAACATGTTGACGGCGACATGCCCGTCGCCGGTGGTCATGTTCCCCTCGGCGTGGACGATGCCGGAATCGTTGATGGCCTTGAGCGTGGGGCTGAAATTGGCCTCGGCCCGGTCCTGCAGGGTCTTGCCCTTCCACCAGGCGCAGAGCGCCTTGATCTCGGCCTTCTGCCCGTCCGTGGCCGCGTAGGACTCGGCGGGACGGTTGTCGATGCCGTCGATCTCGTTCAGGAGCCAATTCACGGAATACTCCGGGAATATGGCCGCGGCCTTGGGCCGGGAGGCGGTATTTCCGACGATGAGTTCGTCCTCGCCGATATAGATCGAGCTCTCCTCGAGCGTCCTGCGGAGCGCGAGGGCGCGCTTGCGGGCCACGGGCAGGGCCTCGTTCTCCCGGTAGACGGCCGTGTAGATTCGCGCCCGTTCGGTGCACAGCGTCGGCGTGGCCGAGAGTATCCGATCCTTCAGCCGTTCGAGTCGCTCGTTCATCTCATCCTCCTAGGGAAATGTCCAAACCGAGGGATCGTCCCAGTTCGGCGCAGGTCTCGACGAACCCGGCTTCGAGCCGCAGCCCGAGGGGGTAGGGATACTCGCGGCCCAGGGCGGCGTACTTGCCTGCCGCGAGGTCGTGGTAGGGCAGGAGATCGAGGTGGCGCCCGGCTACCGACCCCGTTCCGCCGGCTGGCCCCGTTCCGCCGACCGGTCCCGCGGCGGCAGGGCGCGGCAAGGCGGGGCGCGGCAGGGCCGCGGCGAACTCCAGGATGCCGCGCATGGAGGCCTCGTCGTCGTTGAAGCCGGGCACGACCGGCACGCGCAGGGACAGATCGACGCCGCGCTCGGCCAGATAGCGCAGGTTCCCGAGCGTGAGCTCGACCTCGCCCCCGGTCCCCCGGCGGAAGGCCTCGGGCTCGACGTGCTTCAGGTCGGCGAGCCAGTGGAGCGGCAGATCGGCGACTCGCTCGACGGCCTTCCGGCCGACCGCCAGGCAGGTCTCGATCGCGATATCGAGGCCCTCGGCCGCGGCGGCTCCGAGCAGCTCCTCGGCCAGGTCGATCTGGGCCAGGGGCTCCCCGCCCGAGAGGGTCAGCCCGCCGCCCGACGTGGCGAAGAAACTCAGGTCCTTGCGGACCTCGGCCAGGATCTCGGCGACCGAAGCCTCGCGGCCGGCGATCCTGAGCGCCCTCGCCGGGCAGACGGACTCGAGCGAGGCCGGCGGCTCGACACTCCGGTCGACCAGGATCCCGCCTCCGGGATCGCTTTGCACCGCTCCGCCGTTGTCGGCCTGCAGACAGGAATGGCAGCCGATACACTGGGCTTTGGTGTAGAGCAGCTCAGGCCTCGGCGACTGGCTTTCCGGGTTCTCGCACCAGGCGCAGGCCAAGGGACAACCCTTGAAAAAGACGACCGTCCGGATGCCTGGCCCGTCGTGGGTGGAAAACCTTTGAATATCGAAAATCATCGAGCGAATCATACTCAAATCATTACGTTTTGTCAATTTATAATTTCATTTGAAATAATACTGGGCTTGGCGGTCATCGACAGAATCTCCAGGCATCCAGCGGAGCCCTCCGGCCGGTGAAGCGAAGGAATTATCTCGTGCGCAGCTGTGCCATCGCGAGTTCTACGGCCACGATCGCCACCTGCAGGGAAGAAGACCGGCGCCCGAGCGTGACGCCCCGGACGCCTCGTGCGGCGCGCCTACCTCACGTACCTCGACCGCCTCATCCGCTCCACTATCTTCACGGCCTTTTTACACGATCGAATGCAAGAACGACGTGACGATCGCCGCGAAACTATCCGGCTGGTCGTAGTGAAGTCCGTGGCCGGCTTCTCGGATTTGTCGGACCTGAAAGCGCGGATTGGCGCGTTCGAGCTCGGTCGCGGCAGCTTCCGTGACGACGCCGGAGCCGGCGATGATCAGCTGGCTCGGAACGTCGATCGTGCCGGCAAGGTCGTGATAGTCGGGATTGGGCGGCGTGAGGACATCGAACGCGCTCATGCTGGTCTGAAGTCGCGCCCTGGCGAGCAGTTCGAGCGTCTCCGGCAAGCGATCGGGGTGCCGGGTCCGCATGTCCGCCAGAACGTGATCGAAGGACAGATCGAGAGTTCGCCGATGCTGAGCGGCCACGTCGCTGCTCTGCAGCTCGCGTTGTCGCTTGAGAGTCAAAAACGACGGATCGGCCAGGACGAGACCACGGAGGAGCTTGGGGTTTCTTCCTGCCACCAGGGCGGCCGTCATGCCGCCCATCGAGTGCCCGACCAAGATGGGACGATGAAGGCCGAGCGCCCGTATGAGTCCGACCACATCGCGCGCATGGTCGTCATATCGATAGCCATGGGCGGGAGCGCTCGACCTTCCATGGCCTCGGGCATCCGGCATGATCACGTCATAATCTCCCTCGAGAGCGCGCGCCACGGAGGTCCAGGTGAGCCCGTTGGCAGCCAGCCCATGCAATAACATCACGGGTGGCTTGCCCCCTCCGGTTCTCGTGTAGTGTATGTCGATTCCATCGACTTCGCAGATAGCGCCGAGCCAGTCAGACACCCCGAACCTCCGTCACTATGGGCCATCGTCTACGATGAGTGTTCGCATCCGTTCGATCAGGCAAAAACTACAGAATCTCGCTGTCCTGCGCACTATATGCCGTCGACATGGCCGAAATCGAGCCCAGGCACCGGAACCGGGCGCGCCCTCGGCACGAGTGGGGGTAGCGAAGGCGACCGGAGCCGGGGCGCCCCACGCCACGCGACGCGGCTGCCCGCCGCAGACGCGCCCCGGCGAGGACGCCGCAGCGAGGGGGAGTAGCGACCGTCGGCCGCGACCGCCTGGATACGGTCCGCAGGACTCCCCGAGTGCCGAGGGAGGACATCGCGCTCGCGAAAAGGAAGCGGCGTGGATTGGCCGCGCCTTCAGAGCGATGCAGGGAGTCCTGTCCCGAAGAAGGAGCCGCACTCCCCCTTTTGACCTCCCCTCGCCTGCTGCGCTATAGTGGCGCATCTTTCGTCGCAATGAGGTAGCTCCTATGGCAGAGAAGATCACCCCCCGCGGCGTCGATTACTCGCAGTGGTATATCGACATCGTCCTGAACGCGAAGCTCGCGGACTACAGCCCGGTCAAGGGCTGCATGGTGATCCGGCCTCGGGGCTACGCGATCTGGGAGCGCATCCAGGCGGAGATGGACCGGCGCTTCAAGGAGACCGGGCACCAGAACGCCTACTTTCCGCTGCTCATCCCGATGAGCTTCCTCAAGAAGGAGGCGGAGCACGTCGAGGGCTTCGCGCCCGAGCTGGCGGTGGTCACGATCGGCGGCGGCGAGGAACTCGACGAGCCGCTGGTCGTCCGGCCCACCAGCGAGACGATCATCTGGTCGATGTACAAGAACTGGATCCAGTCCTACCGCGACCTGCCCCTGCTCTACAACCAGTGGGCCAACGTGATGCGCTGGGAAAAGCGCACGCGGCTCTTCCTGCGCACGGCGGAGTTCCTCTGGCAGGAGGGGCACACGGCCCACGAGACCGAGGCCGAGGCGGTCGAGGAGACGATGAAGATGCTCGAGGTCTACCGCGATGTGGTCGAGCGCCACCTCTGCCTGCCGGTGATCGCGGGCCGCAAGAGCGAGGCCGAGAAGTTCGCGGGCGCGGTGGCGACCTACTCGATCGAGGCGATGATGCAGGACAAGAAGGCCCTGCAGGCGGGGACGAGCCACTTCCTGGGGCAGAACTTCGGGAAGGCCTTCGACGTGCAGTTCCAGACCCGCGACGGCAAGCTCGACTACGCCTGGGCCACGAGCTGGGGCACCTCGACCCGCCTCATCGGCGCGGTGATCATGACGCACTCGGACGACAAGGGCCTGGTGCTGCCGCCGAGTCTCGCCCCGGATCAGGCGGTCATCGTCCCGATCTACAAGAACGACACGAAGGCGGCGGTGCTGGCCTACGGCGAGAAGATTCTC
The DNA here is from genome assembly GCA_021779995.1 of bacterium. GTDB lineage: Bacteria > Spirochaetota > Spirochaetia > Treponematales > Rectinemataceae > JAJXZP01. The sequence goes on along the minus strand of JAJXZP010000006.1, from coordinate 629 downwards.
GCCGACCTGAAGGCCGCGGGCGTGCGCGCGATCTTCGACACCGACGACACGCAGAGTCCCGGCTGGAAGTTCGCCCAGCACGAGATGAACGGGGTGCCCCTGCGCATCGAGATCGGGCCGCGCGACCTGGAGGCGGGCAAGGCCATGGTCGCGCGCCGCGACACGGGCGAGAAGGCTCCGATCGAGGCCGTGGCCCTTGGCGCCGCGGCTCGGGAGCTCCTCGACGCCATCCAGAAGAACCTCTACGACCGGGCCAGGGCCTTCCGCGAGGCGAACACCAAGGTGGTGTCGGACCGCGCGGAGCTTCTGGCCTTCTACGGAGCGGACCAGGGCGAGGATGCCGGCACGGCGGGCGCGACCGGCGGCTTCGCCGAGGGGCTCTGGTGCGGCGGCCGCGACTGCGAGGCCGCGCTCAAGGCCGAGGCCAAGGTGACGATCCGCTGCCTGCCGCTGGACCGGCAGGAAGGCGTCTCCGGGAAGTGCTGCCTCTGCGGCGCAGCCGCTCGCCATCGGGCGATCTTCGCGAGGGCCTACTGATGAATCGCCTGCCGATGGCGAGCGGCCCAGGGGCCCCGACGAAGCGCGACGCGCTTCGTCGCCGCGAAACGCGATCGCGGCGGGCGATCTTC
>JAJXZP010000137.1 GCA_021779995.1 bacterium | reverse complement strand
ATGACCGCTGCCGACCGGGGCGCCGGCGCTTTCATACCCGGAACCGCCGTCCTCTCGGACAACGATTTTCGCAAGCTGGCTCAGTACATCGAGGGCGAACTCGGCATCCGCATGCCCGAGAGCAAGCGCGTCATGCTGGAGTCGCGCCTGCAGAAGCGGCTCAGGAAATTCGGCCTGCCCTCCTTCAAGACCTACGTGGACTATGTATTTTCGCCCGAAGGGCGCGAGACCGAGCTCATCAGCATGATCGACGCGGTCACTACCAACAAGACCGACTTCTTCCGCGAGCCCGATCACTTCGATTTTCTCATCGAGCGCGTCGTTCCCGATCTCGAGCGGCGCTTGGGCGCGGGTATTGCCCGCCCCCTGCTCGTCTGGTCGGCGGGCTGCTCGACCGGGGAAGAACCGTATACGCTCGCCATGGTGCTCGAGGAATATCGCCAGTCGGTTCCGCGCTTCCAGTACAAAATATTCGCGAGCGATCTTTCCACCCAGGTCCTCGAAACGGCGGTCGAGGCGGTCTACGACGAAAGCAAGGTCGAGGCGGTACCCATGAGCTACAAGAAGCGATACATGCTTCGAAGCCGCGACCGCGGCCGGGCTCTCGTGCGCATGAAACCGGATATCCGGGCGAAGGTGCGGTTCGCGCGGATAAATTTCATGGACGAGCGTTACGACACAGACGGCGAGTTCGACGTGATATTCTGCCGTAACGTCATCATCTATTTTGAGCGGAAAGTCCAGGAATCCATCCTGCGCCGCCTGTCGGACCACCTTCGAGAAGGAAGCTATCTGGTGCTCGGCCATTCCGAGACCCTCGCGGGGATGGATATCCCGCTTCGCGGGGTCGCCCCGACGATCTACGTCCGCACCTAGCGGGGAAAGCGGCAGGCATGCAGAAGCCGATACGGGTGATGATAGTCGACGACTCGGCGGTGGTCCGCCAAACGCTCAAGGAAGTGCTCGAAGCCGATCCGGCTCTCGAGGTCATGGCGGTGGCGTCCGATCCCATTTTCGCGCTAAAACGGCTCGAAAGCGAGCGGCCCGACGTGATCATCACCGACGTGGAAATGCCGAGGATGGACGGCCTCTCCTTCCTCAAGACGATCATGGAACGGGATCCCATTCCGGTGGTGGTCTGCTCGAGCAAGACCGACGAAGGCTCGGGCAACGCGATCCGCGCCCTGGAATACGGAGCCGTCGAGATCATCCAGAAGCCCAAGCTCGGTACCAAGCAATTCCTCGAGGAATCGAAGGTGCGCATCTGCGACTCGGTGAAGGCGGCTCATCTGTCAAGGAAAGGGCTCGGGCGGCCGAGGCCGCGATCGGTCCTGCCGGAGGTCGCCCCCAAGCTCACCGCGGACGTGATGCTCCCGAAGCCCGATTCGCGGGTATTCGTCGAAACGACGGAAAAAATCGTCGTGGTCGGAGCCTCCACGGGCGGCACCGAGGCGCTGCGCGAGTTCCTCGAAGCCTTCCCCGAGGATGCTCCCGGAATCGTCATCGTCCAGCACATGCCCGAGCACTTCACCGCCGCTTTCGCAAAACGACTCGACGGTCTCTGCCGCATCAGCGTGAAAGAGGCCGAGGACAACGATACCGTCATCCGCGGCCGGGCGCTCATCGCGCCGGGGAATCGGCACACGCTGTTAAAACGTTCCGGCGCGAGGTACTATGTCGAGGTGAAGGACGGTCCGCTGGTATGCCGGCACCGACCGAGCGTCGATGTGCTCTTCCGTTCCGCCGCGCGATACGCGAGCAAGAACGCGATCGGGGTTATCATGACCGGCATGGGCGACGATGGGGCGCGAGGCATGAAGGAAATGCACGACGCGGGCGCCTTCACCTTCGCCCAGGACGAGTCGTCCTGCGTCGTCTTCGGCATGCCCAACGAGGCAATCAAGCTCGGCGGTGTGGATGCGGTGATGGGACTGGACGAAATCGCCCCCGCAGTGCAGAGAAGGGCTCTTTGACCCGATTGCGGGTCCGGGACCATACGTGGAGTCCCGATTATTGCGTCAATCGCGCAGCACTCCCCGGTGGTGCACCAGCAAGGAGGATACAGCTATGGCCAAGAAGATCCTGATCGTCGACGACTCCGCCGCCATCCGTCAGAGCATCTCGTTCATCCTGAACCAGGAAGGCTACGAAACCTTCGAGGCCACCGACGGCATGGAGGCGCTCACCCGTCTGGAAACGATCGAGAAGCTCGATCTCATACTCACCGATGTCAACATGCCCAATCTCGACGGCATTTCGTTCATCAAGCGGGCACGCGAGCTTCCGAAGTTCAAGTTCACGCCCATCATCGTCCTGACCACCGAGTCGCAGGGATCGAAGATGAACGAAGGCAAGGAGGCCGGAGCCACGGGCTGGATCGTGAAGCCTTTCAACGCGGACAAGCTTCTCGGCATCGTCAGAAAAGTGGCCGAGTGAGGCCTCGGGATGAACGCTGAAGGTCTCGGCCGGTATCTCACCTTCGAACTCGCCGACGAACTGTTCGCCGTGGAAGTCGAGCGGGTCGAGGTCGTTCTCGAGACGGCGACGATCACCCGGGTGCCCAAGGCCGCCGCGTATCTCAAGGGAGTCATCAACTATCGCGGAGCCGTGATCCCGGTGGCCGACCTCCGGGTCCGCTTCGGCGTGGACGCCGCGCCGACCGAAAATGCGGCGGCCATAGTAGTGCTGAGAATCCGCTACGGCGCGGAGGATCTCACCATCGGAATGCTGGCCGACAAGGTCCTTGAGGTTATCGAATTATCTCCATCCCAGATCGAGCGACCTCCGCAGATAGGCGCCAAAGTCGACGACGAACTCGTGGCGGGCATCGGACGACACGGCGATCGATTCATCGTCATCCTCGACATCGACCAGGCCCTCAAGACCGCGACAGCGGTCCGTCCAGGCGAAATGCGGATGGACCCATGGTGAGAGCGCGCGGCGTCGTGCCCGCGGCGCGAAAGGGACGAGGCTAGACTCCCATGCCGGGCATAGCGATCGTCGAAGACGAGTATATCGTAGCCCTCGATATTCGCAGTTTTCTTGAACGGTCCGGATACCGCATCGCCGGCATTTTTTCTTCGGGCGAGGAACTCCTGGCGCGCTACGAAGAACTCGATCCCGAACTCATCATCATGGACATCAAGATTCGCGGCGAACTCGACGGCGTCGAGACCGCGAGCCGCATCCATGAGAGCTATCGAACGCCCGTCGTGCTCCTCACCGCCTACGCCGACGACGAGACGATAGAGCGGGCAAAACTCACGCAGCCCTTCGGCTACCTCTTAAAGCCCTTCGAGGAGCGCGAACTCAAGACGGCCATCGAAATGGCGCTCTACCGCGCAGCCATGGAATCGAGATTGCGCGAGAGCGAGGAGCGTTTCCGCAAATTGTTCATGGAGGGCATTTCCGGGAATTTTCTGGCCGACCGCGACGGCCGGATCACCGACGCCAACCCGGCCTTCAGGCGCCTCGTCGGTCTCGGACCGGACGAGGCGCTTCCGCCCCTCGACAGATTTTTCCCAGATCAGGCGGCGTGGGAGTCGTTTCGCCAGGGGCTCGCGGAGGCGCACCGTCTCGAGCTATCCGAGCTTTTCCTGCGAACGGTGCAGGGGCAGGATCTGCTCGTCCTCCTCAACGCGGCCGCAGTCATCGATGGGAGCGGGGCCGTGGTCGGACTGCAAGGCGAGATCACCGATACGACCGAGCGCAGAAGGCTCGAGGAACGTCTTCTCCAGGCTCAGAAAATGGAGGCTGTGGGCCGACTTGCGGGCGGGATCGCCCACGACTTCAACAATATCCTGACCGCCATCCTGGGATATGCCAATCTCCTCGCGGAGGAAATTCCGGATATGCAGGAAGCCAAGGACGATGTCGAAGGCATCCGCAGCGCGGCTGCCCGGGCAGGAAACCTCACCCGGCAGCTGCTGGCCTTTTCGAGGCGGCAGCCGGTTTCTCCCCGCCGTGTCGATATCAACACGCTCGTCCTCGATACCGAAAAGATGCTGCGTCGACTGTTGAGCGAAAACATAGCGCTTTCGCTTTCGCTGGCCTCGATTCGATCCGCCGTCATGATCGATCCCATCCAGGTCGAGCAGATACTTCTCAACCTCGCCGTAAACGCCCGAGATGCCATGCCCCGGGGTGGACAGCTCAGTATCCAGACGAGAGATCTCCGCATCGATTCCCCTCGTACGGTCGGCATCGACACGCTTCCGCCGGGAGAGTACGTGGTCCTCGACGTGGTCGACACGGGGGAGGGCATACCCACGTCCATCCGGGATCGCATCTTCGAGCCGTTTTTCACGACGAAGCCCGGAGAGCGCGGCACCGGGCTCGGCCTCTCGACCGTCTACGGCATCGTCAAGCAAGCCGGCGGGGCGGTGGGCTGCGAATCAGAAATCGGACTGGGGTCGAAATTTTCCGCCTGGCTTCCTTCGCTCGAGACGTCGCAGGGAGAACAGCCCTCGGAACTTGAGGGTGTCGCCGATCGGTCTTCGATACGTTCCACCATCCTCTTCGTAGACGATGATGAGACCATCCGTTCGCTCGCCGTACGATTCCTTTCCAGGATAGGTCATAGAGTCCTCGCCGCGTCGAACGCGGGCGAGGCGTTGCTCATAGCCGAGAGTCACGGCAAGCCGATCGACCTGCTCGTCTCCGATGTGGTGATGCCCTTCATGGACGGCTACTCCCTGTCCCGGCGCCTTTGCGCGATGCTGCCGGCGATGGAAGTGCTGTTCGTTTCGGGCCATCCGGAACGCGCGGGCGATCCCGATGTGGCGGGGCGGTTCCTCGCCAAACCCTTTACCGAGTCGCAGCTCCTGCAGGCTGTTCATTCGGCCCTCGAGCGCAAGGCGGGGGGGCGGAACGGAAAGCGCCGGGCGGTCTAGACGAAGTCCGGCCGGGACAGCACTGCGCGGTACAGGCGGGCTTCGGCCTCCATCGTGACTCCGGCGCCGAGCGCGCGCTCGTCCCGCGGCACCTCGACCGTGAACTGATCTAGTACCCGTGCGGGACGATCGGAGAGCACGACGACGCGGTCCGCCAGATAGACAGCCTCGTCGATGTCGTGGGTCACGCAGACGACCGTCCGCTCTTCTTCGCGCCATAGTTCCAGAAACACGTCCATGAGCTCCAGCTTCGTCCTCAGATCCACCGCCTGGAAGGCCTCATCCAGCAGGAGGAGCTCGGATGGGAAGGAGAACGCGCGCACCAGGGAAAGCCGCTGTTTCATGCCGCCTGACAGCGCGGACGGAAGCCGATCCGCGGCTTCGGCCAGTCCCGCGGCCTGCATGAAGCGATCGACCCGTCCGCCGGCTTCTTCGCGATCCATCGCGCCGAGAAGGGCGAAAATCGCATTGTCCCGGGCCCTCATCCAGGGAAGGAGCCGGGGATCCTGGAAGGCATAGGAGAATCGGGCAGCGTCGAAACCCAGCCGCGCGCCGCCTTCCGGAACCTTGAGCCCGGCTATGACATTGAGCAGGGTCGATTTGCCGCAGCCCGAAGGGCCAAGTATCACGGTGATGGATTTGGGCGCGAAGCTCAGGGAAATGTCGCAGAGGACGGGTTCGCTCCCGTAGGAGGCGGACACGGATCGTAGTTCATAGTCCATGTCGAGCCGTCCGCTTCGCCGCACGGTTGAAGACCCATTCGGTCAGTCCGCAGAGAATGACCGAGGCGAACGCCCAGGCGAATACCTGCCCCGTCTCGAGCATCACGCGAGCGTTCTGCATACCGGTCCCGAGAGCGTGGAGCGGTTGGCTCAGCACTTCACCGGCTACCACGACCTTCCACGACAGACCCAGGGCGCTTCTCGCCCCGGCCAAGAGCTGCGGCGCCGCCGCGGGCAGCCTCAGCTGGAAGAACACCGATCGGCGGGGGACGCGGAAGAGCGAGGCCATCTCGAGGAGCCGCGAATCCGCCGCCCGGGCGCCTTCGGCCGCACTCGTAGCCATCACGGGGAAAGCCATGAGAAATGCGGAAAAAATGGGCACGAATCCGGAAGGAAACCAGAGCAGGGCGAGAAGAATGAGGGCGAGTATGGGGGTAGCCCTGATCAGGGTAAGAAAAGGGGCAAGCACCGCGTCGACGAGCGGCCAGATTCCGGCGGCGAGTCCGGCCGCGATACCCACGGCCACGGAAAAGCCGAAGGCGGTCAGCCCCCGCAGGAAGGTCCCCGCCAGGGCGTCGAGGAACAATTTCGTCGGATACAGCGTCGAGGCTATGCCCAGGACCCGTTCCGGCGGAGGCAGAATGATGTCCTTGCCGATCGCTTCGGCCGCGGCCTTCCACGCGAGGAGAAAGAGCAGGACCGCCGCAGAGGCGACGAGAAGCCGGGAAAATCGCGGCCGCTTTGACTCAATCGAAGGATGCATAGAAGGCTGGATCGGGAAGTTTGCCCCCAATGGAGGCCGGCGCGGTCGCGAGGAACACGGAAAGCAGCGCCTCGACGGCTCCTCGCGCATGGGCTGCGGTCTCGAAGACATAATTCGAGCGGGGAATCGCCGCCGTCGCTATCGACGCTTTGAGCCCCAGATCGTGCTTCTCGACGAGGAGGCCGGCCTCGCGAGGGTGAGCCACCACCCAGGCGATCGAGTCTGCATAGGCCGCCAACAACCGAGCCACGGCGGCGGGATGGGACTGGGCGAGGCGATCGCTCACCACCAGGGCCGACATCGGATAGGAGACCTGACCCGTGGCCCGGGTCCACAAGGCCCCGAGATCGATCGGGGAGCGCAGGGCCGGATTGGCCTTGAGGGCGAGCGTCGAGAAGGGCTCGGGCAGGACCGCATATCGTATTTTGCCGCCCGCCAAGGCCTCGGCCGCCTCGGGATAGGGGAGCGAATAACTGAGGCGAAGGTCGGTATTCGGATCGATGCCCGCGCGTTCGAGCAGAAAGCGCAGCAGATAGTCAGGTGTGGCCCCTTGCCCCGCGACGGCGATCTCTTTGCCGCGAAGGTCCGCAAGCGACGAGACCGAGGGATCTGAGGTGAGGAAGGACACCATTCCATTCCCGACGATCGCCGCCAGACGGATCGGTATGCCTGCGGAGTAGAGCTTCGCCGCCATGTTGACGGGTAGAACCGCGGCATCGTATTCGCCGCCGATCACCTTCGCGACCATGATATCGGCGCTGGGCACCGCGATCGTCTCGAGCTTGAGATTACCGGGCAGGCTCGGGGGGCTGTCGAACAAGCGCACCATGCCGATGCCTGTCGGACCCTTCAGAGCACCGATCACGATCGTACCCGGGAGGGCGAAGAGAGGGGCGGTAGCGGTTATCGAGGCGATGCAGAGAAGGAGTATCTTGATCCGTACGGATTTCATGCAAATCCTCCACGCGGATAATAGCGGAATCGCTATACTTTTACCATGGCATCAGATATAGTCCTTTCCGTGATCTGCGCCCAGTGCGGAAAACGCGAAGCCGCGGTTTTCATACGACGCAATGCCGGCGCCCGGCACTCGGAAGGGGAAGACCCGCGCTCGGGCGATCTCGCTCTCTGCGAAAGCTGCGCGCGCCT
>JAJXZP010000120.1 GCA_021779995.1 bacterium | reverse complement strand
GTAGACTTCCCGGAGCCCGAGGGGCCGGTGATGCCGATGAACTCGCCGCGGGACAGTGAGAAGTTGATGCCTTCGCAGGCCTTGATGGTCTTGTCGAGGGCGTGCACGTGGAAGGTCTTCCCAAGCCCCTCGGCCCTGAGCATATCGCTCATGCCCCGGACCCTCGATGCTTCTCGACGAATTCCTCGGGAGACAGGAGGAAGTCGTCGAACCTCTCCTTGATGAGCTCGTAGTCCCAGTCCCACCAGGCGATCCGTGACATTTCCGAGGCGAGCTCCTCGCGGAAGCGCATCTTGATGACGCGGGCGGGCACGCCGGCCGCCACCGCGAAGGGAGGCACGTCCTTCGTCACGACCGCCCCCGAGCCGATCGCCGCCCCGTCCCCGACGGACACCCCGGGCATGACGATGGCGCCGTGGCCGATCCAGGTATCGTTGCCCACGACGCAGACGCGGGCGGCGCGGGCGGCGAAGAACGCGGCGTCGCTCTCGCCGAAGCCGTACATCTCGCGGCGATACGTGAAATGGTGAAGCGTGGGCCTGTCGAAGGGGTGCATCGTGGGCCCCAGGCGCACGCTCGCCGCGATGTTCGAGAACCTGAGCACGCGGGCGTTCTGGAAGATGCAATCGCGCCCGCAGTAGGAGAAGTCGCCGACGCTGGAGTTCTCCAGCAGGGAACGCTCCCCGATTTCCGTGTACGCGCCGAGGTTCGAGCCTTCGAGCCGCGCTCCCTCGTGGACGAGGGGTTGGACAGTCAATCTCACCATGCTCTTATCTCCTATACGACGAGACGAAGACCGTAGATCCGTCGATCACGGCGTGCGAGACGACGGGGAAGTCGTCCCCGATCATCCGGACCGCCAGCAGGTCCGCCCTCTTCCCGACTTCGAGCGATCCGAGTTCCCCGTCCATGAGCACGGCGCGCGCGGGGTTGATGGTGGCGAGGCTCGCGGCGCGATGGAGCGGGAGGCCGTTCACGCAGTGCAGCTTGAATACGGCGTGAAGGAGGGCCGCCGGGTAGTAGTCCGAACAGAGGATGTCGACGACGTCTTCCATGACGGCCTGCGTCGCCGACATGTTCCCGGAATGCGATCCGTTCATGAGCACGTTGGTCGCCCCCGCGACAGTGTGCATGCCCGCGGCCTTAGCGGCCCTCGCCACCTCGATCATTATGGGGAATTCGCTTATCGTCGCACCGAAGTCCCGCACGAGGGCGAGCTTGTCCACGCTGTCGTCGTCGTGCGACGCCACCGCGACATTGCGCGATCTCGCGAAGCGAGCCAGGAAGGCCATCTCGTCGAAATCGATCCGTTCCCGGGCCATCACCTCCCGAGTGCGCTTCTCCGCCTCCTCGTCGCTCATGCCGTGGTAGCCCTGGAGAGTCTTGCGGTAGATTTCGAGGTTCCGGTACTGTCCCTGGCCGGGCGAGTGGTCCATGAACGAGAGCAGATGGACCTTGCCCTCCTCGATATAGGATCGGAGCTCCTGGAGGCGGCCGCCGCTGTCTATCTCGAAGCGCGCGTGCAGGCGATGGCGTATAAGGTGCTCCCCGTCGTGCGCCTCGGAGATGACGGCCACGAGGCGCCGCGTATGCTCCGGGAGGCGTATCTCGCCCAGCAGAAACTCGGAGTAATCGTGGAACGAGAGGCTGTGGAACATGGTCGTGATGCCGTGCGTGACGAGCTCCCGCTCCGCTTCCCTGACGGCGAGAGCGAAGTCCATGAGCCTCGTGGGACGCGGGGCCGCCATCCGCTCGATGTAGTCCGCGTGGATGTCGATGAGGCCGGGCATGAGATAGGCTCCGTCAAGCTGGACGATCTCCGCCCCCCTTCGCGGGGTGGACCCCGCCGGCCCTATCGCCGCGATGCGATTGCCGCACACGGCCAGCTCGTGCCCCTCGAGCACCGAGGACTCCGTGACTATTCGCGCCCCGCTGAATATCCGCACGCCTTTCCTCCTTCACAAGAGCGAGTGCACGAGCTCTTGCGTGTAGGGATGCTGGGGGTCCTCGAGGATCTGGTCGGTGAGGCCCTGCTCGACCATCCGCCCGTCCAGCATCACCATCGTCCTGGTCGCCAGCATCCGGACGACGGCCAGGTCGTGCGAGACGAGCAGCATCCCGACGCCCGACTCCCGCTGTATGTCCATGATGAGGTCGAGGACCTTGGCCTGGACCGAGAGGTCGAGGCCGGTGGTGACCTCGTCGAGGAAAATGAGCGGGGGGTTGTTGGACAGGGCCTTCGCTATCTGCACACGCTGCCGCATCCCGCCGGAGAAGCGCTCCGGCGCCTCGCCCATCCTGCCGAGGGGGATGTTCACGAGCCCGAGGAGCCGCCTGGCCCTTTCCTCCATCGCCCCCACGTTGCGCGAACCGGCGCAGATCATCTTCTCGGCCACGTTGGCGACGGCGGAGAACTTCATGCGCAGGCCCTCGACCGGGTCCTGGTAGACCTTCCCGAGCAGCTCGTTCCGTATCGCCCGCTTCGCCTGGGCCGATACCGCCAGGGCATCCTCGGCCCCCTCCCGATAGGAGCCGAGGTAGACCGAGCCCGAGCTCGCGACCGTGTCGTAGTAGAGGCAATTGAGCACCGTGGATTTCCCGGAGCCGCTCTCCCCGACTATCCCGAGCACCTCGCCCGGGTAGAGTTCGAAGGAGACTCCGCGCACCGCGTAGACCGTCCCGCAGCGTCGGCAGTGGTTGCGGTCCAGCGTCGCGCCCGGCCCCGAGCAGCGCGGGCAGCCCTCCCCGTAGCTCTTCGAAAGCGAGTCAACCTTGAGCAGAAATCGCTCAGGACGCATCGGCCGCCTCCTGGCTGGCGCGCCTCCGCGAGGCGCACTCGCTCGTGTCGTTGCAGCGCCAGGTCTTGCTCCCCGTCGAGGGATCGACCAGCTCGTCGAGGTAGACGCCCGAGGCCCCGCAGAGCCCGCAGGCGGCCGAGCCGAAGTCCTCGACGCGGAAGGGCTGATCCTCGAAGTCGAGGGAGCGCACCTTCGTGTAGGGCGGCACCGCGTATATCTTCTTCTCGCGGCCGGCCCCGAGCAGGATCAGGGCCGGGTTGCCGTCGAGCTTGGGATTGTCGAAGCGGGGTATGGGGCTCGGGGCCATGACGTAGCGGCCGTGGACCTCGACGGGGTGATCCGCGCCCGTGGCCACGCGGCCGTAGCGCTGTATCTCCTCGAAGAGGACGAGGTAGGCGCCCGAGTAGTCCCGCTCCGCGTGGAGCCGCTTCGTCTTGTACTCGCTCGGCTCGATGAGGCGCAGGGGCTCCGGCAGGGGAACCTGGAGCACGAGCACCTGCCCCTCGCGGAGGGGGCTCTCCGGGATGCGGTGGCGGGACTGGATGATGGTCGCCTCACGGGCGTCCTCGGTGACCGCGACGCCCGTGGTGCCGCTGACGAATTTGCGGATGTTGACCGCGTTGACCGAGTCGTCCGATCCCTGGTCGATGACCTTGAGGACGTCGGAGCGGCCCACGAGCGAGAGGGTGAGCTGCAGGCCGCCCGTTCCCCAGCCCCGGGCTATGGGCATCTCGCGCGAGGCGAAGGGGACCTGGTAGCCGGGCAGGGCCACGGCCTTCAGGATCGCGCGGCGGATCTCCCGCTTGGAGCCCTCGTCGAAGAAGGCGTAGTTATAGAGGCTATTCATCGATCTTCCCCTTGGCGGTGGCCCTGGCGCTGTCGAGGCTCGACTGGAAGGTCACGTAGTGCGGGAGCTTGAGGTGCGAGATGAAGCCGGTGGCCTCCACCGAATCGATGTGCAGGAGCACGAACTCCTCGTCGTGCGTCGGATAGCGCTCGTCCTTGTATTCCAGGCAGTAGTCGAGGAGGCTCATCGCGATGGCCTTCGTCTCGTTCCTCCCGAAGCAGAAGCCGTAGCCGACGCTGAACTCGATCCGCTCCCCGCCCGAGCCGTCGGGGACCTGCACGGGGATGACCGTCTCCACCTCGGTGGCCCGTATAAAGCCGAGGTAGTAGTCGTCGTCGGGCCCCTCCCCTCCCCCCTCGGGATTCGCGACGTAGACGGGAAGCCGTCCGAAGCGCAGCTCGGCCACGGTCGGATGGACCGCTCCGTAGCCCCTGAGCGAGGCGTAGCCCAGGGCGGTGACGGCCCCGGTCTGGCCGCGAGCGAGCACCTGCAGCCGCATGGACCTCGACGAGGGGAAGCTGAGGCCTTCCTTGGTCACGTCGTCGGGCCCCGAGTCGTCGCGCGGGAAAAGCCGGAGAAGGCCGTCGCCCGCGAGCAGGTCGGTGACCCTGGGATACGGGGCCCAGCCGCGCGGCGAGAAGGGACGGGAGAGGTACCCGTCGACGAAAGCCCGCGCGGCCGCATCGTCTTCCGCGCCCAGAGCGGGGTCTATGAGCCTGTGGCTGTAGTCGGCCGAGGCGCCGAGAACCTGCCCCCCCGGGATATCCTTGAAGCAGGAGGATATGCGTCGCTCAACCTGCATCGAGTCGCCCTCTATCGTCCGCGAATAGTAGGAGCGCTGCAGGGTCGAGCGGAAGGCCCTCAGGATGAACACCGCCTCCTCCGGGCTGCCTTCCGCCTGCTTCAGGGCGAGGGCCGCCACGCATTCGGCGTAGAGGCTCCCTTCCGACATGACCTGGTCGACGAGGGCCCGCAGGGAGGCCGCGATGTCGGCGGTGTCGATGCTCGTGCCCGAGCGGAGCCGCTCGTACTTGAGCCTCTCGAGCGAGGCGTCTATCGAGGCGGAGCCGCCCTTGACCGCTACGTAGCCCATTACGAGGCCTCCGCGACGAGGGTCGTGCGCGGCAGCGCCAGGACCCTGGAGCGCGAGTCGAAGAAGAGGAGGTCGACGCCCATCGGGAACTCGCGGTTCTTCTCGGCCCTCGCGGCCATCCATCCGGGGTCGCGGGAGACCGAGACGCGGCGCTCCTCCCGTATCCCCGGCCCGGACAGCACCAGGGGTCCCGGCTCGGACAAGCCCTCCGCCTCGGCGACGATAGTCGCGCCCTTGTGCGGATCGACGAGGTCGCCGCCCCGGGCTCCGCGAATGACGCGAGCGAGGTCACGCTCCACGCCCAGGACGAAGATGAAGTCCGCCTCCTCGAGGGGGACCGGCCTGGCTCCGCAGAGGCGCGAGACGAAGGTTTCCGCTTCCGCCCTCCGCGCCGCGTCGACGTAATAGCCGACCTCGATATCCATGAGGCTGAGCGCGATGAGGAGGGCGGCGCGCGGGATGGGTGCGGAGACGTCGAGGAGGCCAGACTCCCGCGACAGGTCGACGATCCTGCCGGGATAGCTCGAGGCATCGAGCAGCGAGCGGAACGCTGCCTGGCAGCCGTGGATCATATCAAAGCCCATAGCGGCCTCTCGGTCTGCATGGAATCGAAGTTCACGGCCGTGGCAGCGACGCGGCCCGCCTCATCGGCCTCCTGGGACGCGATGCGCGACTCTGCCTCGAGGAGGACGGCCTCCCACCGCAGGGTTTCCGGGAGCGCGGCGTTGAAGGCCGCGTCGATGACCGCGAGGTCCCAGGCCGCCTCGGCGTCCTCGCCGGCGACGAGCCCCAGGCCGATGGCGCCGTCGACCTGGGCCTTGGCCTCGGACACGAGGAGCTCGCCCGCGTAGAAAAGGCCGTTCCGGCCGCCCTCGCGCAGCTTGAGCATCACGAGGGCCTGTCTGCCCCTCTCCACTTCGACGATCTCGTGCGCCTCGGCGATCTCTCCCGCCAGCTCCTTCCGGAGCTCGGGCCGGCTCAGCACGAGAACCTTGGTCCTTCTTCTTCTGTCCACGGTATCTCCGTTGACCCAAGGCTAGCTTGTCGCCAAGTGGGCGGACGTGAGGAATCGATTGCTCTTCGATTAAGAAATAGTTAGCCGCGGGGGAATCCCTAGATTCGATACAGGAAGGCGTCGCCTCTGTAGAGAATCCGGCTGAACTGGAGCACCTTCCCGCTCTCCTCGTCGAGCGTGTCGGATTCGCAGCTCAGGAGGGGGACGAAGTGGCCGACCTGGAGGAACCGAGCTTCCTTGTCGCTGGGGAACTTCACGCCGAGGGTCGCGCCGGAGCTCGTGAAGCGGCAGAAGCCCTTCTCGCGGAAATAGGCGAATATGGAGGGAAATGATTGCGAGCGGAGCAGGAGATCGGGGAAATCGGCGATCTTGAGATAGGAGAAGTGAATGGCCACCGCCATCCCGTCGACGATGCGGAGGCGCCCGAGCCGGAAGACGCGATCCTCGAGAGTGGCGCCGAGCGCGGACCAGACGCGGGGCTTCATCTTGACGAAACCGCAGGCCACCAGCCTCGTCTCGAGGGCGATGCCCGATTCCCGCATCTTGTCCGTGAAACTCGTCTCGCCCGAGAGGCTGAGCTCGATCGTCTTCCTCGGCAGGGCCGCGAAGCGTCCCTTGCCCTGTTGCGAGTAGACGAGCCCCATGTCCTCGAGCTTCAGGTACGCGCCGCGGATCGTCATCCGCGGGACGGAAAAGCGCGACGCGAGCTCGTGCTCAGAGGGCAGCTTGGACGATTTCTCGTTCTCTATCCTGCGCAGGCGCTTGCGGATGTAGGCCAGGATCTCGGCCTCTCGATGGTCGGGCATGATTCCCCTTTTCCATCCTAGGCCATGATTGTCACGCGAAGGAGAATTTCGCGTTAAATGGCGATTAGGCGACAGCGATTCGCCGAGCGCGGTCCGGTCGCGCGTCGCAAGGGCTCAGGCCCCGCTCGCGACCCTCAGCCGCTCCCGCATCGCGCCCACCAGGACTGTCCCGTTCGAGCCCGCGGTCCGCACAAGAAGCTCGTACTCGCCTTCGGCCAAGTCGGCGGGCACGAAGGCGATGAAGTTCGATGGGAAAACATTCGCGTATTTCCGGGCGCGGACCTCGCTCTTGTCCTGGGCGCGGAAGAAGAGACCGAGCGCGGGGTTCGCGGGGTCGAACTTGAGCCGCGAGCCGACCACGCGGAGCAGCTCGTCCGGCTCGCCGACGTTACGCTTCCCGGATACCTGCGAGATGACGTAGCAGACCCTCGCCGCGGGCTCGGCGGGTCTGCGGTCGCGAATGATCTTGAGCGAGGCGAGGGCCTTAGACTCGATCTCCGGGTCGAGGCGGAACTCGAAGCGGAGCGAGTGTCCCGAGCTCTTCCGCGCGGGCAGGAAGGGATCGCGCTCGCTCTCGAATCGGCCGGTGGCCACGGGCAGGGCCGAGCCGAAGGGCGTCTTGACGTAGTTGCCCTCGGCCAGGCAACGATCGAGTTCCTCTCGCGCCAGCTGGAAGACTCCCAGTATATCCGGCTTGGAGAGTGTCGTCCGCGCCTCGGCCAGGCGGTCGATGAACTGATTTACCTCGACAACCTTGTCCCAGACGGCCAGGGCGTAGAAGGGGCTCGAACTCGTACCCAGATTGTTGCGCATAGCGCGGATCTTCAGCGGCATCGGGAACCTCCCTCGGCTAAAAAGTACATATTTATGTATCGATCTTTTGGCAGCATCCTAGTGTTCCGCTACGTAAATAACAAGACTAAATATGAAATATAGTGTAGAATCGGGAAATGGGACGCCATGCAATCCAGCTCATGATCGGTG
>JAJXZP010000197.1 GCA_021779995.1 bacterium | reverse complement strand
ACATCTTCGACTGCGTCTTTCCGACGAGGACCGCGCGCAACGGCCTGCTGTTCACCGCTTTCGGCCCGCTGGCGATCAAAAAAGCCCAGTATGAGAGGGACTTTTCACCGATCGATCCCCGCTGCTCCTGCCGCGTCTGCCGCAGCTACGGCCGCGCCTATCTTCGCCATCTTTACAAGAGCCGGGAGATACTCTACGCCATGCTGGCGACCTACCACAACCTGTACTTCCTCCACGATCTGGTGCGGAACATTCGGCTGAGCATAGAGCGCGGGGAGTTCGCCGACTTCAAGCGAGACTTCCTCGGGAGCTACCGCGGTGGCCGTATCTAGACGAGCGATAGTCCTCTCAGTCGGGCTTCTCGCCGCTCTTTGCGCGGGTTCGGCAGCTCTCTTCCGCCTGGAGAATGCCTGGACGGTATCCCGGCTCCTTCCCTCCGGGCGGGAAGCGAATCGCATCGTGCTGGTCGCGAATGCGCTGCGATGGATCGGCACCCCCTACGCGTACGGCACCGACGGTCCCGCGACCATGGACTGCTCCGGTTTCGTGCACCGGGTCGTCGTGGAATCCGGTTCCCTGCCCCTCGCCGAGGCTCCCCGGAGGAGCGCCGACTTCAGGTCTGTCGGCAAGCCCGTCGAGGGCGAAATCGAGCCGGGCGATATTCTGCTGTTTTCATATAGGGGCCGCGTCGATCATGTGGCCATAGCCCTGTCCAGCGATGCCTTCATCAACGCCATTTCGCGAGGTCCGAGGCGCGGCGTCGTGATCTCGTCGCTCTCGGACGAGTGCTGGAAGGATTCCTTCGCAGGCGCCCGCAGGATAGGAAGGAGATGAAGCGATGCCGTGTCGACATTCCAGGCTTTTGATGATTATCGCGATCGGGCTTCTCGTGGGTCTGCTCGCCTCAGCCGCCGCCCAATCGACCCAGGCGGCCGCACCAAGCTCGTCGACCGGCGCCGCTTCGGCGCCCGCGGCGCCCGCGACATCGGCTCCTGCGGCGCCCGCGTCCGCGACACCGACGTACGCGACACCGGCGCCTGCGGCATCGGTGCCCGCGACACCGGCGCCCGCACATTCGAGCGCCGCGCCCGCGGCGACACCGGACAATGCCGCCGCCAAGCTCGCCGAAAAGCGGCGCGAGACCATACTTTACGGCATCGATTCCGAGATCATCGATCTGCTCGGAAGCCTGGATCGGGAGAAGGACGGGGAGTTCAACGCCGATCTCCTAAGCCTCTTCACCCAATCCACGAACGACAAGCTTCGCGTGACTATCCTGGGACTTTTCGCCGACTTGAAATGGAATGGAGCCGAAAAGACGGCCATCGACCTCGTCACGAACCGCGATTCGGAAAGCACGCCCCTCGTGTACGGCGCCCTCTCCTATCTTGCGGCCATCCGCTCCAAGCAGGCGCTGAGCTTTTCTTCTGTCCTCGTCAAGGAAGACAACAAGAGTTTGCTGCCGGCGCTGATAGACCTCATGGGCAGGGCGGGCGGCGCGCCCGAGGAGGCTCAGCTGCTTTCCTGGTTCGACAGCGACAATTTCGACCAGAACTTGAGGGAGGACACCATCAAGGCCTTGGGAGAGATCGGCTCGGCCAAGGCGGCCGCCAAACTCGATTCTATCGTCGAGGACGACCAAGAGCCCATGCCCAGCCGAGTCTTCGCCTGCCAGTCTCTCGCCAAGATCAAGGACCCCGTATCAGTTCCTTCGCTCATCAAGGCGGCCAACGGCGGCGATCCCTATGTACGGGCGGCCGCGGTCGAGGCCCTGTCGCACTTCTCCACGCCCCAATCGGATGCGGCGATAGTCCAGGCTCTGCGCGATTCCGTGGCCAACGTCCGGATAGCGGCGTGCAAGGCGGCGGGCTCGCGCGGCATCGCTTCGGCCTTTCCCTTCCTCAAGTACAAGGCCACGAGCGATCCTTCAAGTCCGGTGCAGATCGAAGCCTACAAGGCGCTCGCCCAGCTCGGCGGACCCGCCTTCAGCTTCTTGCGCTCGCGAATCGGGGATGAGAAGGAGAGCTACGAAATTCGCGCCCTCTGCTTCGGACTTTTGGCGAGCAAAGACCCCGGCGGCTCGATGCCGCTCCTGGAAAAGACCCTGACCGCCGCGGCGGCGGACACGGACCGAAGTCTCTACACCGATTTCGCCCGGGCGGTGGCCTACGCCACGGATGCGCCTCAGGCCGGGCCGCTCGCCAAGATTTTCCTGGCCGACAAGGACTACCTTATACGGATCGCCGCCGTGGATTGGGCCAGGAACAGCAAAGTGACCGCCTTCAAGCCCATCCTGGCGGATCTGGCCAAGAACGATCCCTCGGGGGTCATCCGCCGGAGCGCGGCCGCGGTCCTCGCCTCGTTATGATCGGGGCCGGCCCGGCGGGCTGTCGAAATGCTTCCGGCATCTCGACAGCCCGTTAGGCTTCGGGGCTGGAGAAGAGGCCGGGAGTCTCGATGCAATGCAGGAGGCGGTTCATCTTGTCTGCGGGCCGCTCGAAGGGCAGGAAGCGCAGCAGGAGGGGATATCCTCGCTTGCCCTGGATGCGAATCTCCTTGCCCAGGCAGTCTTCTAGCGGCGAGGCCCCGTCGGGGAAGAACTCGGGGCGACGGGGAACGAGGGTGAGCTTCTCGCCGTCGAAGTGAAGTTCGGCGATCCTGCCGGGCACCGTCACCAGGAAGACCAGGAAATCGCTGCGCCCTCCGCCCACGGTCCTGGACGAGCCGGCATGGAGATCGTGGACATTGCGGTTGCCGATGTGGGAATTCTGCCCTTCCACCCGGAGTTCGATGGAGATGCTTCCGGTCTTGACGACGCGCGGCGTGAAGCTCGGCGCCGCCTGGGCCGAGGCTTCGCGGCCGGCCGCGGCCGCCGCCGCCAGGTGCGCCGGCGAGCGCTGTTCGGCCGCCTCCGCCAGGAGGGCCGCCTCCCTCTGCGCCTCGCTACGCCTGGCCGCCGCGAGTTCCGCCGCGCTCGGAAGCAGAGAGGAGGGAGCGGCACGAGCGACCGACGGCTCGGTAGGTGCGGGACCGGAAGCCGCGCGGGCCGCCTCGGCGAGCAGACCGGTATTCACCGCCGCTTCGGACCTGCGGGCCAGGTCACGCGTCGATGCCGAATCGGCCAGGAGCGCCGCGGCCGAGGAAGGAGCATCTTCGGATGCGACCGGGGCGGCGGACTTCTTCGAGGGGAGGGCGGCGGCTCCGGCCATCGGCGCCATGCCCGCGGAGACCGTCGCGGAAGACGCCGTCGCGGAGGGCGCTGCCGAGACGGGCCTTCGAGTCGTGGAGCGTTCCGCGCTCTCGCGGACCGCGGCGATGACCGGGGCTTCGGAAGAGCGGCGCGGAATCTGCCTTAAGAGAATCGCGAAAAGGAAGGCGAGGAAGAGGCCTATCGCCACGAGGGCGATGAAAAGAGCCACCTTGGCGCTGGAGCGGAAGAGCGAGGCGAGGATATTTCGCTGGAGCGTGAGCGAGATGACGCCGTGCTGCGGATTGACGCGCAAGCCGTTGGAGAAATCGAGGGTCACGTCGAGCAGCTCGTGCCCCTGGGCGAGCGAATCGGGAAGGAGCACGGAGACGTTCATGGTCCCGCTCTTGCCGGGAGCCAGGGTCAGGAAGGATTTGTTCGATAGTATGTCGATGTCGCCGAGCAGCACATGATCGAGCTCGAGACCGAGGGAGGAGACGGATTTATTGGTGATCTTGAGCGGAAATCTGAAGGCGTAATCCTTCTTGCCGAGGTCGGGCGGAAACTCCACGCTCGGCAGGGCGAGGCTCATGCTCGCCAGATCGGCCTTGTCGGCGGACGAGAAGACGGAGACGTCGGCGTCCATGGATTTGGCCGCATCGTCGAGGTATGACGCGCCGCCCTTGGCCTCGGAGGGAGAGGCCTGGGAGCCGGAGACGCCCGTCTTTTTCCCGGGCGGCAAGAGGGGGAGCTTTATGAAATGGACCGGCCAGCCGTTGGCTCTGAACTTCGCGGCTGTCGCTTCGATATCGGCCGCCACCTTGTCCGGAGACATGCCGTAGGTGCGGCTGCCTTCCGGCGGGTTGTTGACGCCGTCGGTTATCACGACGACGACCTTGGGTCTGCTCTCCGGCAGATCCGACAGGTACTGGTAGAGATAGGAGAGCGCCCCGGCGAAGTCGCTGTGGCGGGCCAGGGGATAGAGCAGATAGAGCCGCCCGAGGAAAGATTTGACGCTGGCCGCATCCGTCACCTTCTCGGCGATTTCCACCTGGGTCGTGTCGCCGAAGGAGAGCAGGTGGAACGTGTCGCCCAGGCGCAGGTAGTCCTTGACGACATCGGATACGACGTAATCCGTGACATCGTTGAAGTAGGGCAGGACGCTCTGCGAGACGTCGAGGAGCACCACGACGTCGGTCGCGTTTTCCCCGCCCGCGAAGGACGAGTCGGCCGCATGGAGGTCGAACGACCCAGCGGTCAAAAAGGCCGCCAGCAGGACGGCCGTTACGCACTGTGTACGCATTTCCCTCGCCCTCCTCGTTGGAGCTTCCGGTCGGCGGGTCGTCGAAACGCTCGAGGCGTTTCGACGGTCCGTCAGAGCTTGACCGCCTCGATCTTTTCCACTTTATACTGGAATTTCCGCTCGTGGATCGTGAAATTGAGCCGCTCGCCGGGCTTGTGGTTCAGAAGCTTCTTCCCCAGGGGCGACAGATACGAGATGACGTTGTTCGAGGGATCGGACTCCCAGGGACCGAGGATCGTGTACACCTCCGGCTGGCTGGAGAGTTCGTTCGAGAGCGTGACGACCGTGCCGAACGAGATCTTGGTCACGGAAATGGTCGACTTGTCGAACAGCTGCGCCCGCTCGATCTCGTTCTTGAGCTTGGCCACCTTGGCGTTGATCTCGTCCTGCTTTTCCTTGGCCGCCTTGTACTCGGCGTTCTCCCTGAGGTCGCCCAAGGAAAGTGCGTAGGCGATTTCTTTCTGGTTTTCCGGGACCTCGACGTCGAGGATGGTGGCGAGGAGCCGCTGCTTCTCCTCGAATTTGTCGGCGGTGACCATGAGGCCGCGCGAGACGATCTGCTTCTCCTCCTCGCCGCCGAACTTGAACTCGGGCCATTTCTCCATGATCTTGCGGCGCAGAGAAAGCTTGACGGCCGGATCGAGGTCCTTGACCTCGCTCACGAGGGTGTAGACGCGCTCGATGTTATCGGGAGGCGACTCGAGCAGAAAGGACTCGAGCTCGGCGTCCTTGAAGAGGATGGTCTGCACCTGCTTGTTGATCTTGCGGTTTTCCGTGGTGTCGCGGTGGCTCTCGATTTCCTTGAAGGATATGTCGAGGATGTGCACGAGCGTGATGAGTATCTTCTCGTAGGCCAGGCCGAGCTCGGAGAACCAGGGCTCGTCCTTGAGATTCTTGACCACCCAGATGAAGGCTTCGCGGTGATCGCGGTAGTTCTCGATGATGTCGAGGACCATGCGCTTCAGCTTGTCCTCGTGGCCGGCGGCCTTGAGCGTCTCGAGCATGCCCGCGTTGAGCGAGTAGGGGAAGA
This sequence comes from bacterium, assembly GCA_021779995.1. Classification (GTDB taxonomy): domain Bacteria; phylum Spirochaetota; class Spirochaetia; order Treponematales; family Rectinemataceae; genus JAJXZP01. The sequence goes on along the minus strand of JAJXZP010000197.1, from coordinate 25,553 downwards.
TGCGGATGTAGACGTCGGGCCAATCGGGAATGAAGTTCTTGATGTGGTTCAGGAAGGCGTGGCGGAGCTCGGCGTCCTTGATGCCGTCGTAGATCGTGACCGGGTCCTCGATCTCGTCGAAGAGCTCGGCGAAGCCGATGGTGGTGGCCCCCGTGAGGTGCGGGTATTGGGCCGCCAGCTCCTTCAGGAGGAGATACGACGAGACGACCATCTCGTTGGCCGCCTGGTAGGAGCGCACGAATCCGGAAAAGAAGCCGAACATCTCCGTGAAGAACTCCGAGTCCGGCTCGCCGGACTTGAGGAAGTCCCGCAGGTACTGGACCCGGGCGAAGAAATTCTTCTCCGCCTTGAACTGGTTGTATATCTTCTCGTCGATGGAGAGGGGGCGGTCCCGCACGATGAATGTGGCGATGTCGTCGGTGGCGTTTCCGAAGATCGGATCGGTCTTGAGTATGTCCCTCGCCTTCGTGCTCCAGGAATTCCATTCGCTGGCGGTCAGGACGGAAGGGACGAGCTCGGCCTTGATGCGCTTCAGGTCGGCCCGGTTGTCGAAACTCTTGATGATGATGCGCAGCGCCCAGGCCGGATCGTCCTTGACCTTTTCGCGCAGCTTGTCCTTGCTCCAGACCGCCTTGAGCACCCAGATGTGCTCCTTCGCGAGGCTGGTCAGGCTGTCGATGGCCATCTTGAGCGACATCTTGTGGCCGCGGCTCTTGGCGAAATCGATCACGATATCGTCGCCCTTGATGCTCGCGATGCGCCCGATGTTCCAGCTGCGGTGATAGACGAAGTTGCCGGCGTCGAAGGCTATGTGCTTCTCGAAATCGGCCATGGCCTCGTGGATGGCGCGGTAGGACTGGGTGATGTTCGAGAGCCTGATATAGTCGTCGAGATGGGAGTGCTCCTTGTACTTGCCGCGGTAGCACTCCACGACTTCCTTCCGGAGCGAGGGATTCTTCTCGTCGTATTCGATGACGACGCGGAGTATGTCGAGGGCGGTGTTCCAGTCCTCGGCGGTCTTGTAATGCCGATAGAGGTCGAGGAGGAGCCCGGCCGCCTTGTCCTCGGAGAGCTGCTTGGCGATCTTCCGCTGGACGTGGAGGAAGAAGTCGATGTCCTGGGGGCAGTACTCGAGGAGCTTGGTCCAGATTTCCTTGACGTTGGCGCCGAGGCCCTTGTTGATGAACCGGTGGAGGGCCTTCTTGTAGAAGTCCACGGCCTCGTCGGTCTTGCCCTCTTTTTCGCGGCGCTCCGCGAGGGACTTGACGATGTCGGCTTCCTCGTAATCCACGCGCACGAGGCGTTCCCAGACGGCGAACTTGTCGTCGCTGCGCTCCTCGTTCTCGTAGCATTCGGCGAGCCTGCGGAGCGCGGTCCGGTTCTCGCCGTAGTCGAGCATGCGCTGGCAGACGAACTCGACGATGTTCCAGCGCTTGTTGTCGGCGAAGATGTCGATGAGCGCCACCATGGAGGAATCGTCGAGCTGCTGCCGCATGAGCGCGATGACGCCCGAGAGGTAGAGGGCGATGACGCTCGTCTTGGTGTGCCCGAGGTGCTCGTCGCACAAGGTCTTTATCTCTTCCGCCGCCTTCTCCCGTATGGCATCCTGGAGCAGCGCGTCGAGCTCTTTGAGGTTGGCTACCGAATAGGCGCTGAGAGCCGCGCGAGTCCATTTCTCCTCGTTGAGCATATCCTGGATTTTTTGGGCGAGCTGCGATTCGGCCATGATGGTCTCCTCTCCTAGGCTGTGTACTGCTTGTAGATCGACGGATCGAGTATCCGTATCTTGAGCAGGATCTCGTCGACCTTGGCTCTATCGTCCTTCGCCGCGATGCAATGGTCGATGAGCCAGAAATATCGGTTTATGAGGCGGGGCACGAGATGGGAGCGCTCGTCGCCCCCCTCCTTGACCTCGTTCTCGAGCTGGTAGATGGCTTGCCTGAGCTTGCCGACCTCGACGGCCTTCAGTTCCCGCTTCACCGTGAAGACGCCCAGGAGCGCCCCGTAGACGGGAATCCACTCGGCGAGCTCCGAACCGGAATATCCCATCGCGGCGACCTTCGCCGCGAGTCTCCTGATCATCTCGGCCTCGAGCAGGTCGAGATCTATCCGCTGCGGCGCGAGGTAGAAGGCCTCGCGGAAAAGCGCCTTCGAGGAGCGCGCCTCGCCGCTCAGGGCGTAGGCGTCCGCGAGCTCGGCGAGGACCTCGGCATCTTCCTTGCGTTCGCGCGCCGCCGCCTCCAATTGCCTGAGGGCGGCGTCGTAATCGCCCGAGCCTTTGAGACAGCGACCGATCCTCAGCGCCAGCTCGGCCTCGTGCGATTCCTTATCCTCCGAGGAAAGCGCCCGGTACTGCGCGAGCGCGAGGGAGAACGCGAAGCGCTTGTACGCGTAGAATCCGCGCTCGAAGTCGCCCTCGAGCTTGGACGCGAAGGAGACGAAGCGCTTCCACTGGGCGACGATGTACTCTCCGCGCTCGAAGAGATTGTTCGTGCCCTCGATCCGCTCGGCCCGCTCGGCCCAGAAGTTGCGGCACTTGAGCGACCACAGCACCTCGGAGTCCTCGAAGTCGAGGTCGAGCGCGCGATCGAGAAAGGTGGTCGCTCCGGGCAGGTCGACACTTCTGAGGCTTTCGTACGCGTTCGACAAAAGGGCGGAAACGCTTTCCTGCTCGGCCATGCTCATCCGATTATATTCGTAAGGATATGACACTTCGATACTATCCGATACGCCACGGGTAGTCAATTGGAAGCGCCCTGCGCGAATCCGCGGCCGGCCGGGCCGGGATGCGATTTTTCGCGCCTGCCAGGCCTCTGAAACGCGTGGCGGGCGTAGCGCCGCGCGGCGATATGTGATATCATCCGGCCGCATGGAAACCCCGATCATAGCGCCCTCGGTCCTGTCGGCGGATTTCTCCGACATGCGATCGGCGCTGTCGCGTATCGCTTCCTCGGGAGCCCAGTGGGTGCACCTCGACGTCATGGACGGGCATTTCGTGCCGGAGATCACCTTCGGCCGCAAGATGGCCGCCGATCTCAGGCCGCTCACCTCCCTGAGCCTGGATGTGCATCTCATGACCGAGCGACCCGAGCGCATCGCTCCCGCCTTCCTCGAGTCGGGAGCCGACTGGGTGACCTTCCATCTCGAAGCCTGCGTGCACGCCCATCGCCTGGCCCGGTCCATCCGCGACTCGGGCGCGAAGAGCGGGGTGTCCATCGTCCCGTCGACGCCGGTGTCCGCCCTCGAAGAGATGCTCGATTGCGTGGACCTCGTGCTCGTCATGACGGTGGACCCCGGATTCGGGGGGCAGGCGCTCATTCCCTCCTGCCTCGACAAGGTGCGCCGTCTGGTCGAGATTCGCGCGAGCCGCGGACTCGATTTCCTCATCTCGGTCGACGGCGGGGTCAACCGCTCCACTTTCGAGGCGGTGGCCCGATCGGGCGCCGACGTGCTCGTCATGGGCAGCGCCTTCTTCGCGTCCCCCGACCCCGCCGCGGAAATCGCCGCCGTCCGCGCGGCCTACGGGCTGGACGGCGAGGGCGGCCGCCCCCGGCGCGTTTGATTTTTTCCCGCATCGGGCCGATAATCAATCGGAGGCTTGTCCATGCGCTGCTGCCACCGAAGGCTTCTTCTCGTCCTGCTCGCGGTCTCCGCGGTATCGTCGGCCGCGCTCGCGCAGACCGGCGGGAACGCGGGAGCCTCGACCGCCGAAGATTCCCAGGTCCTCCTCGAGCGCGGCAAGTCCCTTTTCGCGCAGAACCGGTATCGCTCGGCGCTCGACGCCTTCGGCCGGCTTTTGGCCGATCCCCGCGCCTCGGCCCAGCGGCCCGACGCCATGTACTGGTCGGCTCTCGCCTATCTCGGCGTGGGCGATCAGGAAGGCGCGGCCGCCTCGATCGACGCCTTCCTCGCCGCCTATCCCTCCAATCCCCACGTCCCGGACATGCTCTACCAGCGCGGGAGAATCCTCTTCGCCAAGGGCGAGTACCAGAAGGCTCTGCTCGTGTTCGCGGCCTTCGCCAGGGCGGCCCCCGCGAGCGACCTCATGCCTTCGGCCCTGTACTGGAGCGGCGAGTGCCTCTACGCCCTCGGCCGGCTCGATGAGGCCGAGAGGGCTTTCTCGGAAGTGATCGAAAAATATCCCTCCAGCGTCAAGATGGAGGCAGCGAGCTACCGTCGGTCCCTGATCGAGCTGGAATACCGGGAGCGCGAACTTTTGAAGCTCCTCACGTGGAGCCATGAGGAGGCCCTCCGGGCCGCGGAGGATTTCCGGCGCAGAGAGAAGGCCTACGACCAGTCGATAGCCCTGTACCAGCGGCAGCTCGCCGATTCCAAGCGCGGGGCCGCGACCGATCAGGACAAGACCATCGCCGATCTGCGCTCCCAGGTGGCCGACCTCGGCACCCAGCTCGCTTCGGCCCAGACGGAACTCGAGGCGCTCAGGAAATCCCCGCCCTCGGCAGGATCCCCGGCGGCCGCGGTTCCGGCCGGGCCGGACGCCCTTCGCGCCCAGGCCCTCGACGCCAAGGCCAGGGCCCTGGACCTTCTCGACTTCTATATCGGGCAGTTGGCCAAGGAGGGATCGAAATGAGGATCCTCCGCGCCGCTCTCGCGCTCCTCCTCGGCTTCGCGCTTTCCTCCGCGGCTTTCGGCCTGGAGGCCAAAGAGGGACTCGTCCGACTGGTCGTCAACGAGTCGAACGGCCGCATCTCGCTGTATAAGCTCGTCGACGTCGCCAAGAGCCGCTATGTGGCCCTGTTCTACGACCAGGATCCCCGCACGAGTTTCGCCACCCTCTCGATCGACGGCCGCCTGGTGCGCCTCGGCGACAATTCCGACTATCGCATCGCCGTGTCCCGGACCGACACGGGAGTCCGGATCGAGTTTCGCTCGGCCGTCTGCGACGTCCGCGAGCTGCTCGATTTCGCGCGTTCGACGGGCTCGACCCTCGCCGACGGCCTGCGCGTCACCTTCGAGCTCGACAACCTCTCCGACCGGGATGAGCGGCTCGGCCTGCGCTTCCTCGTCGACACCTACCTAGCCGAAAAGTCCGGCATCCATTTCGTGACCGACACACGCGCTCGCATAACGCAGGAAACCTCGATCACCCCGTCCTCCCCGGATACCTGGATCGAGACCCCCGGCGAGAAGGCGAGCTTCATGGTGCAGCTCACCGGCCCCGGCATCGATCGTCCGGACCAGGTCATCCTCGCGAACTGGAAGCGGCTTTCCGACGCGCCCTGGAGCTTCGACGTGAATCCCCAGCGCGACTTCACGCTCATGCCGTACTCGATCGACGACTCGGCGATGGCGCTTTACTACGAGCCCTCGCTCGTATCGCGCGGCGCGACGAGGCGCATCAGTTTCGTCATGGGCTCCTTCAACGACAAGGGCTATCCGAAGGCGGGATCTTCCGGCGAAACCGCGGCTATTTTCGGTTCGACGGTCCTGGGCGCCTCCGCGCCGGACAAGACGACGGCCCTGGAAACCGATATGGTGGCCGCACGGGACCTGATCGGCAGGATCGACCGGGCCTTGGCCTCCGGAACGCCGATATCGGCCGACGAACTCGCCGCCTGGCAAAAAATACTCGACCGCCTCGAGGAGCGGAAGAAGGGCTACTAGTCTACATGGCCACGACAGCGCTCGACCGCGCCGAACGGCTCTTCGCGGCCGGGCGCTATTCCGAACTCATCCCCCTCCTGGAGCCCCAGGTCCCCGTCTATCGGGAATCGTCGCGCTTCTACTACCTGCTCGGCGCTTCCTGCCTGCGGGGAGGCGACGCCGGGGGCGCGTTCACCTACCTCAAGCGCGCCGAGCAGCTGGCCCCGGAGAACCCCGACATCGAACTCGCGCTCGCGGCGCTGCACGTGCGCCGCGGCGAGACCGAAAAGGCCGTGGCCTCCTATCTCGCCGTGCTCGAGCGCAAGCCGGGCCACCGCGGCGCCCGCCGCGCGCTGGCCATCCTCCGCAAGGAGTCGGCTCCCGAGGCCCTGGCCGCCCTTGTGGAAAGCGGCAGGATCGCCGCCCTGTATCCCCGGTCGAACCGCATGAACCCGAGGCTTGTGGGCCTGTTGACCGGCGTGGCGCTCTGCGCCGCGGTCGCCGCCGGCGTGATGTTCCTCGGTCCGACGTTCTCGCGCGTCCTGGCGGTCCTCACCTCGCCCCGGATCGCGAGGCCGGAAGTGGCCGCGGTTTCGCTCAACGCGGCCGAGAAGGCGGCGCCGGTCACCACGGACGGCAGCTTTCGCTATCTCCTGACGGACCGGCAGACGCTCGCCGACTTCGCGGCCGCCAAGGCGTATTTCCAGCAGTACCGCGACGACGCGGCCCTGGTCGAGATCAATCGCCTGCTCGGTTCGAACGCCAGCGCCGCGATCAAGGACAAGGCGCGGACTCTGAAGAGCTTCGTGGGCGCGCCCGATTTCCGCACCGTCCGCGACGCCCCGACTTTTTTCCAGGTGGCCGCGGATCCGTTTCTGTACGACGGATGCTCGGTCATCTGGCGGGGCATGGCGGCCAACGTCAGACCGCAGGGGAACGGTCTCGCCTTCGATTTCCTGGTCGGCTACGACGAGAAGAAGAATCTCGAAGGGATAGTCCCTTCCCTGGCGGGCGGCGGCATCCCCGTGCTGGTCGATCGCCCCTTGGAGGTCCTCGGCGTCCTGCGCAGCTCCACGGGCACGGTCCGTCTCGAGGTGGCCGCCATCCACGAGCTTCTGCGCGACAAGTGAACGATCCGCGGCGGTCGCGGAAGGCCGCAGTGCGGGAATGAGGGGTGCCGGCGTGAGAGCCGTGGTGCAGCGAGTGTCCGAAGCGAAGGTCGAAGCCGAAGGCGAGGCCGTGGGGGCCATCGGTCCGGGACTTCTCGTGTACCTCGGCGTCGGCCGGGACGATTCCGAGGCCGACGCGGCCTGGATGGCCGACAAGCTGGTCAACCTGCGCATATTCCCCGACGCCGACGACAAGATGAACCGTTCCCTCGCGGACGAGGGCCTCGCCGTCCTCCTCGTCTCGCAGTTCACCCTCTACGCGGATGCGCGAAAGGGGCGACGCCCCTCGTATTCCGAGGCCGCCGGACCCGAGGTCGCCCGGGTCCTCTACGAGCGCACCGTCGAGCTCGTGGGCGATTTCGGCGTTTCGGTCGCGACGGGGAAGTTCCAGGCCAGCATGCGCGTCCAGGCCGCGAACGAAGGCCCGGTGACCATCCTGCTCGATTCCAGGCGACAATTCTAAAAGAACGGCCGCGGCGGCGAGACCCGGGGTCCTGCGCCGTCGCGGCCGAATTCGAAGGCCGTCCGAAAACTCCGGGGAGCCTCCGGGCGACCTTCTTGAGAAACTATGTCTACTTGGCCTTGCGCGTCGCGGGCTTTTTCGCGGCGACGGCGCGGGTGGCCTTCTTTTCCGCCGGCTTGGCGGCGCCCGTCTTCTTCACGGCGCTGGTCTTGCGGACCGAAACGGTGCGCGCCGCGCTCTTGCCCGCGGCTTTGGCAGTCGCCTTGGTCTTCGCGGCGGCCTTCTTGTCCTCGATCACGGCCTGGGCCGCGGCGAGGCGGGAAACCGGCACGCGGTAGGGGCTCGAGGAGACGTAGTTCATGCCCACGCGGTGGCAGAACTTGACCGAGTTGAGATCGCCGCCGTGCTCGCCGCAGATGCCCACCTTGAGGTTCTTGCGCGTGGAGCGACCCTTTTCGATCGCCATCTTGATGAGCATGCCCACGCCTTCCTGGTCGAGGCTCTGGAAGGGGTCGGCCTTGAATACGCCGGCCTTCTTCTCGTCGACATAGTCGGGCAGGAACTTGCCCGCGTCGTCGCGGGAGATGCCCATCGTCATCTGGGTGAGATCGTTCGTGCCGCAGGAGAAGAACTCCGCGGTCTCGGCGATCTGGTCGGCGAGGAGGGCGGCGCGAGGCACCTCGATCATGGTGCCGACCATGTACGAGAGCTGGACTCCCGCATCCTTGATGACCGTGTCGGCGACACTTCGGGTCCTCTGCTCGAGGATCTTGAACTCCTTGGCGTCGATCGTGAGCGGGATCATGATCTCCGGCGCGACCTTCACGCCCTTCTTGGTCATGTCGCAGGCGGCCTTGATGATGGCCGTGACCTGCATGTCCAGGATCTCGGGATAGGTGATGGTGAGGCGGCATCCGCGGTGGCCGAGCATGGGGTTCTGCTCGTGGAGCTGCTCGACGCGCTGGCGGACGTGCTCGTAGCTGAGGCCCACGGCCTTCGCGAGGGCCTTCTGGCCGACCTCGTCGTGCGGCACGAACTCGTGCAGGGGCGGGTCGATGAGGCGGATGGTGACGGGATAGCCGTCCATGGCCTTGAAAATGCCGCGGAAGTCCTCGGTCTGGAAGGGCAGGAGCTTGGCCAGCGCCTTCTTGCGCGCCTCGACGTCGTCGGCCACGATCATCTCGCGGATGGCGAGGATGCGGGCCTCGGTGTCGAAGAACATGTGCTCGGTGCGGCACAGGCCGATGCCTTCGGCGCCCAGCTTGCGGGCGTTCTCGGCGTCGTAGGGGGTGTCGGCGTTGGTGCGGACCTTGAGGGTCTTGATCTGGTCGACCCAGCCCATGAGGGTCTTGTAGGCCTCCGAGGGCTCGGGCTTCACGAGCTTCAGCTCGCCGATGTAGACGTTGCCGGCGGAGGAGTCGATCGTGATGTACTCGCCTTCCTTGACCGTCTTGCCGTTGACCGAAAAGGCTTTCTTCTCATAGCTGATGTCGAGCTTCTCGCAGCCGACGATGCAGCTCTTGCCCCAGCCGCGGGCCACGACGGCCGCGTGGCTCGTCTTTCCGCCGGTGGCGGTGAGGATGCCCTGGGCCGCATGCATGCCGCCGACGTCCTCGGGGCTCGTCTCCTTGCGCACGAGGATGACCTTCTCGCCCTTGGCCGCCCAGTCTTCCGCGACCTTGGCGTTGAAGACGACCTTGCCGCAGGCGGCGCCGGGGACGGCGTCGATGCCCTGGACGAGGAAGGCGTCCTTGAGCTTCTGGGGCTGGGACTTGTCGATCATCGGGTAGAAGATGCCCTCGATGTCGTTGGTCTTGATGCGCATGATCGCGTCTTCCTTCGTGATCAGCTTCTCGTTGACCATGTCGACGGCGATCTTGAAGGCGGCGAAGGGCGAGCGCTTGCCCGTGCGGCACTGGAGCATGTAGAGCTTGCCTTCCTCGACGGTGAACTCGAGGTCCTGCATGTCCTTGTAGTGCTTTTCGAGCCTCGAGCGGACGTCGAGCAGCTGCTTGTAGGCCTTGGGGTCCTTGCGCTCGAAGTCGGAGAGCTTGATCGGGGTCCGGATGCCGGCGACGACGTCCTCGCCCTGGGCGTTGATGAGGTAGTCGCCGTAGAACTCGTCGACGCCGTTGTTCGGATCGCGGGTGAAGCAGACGCCGGTGCCCGAGGTGTCGCCCTTGTTGCCGAACACCATCTGGACGACGCTGACCGCCGTGCCCCTGATGCCCTGGATCTTCTCGACCTTGCGGAAGGTGACGGCCTTGTCGGCCATCCAGGAGTTGAAGACCGCGTCGATGGAACCGCGGAGCTGCTCCTGGGGATCCTGCGGGAACTCTTTCTTGATGTGCTTCTTGTAGAGGGCCTTGAAGCCGGCGATCACGTCGGCCAGCTCGGCCTCGTTGACGTCGGTGTCGCTCACCTTGTTCCCGTTCGGGACGCCGAGGCGCTTGCGGGTCTTGGCTTCCTTCACCTCGCCGAAGATCTTGTCGAACTCCTCCCGCTCGATGCCCATGGCGGTGGAGCCGTACATCATGATGAAGCGGCGGTAGGCGTCGAGGGCGAAGCGGCGGTTCCCGGTCTTCGTGGCGAGGCCCTCGACGGAGGCGTCGGTGAGGCCGAGGTTGAGGATGGTCTCCATCATGCCGGGCATCGAGATCGCGGCGCCCGAGCGCACGGACACGAGGAGCGGATCCTTCGGGTCGCCGAGCTTCTTGCCGACGTTCTTCTCGAGCTGCTTGAGCTGCTTGGCCATTTCCTCGTCGAGACCGGCGGGCCACTTGCGTCCGGCCTTGTAGTAGAGGTCGCAGACCTCGGTGGTGATCGTGAAACCGGCCGGAACCGGCAGTCCGATCTTCGTCATCTCGGCGAGGCCGGCGCCTTTGCCGCCGAGAAGCTCTTTCATGCTGCCGTCACCCTCGGCAAGGCCTCCGCCGAAAGCGTAGACATACTTTGTTTTAGCCATAAACCGTAATCCTCCGTAATGCAGGGGTAGATTCTATGCGACATAAGGCTATCTGAAAGGATATTGACTGTCAAGGAAGTATGCCGTCGCAGGGCGGACTTCGAGCGCCGATACGCGCTTCCGAGGCGCCTCTCCCGGCTAGAGGTAGAGGGCGAGCGTGATGATCGTGAGGTCCGAGCTCGGCATCTGGTTGACCAGGGACTCGAACTTCACGTTCACCTTCTCGCAGGCCTCCGAGAGGTAGGAGAGGTAGTACAGGCCCAGCTCGGTGTTCGCCTCGCCCTCGGGCAGCTGCTTGTAGAAGTCCTGCAGGCTCTTCTTCTTGAGGTCGGCGTTCTTGTGCTCGTCGAATATTTCCTTCACCGACTGGTACTCGGATTCCTTGTTGTACAGGGTGATCTGGAGCCGGCCCTGCGTGCCCACGGAGACGCCCCGCGAGCCTATCTTCCAGGAGAGATAGACCAGTTCGCCCTTGCGCTCGAGCGAGTCGAGGACCTGGCGGCGGATGTTCGGATCGAAGAGCACCGCGTTCATGTCTACCGCGCCCTTGAAGATGGCCTTGGCCTCGCGTTTGAGATTGGAATTCTCGGCGTTCATGGCGAGTTCCATGATCATGAGCGAGATGTACTCCGCTATCTTGGACTTCTCCATGTACTCGGCCAGCGAGGTGCGGAAATCCTTGACGAGCTGCTCATAGCCCTCCGCGCCCTTGAACTTGGCGACGATGAACCAGGTGAAGGGCCGGAGGTTGTTGAGGAACTTCTCCGACAGGAGGAGCTGGATGTTCTTTTCCTCGGGCAGGAGGGCCGAGTTCTTGCTGATATAGGCGTACATGGGCGCGAGGATCTGCTGCTTGATCTCGTAGAGGTCCTTCTCCTTTTCCTTGAGCACCGACTGGAGAAAGGCATCGTTGATCCGGGTCTTGTCGTCGATGATGTTGGCGGGATTGAGCCGGTTCCACTTCTTGATGACGTCGCTGGCCAGCACGCGCGCGAAAATGAAGCTGTCGTATTGCCGGTAGAGCATCGAGTAGACGACCAGCTTCGAGAGGTCCATGATCTCCTGGCGGGAGGACATGAACTCGCTCTTCGAGATCTCGACCTTGGAAATGTAGTCGACGAGCATCATCCGCTGCAATGAAGCGGGCGTGAAGTTGTCGAGGATGATGCCGTACTCCTCGACGTTGCCGGCCAGCTTGAATTTTTTGAGATTCTTGCCGTTTCGTATGAAAAAAGTCGTTCCCTCCTCGGTGAGCACGAGCTTCACCGGGAGATCGATACAGCTTTTGCGCTCCTGCATCCGAATGCCCTTCGGGAGCGGCGAGGCCCGTCGAGCCGGCTTCCGCTCCGCGTGAATGGGCGGCCGATACCTTCCTGCCGCCGGGGTGAGTATATGGTATTATCGGCAGGCGGTAAACAGTATTGACGAAGCGCGTACGCCCTCCTATCCTCGTCGCGTGAAGCAGAAACGGCCGCGGGCGGCGCTGATAGTCTCGATTTGCGCCCTGGCGCTCTCCGGTCATCCGCTGCAGGCGGCCGGCGACCTGAGCGCGGGCGCGCATCGGCCCGCCGCGATGCCGGTTCCGCGCGATTTCCCGGGCATCCTCGCCGACATCCGCGCCTTCGGCGAGCGCGTCGAGAACAGCGCTCCGGAGCGCCGCGCCTTCGACTATATCGAGGCCGCCTGCAAGGAATACGGCCTGGAGGTTTCCCGGCTTTCCTTCGACGAGGCTCCGGGGGGCTATTCGACCTCGCGCATACTGGAGGCGAGGGTCGGAGGAAGCCGCGGCGACGAGCTCGCCCTCGTCGTGCCGGTCGACTCGTGGATCGATGCCGCTCCGGGGGAGGGTGGGGCGGTCGGCGTCGCCCTCGCGCTCGCCGAGGCGGAAGTCTTCGGCTCCGAGGCCGCCGCCGGCCGCCGGCCGCCGGTGACGCTGCGTTTCGTGTTTCTCGGCGCCGAGCGCCGCGGGCCGCGCCGGACGGGCGAGGAAGCCTCGCTCGGGTCCAGCACCTGGATCGCGCGGGCCGAGGGGCTCGAGAGCCTGGCCGTGATCTACCTCAGCATGGAAGGACTGTCCTCCTCGATCGGCATCGAGAACGCGGGCAAGGGCGTGCTCTCGCCTTTCTGGCACTACGACCGCACGCGGCTGGCGCTCGAGGCGGCAGGCTTCGATCTTCGCCTCGAAGCCAACCGCATGCAGATTTTCCGTCTCGGCCTCGGTGACCGGTACGGACCGGCGGCGCCCTACCTCGCCGCCGGGATACCGGCCCTGGCCATACGCGGCTGGGGTTCCGCTCCCGACTCGGACCAGGCGAAGATCGGCGGAGAGTTCACGAAGTTCATGCGGAATCTCCTGCGAAGGAACGAGGCGGGCTTCAACGAGTCCTGGGATCGGCACTACCTGATCATCCAGCTGGGAACCTTCAGCGCCGTGGTCCGCGAGACCTCCTACGTCGCCTTCCTCGTCCTCTTCTCGGCCTTCGCCGTCGGCGCCGCCCTCGTCCTGAGCGTGACCAGGCGGGCCCGGCTCAAAGCGGCCGTACATCGCGTTCCGATCATGGGAGCCCAGCTCCTGGCCCTGTTCGCCGTCCTCTGCGCGATCCTCCTCCTCGAGCGAGGCATGAGCGCTCTCGACGGCCTCGTCATCGGCTCGTCTTCCTTCTGGCGGCTCTCCCCCCGCCTCTTCGCGGGCGCGCGGGTGGTTGCGAGTTTTTTCCTTTTCCTGTCCATCCTGTCCATCCTGGTGGAGCGCCGCGTCCTCACTCCCAATCCCTATTTCTATGAGTTCGCCGCCCTGGTCTGTCTCGCCTGCGACATCTATATCTTCAGCGCGATACGTCTCACGCTTTCCTTCTATTTCGTCTGGGCCTTCTTCATCGTCGCCCTCTCCCTCGCCGCGCGCAGGCCTTTCGCTACCCTGATCGCGTTCTGCCTCATGTATGCCCCGATCGGGCTCCTCGCGGTCGAGCTCATCCTGCGTCCCGAGTACGCCGTCTATCTCCGCCTCATGGCTCCCTCCATCACCGACGGTCTCGTCATCGCCGCGACCTCGCTGCCGTTTTTTACCTTCGTCGCCAGTCCCCTGCTTTTCTACTCGCGCCACGGCCCGGCCGCGCGGCGCCGCGCGATCTTCGTCTTCGCCCTGATCGCGCTATCCATCGAGGGCGGCGCGCTCGCCTACGCGACCTTAGGTCCGGCTCGAAGCTCTCCGGGCGCACCGGGGCCTTCCGCGTTCACGCTCTCGGAGACCATCGATCAGGATCGGGGCAGGTTTTCGGCGGTCATGAGCGCGGCTCGAAGGATCGGAAAAGGGCTTCTGCTCCGTGGCGGCGAGAGGCTTCCCTATCGTTCGGCCGAGGACCGGGTGGTCCTCGGCGGCCCCGACGGCGAGCGCATCGTCTCGGTCGCGCAATCGACGAGCGCTTTTCTCGACCGCGTCGACGACGCCGTCGCCATTTCCTGGACTCGGGCGCCCTATTCGGTCGAGCTCCGGCTGTCGGGCGAGCGGGAGCTGCAGATCTACGACTGCGATCTTCCTTATCAAGTTTCCCTCGACGGCAAGAGCGCCGTCATCTTCGCAGGCGTCAATCCCGGGAAGCATCTGCGCTTTTCCCTCACCGTGCCCCTGAATTTCGACGCGACGCTCGAGGTGCACAGCGGCTATCTCCATCCCCTCGTGCCGTATCGCTTCGCCGGAGGCGGGGCCCCGGCCGAGGGCGATTTCTCGGTGCTCTACACGACCCGTCTGGGCGGATCGGCGGGAGGATGAGCGCCGTGCTCTTCCACGTCGACCTGGACGCCTTCTTCGCGTCGGTCGAGCGGCTCGACGATCCGAGCCTCGCGGGCAAGCCCGTGATCGTCGGGGCGGCCCCGGGGAGGCGCGGGGTGGTCTGCACCTGTTCCTACGAGGCGCGCGAGTTCGGCGTGCATTCCGCGATGCCCATTTCCGAGGCATATAGGCGATGTCCGCAGGGGGTCTTCCTCCCGGTGCGCATGCGGCGCTATGTCGAGCTCTCCGGGAGGGTCATGGAGATATTCTCCCGCTTCACGCCCGATGTCCGCCCCATGTCGATCGACGAGGCCTTTCTCGACATGACCGGGACCCGGCGGCTCTGGGGCCCGCCCGCGGAGGCGGCGGTCAAGCTCAAGACCTGCGTCTTCGAGGAGACCGGCCTCACCATCTCGGTGGGCGTCGCGCACAATGCCTATGCGGCCAAGATCGCCTCGGGGCTCCGCAAGCCCGACGGTCTCTATGTCGTGGAGGAGGGGCAGGAGGAAGAGTTCGCGCTCTCCCTGCCGCTTTCCAAGCTCTGGGGCGCCGGCGAGAAGACCCAGGAGCGTTTCCGGCAACTCGGGATCGTCAGCGTCGCGCAACTCGCCTCTCTGGGCGAGGCCCAGATCGCCTCGCTGTTCGGAAACGCCGCCGGCCGCTTCCTGCACGCGGCGGCGCACGGCCGCGATCCGGGGATACTCGGCCCGGATTCGGGCCGGCGGTCCCTGAGCGCCGAGACTACCTTCGAGCGCGACACCGCGCATCGCGAGACGATCCTCGACGTGCTCATGGGGCTCGCCGAGGAAATTTCGTTTCGACTCTGGGATTCGGACTACAGGTCGCGGACTCTGGCGCTCAAGCTGCGGTTCGACGATTTTTCCACCATTTCGAGGAGGGCCACCCGCCCGGCTCCCTACCTTTCGTCCGCGGAAGTCTTCGGGGACGCCGTCGAGATTCTCGACCGGGCCTGGGACGGCCGAAGGAAGGTGCGGCTGCTCGGGCTGGGATTCGGCGACCTCACGGCCAGGACTGACGGCGCCCAGGGCGAACTCTTCGCCGACGGGTCCGAGAAGATCCGCCGCGCCGAGTCGGCGGCCTTCGAGATCGAGCGTGACGGAAAGGGCAGGCTGACCCGCGCGCGGCTCCTGGGCAAGGAAGGCCGGGACCGGCGCAGACCGGGCGGGGATGCCGGGATCCGATGAATGAGCGGAGGAGCTCGTCGCGGCGAGACGCGCCGCAATTTATGGCAGCTCTTTCAAAATGCGTCCGCATTTTGAAAGAGCCTCAGTTCACCTCGAGTTTCGCGCGGATGGCGCTCGCGCGCGACTCGAGCGCCGCGGCCAGGGCTTTCGACGCGCGCCTGTAGGCGTCGGCGATCGCGGCCTCCTTGCTGCCGCCCTGTCCCTTCACCGGGTCGAGGGGCACGGCCGCGACGACAGTGCCGTCGCTGCGAATGAGGCGGAAGGTGACATCGGCCGCGGCGGTGAAGATGTTGTAGGCGACCCCGTCGAGCACGATCTGCCGCGCCGGTTCGACCACGACGGAGATGAAGGCGGCGTAGGGCCTGTCCGCGCCGATGCCGAGCGTGCCCAGCGCCGCGGTGTCGCCCCCGAAGGCCCGGCGGAAGGCCTCGGGATCGAGCGCTCCGTCGTAGGGCGAGAGCTGCAGTCCCGTGGAAGCGAGCGCCCGAATGGCCGCATCGAGAATCTGGGGATTGTCCTCGTCGCCGAGCTCGGAGCTGGCCATCGCGAAGACACGCGCCGCGTTCGCGGGCGGAAGGTAGACGAAATCGCGGAACACGCTCGAGAAGGAATAGGTCCGATCGTTCGCGGCCACGACCGGATAGGCTCGTATCACCGCTTCGGAACCGGGATCGGCGAGGGAGGCGAGGGTGGTGTTGGCCTTGCCGAAGGCATCGGTCGCGACCGTCGATACGATGGAACCGGAGTTCCTGATGAACTGGAATCGGATGGGCACGTCGCCGACGGGCGATTTTCCCGTCCCGAAATTCTCATAGAGATAGACCGAGGGTGATCGGCCGGCCCCCGAGCCCACGCCTCGCGTGCCGGCGGCCGTCTGCGTGCCTTTCGCGTCGACCCACTCGCTTCCGGGCTCGAGTGTGAGGCTCTGGCCGATGCGCGACAGGGCCGCCGCGGCGGCGTCGGCTCGTGCTTGACCGGCGGAGCTTCCTTCCCCGGCGGCCATGGCGATCACCGAGACATAGGCGCGCATCGCTTCGGCGAGGTGATCGTTGTCGGCCGCGTCTTTCGCCGTGCGCAGGACCTTGTCCATTTCGGCGAGGAGGTCTTCGCGGGGAGCCGCGGCGCGGGAAACCGCGGCGCTGGTAGCGGAGGCGTTGGAAGCCGCGGCGAGGGGAGCGGAGGCCGTCGCCTGCGTCGAGCTCCCGGTCCGGTCGCCGCCCTGGTCCGGGCTCTTCCCCGTGACCTGGTTGAATGCCGACGGGCTCGCCGCCGCCGCGCGCGGCGTCGCCTGTCCCGGCGGCATGCCCTGCGCAGCCGCGTTCGGAGTCGCCGCGCTCGCGGCCGGGGTACCGCTCGGCGAAGCGGCCCCTCCGGCGCTCCCGAGCGAGGCGCAGGACCCGAGCAGGACGATTGCGGCCGCGAGGAGACCGAAATATGCGATATTCCGCGATAGGCGCTTCATTGTGTTCCTCCAGGATCGAAAGCGGGATCGGCCCGAGCTAGAATAACTCCGAGTGTATTTGAGCGTCGTGAATGCGCAACGAAAAGCCGTCCTCGACGAAGTTCAGGGCCTTCTGCATGACAGACTCGCCGAACTCGCGCGAATTGGAAACCAGGGCGGCTCCGAGATGCGCGAAGCGCAGCGAGTCGAGGAGGTCGACTTCCGCGCAGGAAACGCGGAATTTGCTCCGGAGCCGCTCCTTGACCGAGCTGACCACGCGGCGCTTGTCCTTGATCGAAGTGACCTCGGGCAGTTCGAAGACGATCTGAAGCATGGATACGACCATCGTGAAAACTCCCGCCGTGATGCATCGCGCGAAACGCGGGAAGCCCGGGTCGGCTTCCGTTAGCCGCGAAACGATAGTATTATGCCAAACCTCGATGGTAAAGAGAAGCCGCCGCCGCGCAACGGCAGGTCTCTGCGCACTGCTCCTTGCGTGGGCGGCCGGCTCGGCCGCGGCCCAGATGCCGGGCGGCGCGACCGGCTCAACCGCCGGAGGCACCGCCTCCCTCGCGTCATCTCCCGCCTCCGCGACGACGTCTTCCGCCGCTCCTTCGGATTCGAGCTCTTCCTCCGCCGCGGCATCTTCCGCGAATCTTCCCACGACCCTCGCACCCGAGGCTCCCTCCAGCCTCTTCCAAGTCTCGATGGGAGGCAACGACGCCGAGCTCTTCGTGAAGGGCTCCTGGGAAGCCAGCCTTCTCGGCACCCTCGATCTCCAGGCCCAGAACGGCGCCCTGGGCCTCGCCTCGACCCAGCCGCTCCTGTTCACCCAGTCGCCCGAACTCTACATGAAATTCCTGCTCTTCAAGCGATATTTCGTCGAAGCCCGCGTGAGCGACGACGTGACCCAGGCCCTCTACTCGGCGGGCTACCAGGGGGCCGAGGGCGAGCTCCTGCAGGAAGTGCGGCTCGGAAACTACAAGATATCCTTCCCCCAGCTGCCCTTCCTTTCCTTCGGCGAGGGCTCCTACCGCTCCTTCGGCGCCATGGCGAGGATAGACTCCGGAGACTTCCAGGGCAATGCCATGGTCCGCTACGACCAGGCCGATCGGGTCACCAAGAACTTCGTGGGCACCTCCCAGGTGACGGACACCGTGATAGCGGCCAACGCCTTCATCACGGGCAAGTACTTCGCGACGCGGGCGGTGCCATCCGGCGGTGCCACGAACCTCGTCGTTTTCGTGCAGAGCGTCAACGGAACCTTGTCGGGGAGCGATGGCGCGACCTACCGCACGATGGATCCGAGCGAATATTCCTACTCGGCGCTCACGGGGCTCGTCACGCTCAACATTGCGGCGACCACGCGCGTCGCCCTCTCCTATGACGGCATCACGCCCAGCACGCCCACCGACCCCACCGATCCTGTCACCAATGTGACGATAGGCGGCGTGCTGTGCGATCTCGTCTACTTCCCCGACTACTATCCCAACCCCACCACGAACGGCAACCTGGTCCCCGAGCGCCAGGTCCTCTGCCGCTATCCCACGACGGCGAGTCCGACCAATTCTTCGGTTTTCGTGGAGAACACGGCCTCGGGCTTGAAGGACTCGAGCTACGCGACGCGCATCGACGCCACGGGTTTCGTCGAGGTGACCTATCAGGGCACGGTGAACCCGCAAAGCAAGACCTATCGACAGCCTTTCGTCAGCATGCCGTGGATTTACACGACCAATTTCAGCGGCACCGCCACCCAAAGCTACTCCCCCGTCTTCGACCACGAAATCGTCGTGCGCAGCTACGGCACGCCCGGCTACATCACCGTCGACAAGAACCTCGTCCCCGGCTCGGTCCAGGTGCTGCGCAACGGCGTGCCCTATTACGCCTTCTCCGTCGACACCGAGAACGGCCGCCTCATCCTGGCCTCGCCTCCCGGCCTCGCCGAGAACATCACGGTCACCTACCTCCTCGAAAGCGCCGAGCGCCGCTCGGGCACCATACTCGCCGGCCTCGGCGGCATCTGGACGCCCTCGGACGAGCAGAGCATGTGGACGGCCCTCGGCCTGCAGTGGTCGGTGCCGGGCTCGAGCTACGCCACGGGCGGCCTCTCCAATCCCGGCACCGTGACCCTCACGGCCGGCGAGAAGAAAAAAGGCGGAGCGCTCCAGCACGACGCGGCCCTCGCGGCCACCTACACCCAGGAAGAGGCCTCGGGCCGCTACCGCATGGAGGGCATGGAGGCCGACTCGGGCTACCTCACGGGCTTTCGCCCGGCCTCCTCGACCTGGAACGGCACCCTCGAGCAAATCGTCGACACCTCCCTCGTCTCCTCCTTCCCGACCATCGTGAACGCCCTCCACGCGGACGGCTCGCCGCAGCTGGCCCTGTATATCGCGAATTCCGTCGATCCCACTCCCCAACCTACGATAGGCGTGAACCAGGTGGATATCTCCAAGGTCGAGACGCTGCCTCCCTACCAAAACTTCAAGACCTTTTCCTTTTTCGTCAACAAGGTTTCGGTCCCGAACGCGGAAAACGCGACGCTGACCCTTTCGATCGACGACGGGACGCCGGCCGACGGCAGCTTCATATCGGTCACCGTGCCTTTCAACGAGCTGTCCGCCGGTTGGAACAAGATCTTCGTCCATTACGGCACCGGGGACACGCGCGTCTACCATCAGTCGTCGGAGAGCTCCTCGGCCGTGCCCTTCGCCACCGAGACGGCCTCGGCCACTATGCAGCTGGCCAACGATTCGCGCATACATATCGTCACGACCGGCATCGATACGAGCGGTACCACCGATTCCTTCTGGGTCGACGAAATCCTCTTCGAGGACTCGGTCGGCCTGGCCGCGGCCAACTTCCAGGGCGACATAGCCTACACGGACTCGAAGTTTAGCCTGGGGCAGGGAGCGGTGCCGATCATGAGCGGCCTCTCGCTCAAAGGCGACGCGAACGCCGCCCTCTCGAACGACTCCTTCGCCGCGGGAGGAGGTTCCGTCGGGACGAGCTTCGGTCCCCTGGGCGTCGCGCTCCACGCGCGCGCCTCGGCCAGCCAACAGGCGGCTCCGGCCCTCAGCGGCGGCCACGAGCTCATCTTCCCCGTGGTGCCGGCGCCCTTTCGAGCGGACGACAAGTTCGACTTCGATCCCTCCAGCGGCGCCTTCGGCCGCGAGGACTCGCTCAGGCTCGGCGCCCCGCGGATAGCCGCCCTCGACCTCAAGCAAAGCGCGGCCTGGTCGCCGGGGGCGGACGACATCGAGGGTGTCTTGAGCCAGGAGTGGATGGGCAATCTCGGCCTCGCGGGAAGCCTCTTCAACGCGCAGCTCGACGCCACGAACCGCGCGAGGCCCCTGGCCGCCTCGTCCGGGGACGGGAGCTACGGCAGCGCCTGGGTGAACGGCTTTTCGTACGTGCTGCCCGCCTTCCAGTCCGACTCCGAGCTCCGCTCCGAGAAGCTCTCGGTGAGCCTCAAGGCCAGCCCCGACGCGGAGATAGCCTCGGCCTCGATGGGGACGAGCGCCCAGCCGCAGTCGCTGACGACGGCGGGCACGGGCCTGCGGCAGAACACCGATGTCGCGAGACTCTCGGCTCCCCTCTTTTTCGGCGGCCTCAAGGTGGCGCCCTACTACCAGCGCGCCTACTCGGACCAGCGCAACGGCTCCTCCGACAGTCTCGTCGGCGACGCCAACCTCTCCCTGAGCGATCTCTCCGGCCTGCCCATGCTGTACGAAAACGTCCCCTTCGCCGAGCTCGTCGACGGCGCCAGCTCGCAAAACTTCGCCGCGCAGACCGGCGGCGTCCAATCGCCGCTTCCATCGGCCAGCTACACCCCCGAGGCCGGGGTCCTGCTGTCGCGCAACTTCGGCTCCAACTGGTACGATCTCGTGGCTCCCTCGGCCCTGTCCTTCGCCTTCCAGCGCCAGCTCGCGCGCAGCGACGCGACGATCACCGACGCGGCCGTCTGGCTCGTCACGGCGAAGTTCGCCGCGGTCAACCTCTTCGGCTCGCAGGGCGCCTATCCCCTCGGGCTGCCCTTCGACAGCGACGAATACTACGCGACGATCAACGGCTCGATCAGCAAGTACGTCGGGGAGTCGAGTGACCGGATCACCCTGCAGTCGCAGCATCTCGCGACCTTCTACGCGGGCGACACGAACAGCCTTTCGACCGAGAACCGGTTCTCCATCGCGACTCAGCCGGGGCAGGACCAATGGGCCGAGTCGCTCCGCTTCGACCTCACGAGGAGGGTGCGGCGGCATTGGCTCCTCGATCTCTATCGCATGGTGGTGCCTGACACGAGCGGCATGGCAGCCGCTTCCGGCGTCGCGGGAGGCGCAGGAGGCGGCGGCGGAGGCGGCGAAGCGGTCTCCGAAAGCGATGCCGGGGCCGGGGGTAATCGATTCTCCATCGTCTCCATCTACCTCCGCGATCTCGCCACCCGGAAGCCCAACGTGAGGACCACCATCGAGTTCCTGATCTCCCTGCAGGACACGGCCACCGACGCGGCGGCCCCCCCCATAAGCTGGGAGTTCGACGAGAACTACATCGCCAAGCTCACCGTCCCCGAACGGCTCACGCTCAGCGCCAAGGGCGGCCTCTCCCAGCTACGCGACGGGACCACGGGCCTCGCGCTCTTCGGCTTCACCCTCGGCCTGGACCTGACGGTATCCTTCTGATCGAGCGCGCGGTCGAATGGGAGCGCGCGGTAAAACAGGGCCGCACGCCCGGACCGAGGCCGCGCGCCCGGACCGCGCCGAGCGCTCGAGCCGAGGCCGAGCGCTCGAGCCGAGGCCGCGCGCTCGAACCGAGGCCGCACGCCCGAACCGAGGCCGCACGCCCGAACCGAGGCCGCGCGGCGATGAGCGGCTGCGCGCCCGGACCGCGCCGCACGCCCGGACCGAGGCTGCGCTTCGATCTGGACCGGCGCAGCGGCCTCGCCTGACCCGGAGTCCCGGCAAGCGCCAAGCTTGACAGGCTTCCGCCGCGGCGTTTATTGTTCCTGCCTATGAAACGACGGCTCATCACCTCGGCCCTGCCTTACGTCAACAACGTGCCCCATCTCGGGAACCTCATCCAGGTCCTCTCCGCCGATGTCTTCGCGCGTTTCTGCCGTCTGCGCGGCTACGATACCTTCTACGTCTGCGGCACCGACGAATACGGCACCGCCACCGAAACCAAGGCCCTCGAAGAGGGCGTCACGCCCCGTGAGCTCTGCGACCGCTTCCACATCCTGCACCGCGACATCTATTCGTGGTTCGGCATAGCCTTCGACAAGTTCGGCCGCACCTCCACCGAGCGCCACACCGAGATCACCCAGTCCATCTTCCTCGACCTCGATCGGGCCGGACTCATCCGGCAGGAAACCATCGAGCAGCTCTACTGCGAGCGCGACAAGCGCTTCCTCGCCGACCGCTACGTCCGCGGCACCTGCCCCCATTGCGGCTACGACGGGGCCCGCGGCGACCAGTGCGAGAACTGCGGCAAGCTCCTCGAGCCCACCGAGCTCAAGGACCCGAAGTGCTCGACCTGCGGAGCCACGCCGGTGCCGCGGAAGACGACGCATCTCTACATCGATCTGCCGGCCATCCGGCCCAAGCTCGAAGCGTGGATGAAAGAAGCCAGCGTGAAGGGCTTCTGGGCGAACAACGCCATCCAGATGACCCAGGCCTGGATCCGCGACGGGCTGAAATCGCGGGCGATCACGCGCGACCTCAAGTGGGGCATCCCCGTGCCCAAGGCCGGCTTCGAGGACAAGGTCTTCTACGTGTGGTTCGACGCGCCGATAGGCTACATCTCGATGACCGCCTGCTCAGGCGACGAGCGCGGCTTCGACTGGAAGTCCTGGTGGATGTCGCCCGACGACGTCGAGCTCTTCCAGTTCATCGGCAAGGACAACATTCCCTTCCACACGGTCATCTTCCCCTCCAGCCTCCTGGGCTCGGGCCGCGAGTGGACCATGCTCCACCACATGTCCTCGACCGAGTACCTCAACTACGAGGCGGGCAAGTTCTCCAAGTCCAAGGGCGTGGGCGTCTTCGGCACCGACGCGGTCGAGTCCGGCATACCCGCCGATGTCTGGCGCTTCTACATCTTCTTCAACCGGCCCGAAAAGGGCGATACGATCTTCACCTGGGCCGACTTCCAGGAAAAAGTGAACGGCGAGCTCATCGGCAATCTGGGCAACCTGGCCAACCGCACGCTCACCTTCGTCTCGCGCTACTTCGGCGGCCGCATCCCCGCCGGCGACAGCGACCCGGCCTTCTGGGCCACGGCCAAGGAGATCGAGGACCGCGTCGCCTCCCACCTGGAGCGCGCCGAGCTGCGCGACGCCTTCCGCGCCGTCTTCGAGCTCTCCGACCTCGCGAACAAGCGCTTCCAGGACGGCGAGCCCTGGAAGACGCGGACGAGCGATCCGGCGGCGGCGGCCTCGCTCATCCGCGACCTCTGCTACATCCTCCGCGACCTGGCGGTGATGATCCATCCCTACATGCCCTTCGCCGCCGAGCGCCTGGCAGGCTTCCTCGGAAAGAGCATGGGGCCCGGCGGTCTCGAGTGGTCCGTCTTGGGCAAGCTCGAGGGCCTCGAGACCGTGACCACTCCCGAGGTCCTGTTCAGGAAACTGGAGGACGAGCAGGTGGCCGCGCTGCGCGAGCGCTACTCGGGCTCCCAGTCCGAGCGCCAGGCCCGCGACGCAAGCGCCGTCCGCGACGCAAGCGCCGCGGAGCAAGGAGGTGCCGCTGGGCAGGGAAGCGCCGCCAGACCATCAGCGCCCGCGGGAAAACCCGAGTCCGGCGTACCCTCGGCCGGCCGCGTCGATACCTCCGCGTCACCGACCGGCCCGGCGCCGGGCGTTGCGGCCGTCCACGAAGCCGCCCCGAAGCCGGCGCCGCGTCCCTTCGCCGACCTGCCCGACGAGGAGCGCTTCGCCAAGCTCGTCGATCTCCGGGCCGCCAAGATCGTGAAGATCGAGCGCCATCCCAAGGCCGACAAGCTCTACATCGAGACCCTTGACGACGGCTCGGGCACCGAGCGGATCATCGTATCCGGACTCGTGCCCTTCTACCGCGAGGACGAACTCCTCGGCAAGACCATCGTCCTCGTGAACAACCTCAAAAGCGCGAAACTGCGCGGGGTCGAGAGCCGCGGCATGCTCCTCGCCGCCTCGCGCCGTTCCGCCGGCGAGGGTGGCGGCAAGGAGGCCGTCGAGGTGCTCGACGCCGCCGGCGCCGCGTCGGGCTCGAGGATCCTTCTCGAAGGCCAGGATGCCCCATCGGCTCCCCTGGACGAGATCGACGTCGATACCTTCTTCTCCGTGCCGATCCGCGCGGAGAAGGGCGCGGCGCTGATCGGCGGCAAGCGGCTGCTCGCCGAAGGGCGCCCCTTCGCCTTCGAACGTGTTCCCGAAGGCGAGGTGGGCTGAGGGCCGGGCCGCGGCGCCCTCGCGATGAGCCGGCGCCGCGGAAGCTCAGCACGCCGAGAACCATGAATATCCAGCTCGAACCGGCTTCGGCCGATCTTTGCGACTCGTCGCATGCCTTCCTCCAATCGGGCTTTTGGGGCAGCTTCAAATCGGAGTTCGGCTGGAAGGCTCGCCATTTCTCTCTCATCCTCGAAGGCCGATCCTCGTCCCTCCTCGTGCTCGAGCGGCGGCTCGCCCGGGGCCTGTCCTTCGCCTATGTCCCCCACGGCCCCGAATGCGACTCCGCCGAAGCCGACCGGGCCGTGCTCCTGTCCCGCCTCGCGGCTTCGCTTCGACCCTTCCTGCCCCGCGGCTGCCTCTTCCTGCGATTCGATCCGCCCTGGTACCTGGCCGAGGAGGGGAGGGCCGCGGTTGAAGGCGTATCCGGCACCCCTGCGCGTGACGGCGCCCCGCCGGACGGCGACGCAGCGGGCGACGCAGCGGGCGACCCAGCGGGAGGCGGTACCGCCGAGGCTGCGACGATCGCTCCGCCGGAACCCGAGCGCCCGCGCCTCGACAGGCCCCTCGTCCGCGCGGCTTCCGACGTCCAGCCTCCCGATACGGTGCTCCTCGACCTCCATAACAGCGAGGAGGAGCTCCTGGGCGCGATGAAACCCAAGTGGCGCTACAATATCCGCCTCGCCGAGAAGAAGGGCGTCGTCATAGGGGAGGGCGGCCTCGAAGACCTGGGCGAGTTCTATCGGCTCTACCGCGCGACGGCGCTGCGCGATCGCATCGCGCTCCATCCGCAGCATTACTACGAGCGGCTCTTTTCGCTCGCCAAAGCCTATCCGCGCGGCTCCTCGCGTTCCGCTCCGGACCTTCGTCTCTGGATCGCGCGCCACGAAGGCGAGGCCCTCGCCGCCATCGTCACGCTGTTCCGCGGGGAGGAGGCCGTCTACCTCTACGGCGCCTCATCGGATTCGAAGCGGAACCTCATGCCCGCCTATGCCCTGCAGTGGGCGGCCATCCGCGCCGCCAAGGCCGCGCTCTGCCTCGAGTACGATTTCTTCGGCATACCGCCCAACGAAGATCCGAACCATCCCATGGCCGGCCTCTATCGTTTCAAGACGGGCTTCGGCGGCAAAATCGTCCATCGCGCCGGCTCCTGGGACTATCCCCTGCATCCGGTCGCGTACCGGGCCTTCCGCGCCGCGGAGGAGGCGAGGCGCTGGTGGTTCAAGGATTTCAAGAAGCGCCGCGGCTGAGCCTTCGCGTGGAGGCTACGCGCCCTCGCCGAAGATCAGGCCCTCGAAGATCGAAAGCGCCGCCTCGGGACTCTTCCAGGAATCGGGGGGCAGGCCGGCCTTGCGGCAGACTTGCTCGAGATACGTCTTCTTGTCCCAGCCCTGTTCCGTCGCGACCTGCGGCAGGAACACTCCGGACTTCCAGCCCTTGACTATGTACAGGCCGTGCAGCCCCAGCACGATCTCGGCGGTGTCCTCTATGCGGCGCATGGGGGAGAGCAGGGTGAT
>JAJXZP010000100.1 GCA_021779995.1 bacterium | reverse complement strand
AAGGGGGGAGCGACATGATCAGACTGTCCGTGGCGGGCGCATCCGGCGGCTACGAGCTGCGGCCGAGCAAGATAATCGCCGTCGGGCTCAATTACCGCGAGCACGTCGCCGAAAGCCCCACCATCCTCGACCGGCCGCCGCAGAAGGACTCGGTCCCGGCCGAGCCCATCCTCTTCGCGAAGACGCCCAACGTGCTCGTGGCTTCGGGCGAGGACATCGTCATCCCCGCCTCGTTCCTGGCGACCTCGGGCATCGTCCAGGCGCGCACCGACTACGAAGCCGAGCTGGCCGTCATCGTGGGGCGTCGCTGCCGAAACGTGAGAGCGGGCGAGGCGCGGGACTTCATCCTGGGCTACACCTGCTTCAACGATGTCAGCCAACGCGAGATCCAGAATCGCGACCGCTCGGGCTGGTTCCGGGGCAAGAGCTTCGACAGCTTCGGCCCGGCGGGTCCGGCCCTCCTTCTCGACCGCGACGTGGCCGATCCCCAGCGGTTGCGGATCGAGTGCCGCCTGAACGGCCGCATAGTCCAGAGCGCCTCCACCGCCGACATGATCTTCGGCGTGGCCGAGCTCGTATCCTACATCTCGCGCAACATGACACTCGAGGAAGGGGATCTCATCGCCACGGGCACGCCGAGCGGCGTGGGCCCTCTCCGCGGCGGCGACGTGGTGGAGGTGGAGATCGAGGGCATAGGCGTCCTGCGGAATCGCGTCGTCGAGGAGTAGGGGCGTCCCACGGCCGCCGGGGCTTCCGCGGCCGCCGCGGCCGCTCAATGGTTCGCCGTTTCGCCTAGGGGCCCTTCGGGGAAGCCGAGCCGTGGACCGCCGTTTCGCCTAGGGGTCCTTCGGGGAAGCCGAGCCCTGGGCCGTCGATTCCGAGCCCGGGTGCCTGACGGGCAATTCGAAGCGGAAGCGGGCGCCGCCCCCGGGCGCATCGTCCACGGTGAGCCTGCCCTTGTGCTTGTTGGCGACGATGTCGTAGGAGATCGACAGGCCCAGGCCGGTGCCCTTGCCCGGCTCCTTCGTCGTGAAAAAGGGATCGAAGATCTTGAGGCGCAGCTCGGGCGGTATTCCCGGCCCGTCGTCGGAGATGACGCAATAGACGCGGTCTCCCGCGGTTCCCGTCTCGACCTTGATGCGGCCGAGCGAGCCGCGTTTCCGCTCCGCGATGGCCTGCGCGGCGTTCACGAGGAGGTTGAGGAGCACCTGGTTTATCTCGCCGCCGGCGGCCTCGATCTGCGGCAGCGCGGCCGGGTCGAGCTCGACTTCGGCGACGTACTTGACCTCGTTGCGCGCCACCGCGAGGGTGCTCTCGATGCCCTTGTTCAAGTCGTAGGGAGCCACCGCCGCCTCCGCCTCGGTGCGCGCGAAGCTCTTGAGATTGCCGACGATCTCCATGATCCTGCGGAAGCCCTCGTCCGATTCGGCGAAGATCGACCCGATCTCCCGGAACACGTACTCCAGGTCGGCGCGTTGGGCGATCGATTCGAGCGCGGCGGGATCGGCGGACGCGGCCTCCTCCCAGGCCGATCGCACCGTCGCGAAGTACCTGGCCAGCATGCCGTGATTGCTCTTCAGGAAGCCCAGGGGATTGTTGATCTCATGGGCGACGCCCGCCGCGAGCTGGCCGATGGAGGCGAGCTTCTCCTGCTGCACCATGATCATCTGGGTCTCTCTCAGGCGGGCATTCGCCTCGGCGAGCTCCATGTTGGTCTTCCACAACTCGCGCTCGGCCTCGATCCGCTCGGAGATGTCCTTGATGATGCCCTGGATCTCCAGGATGCCTCCGTTCCTGTCCTTGACGGCCTGGGCGGTCTCGATGCAGAACACGTTGCGCCCGTCCGCCGTCTTCAGGATTATCTCGTAATCGCTCACGAAGCCCTGATTCCGCATTTTGTCGAGAAAATGCGCGCGGTCCTCGTGGTTGAGCACGAACGAGGAAAAGGGTCGGCCGACGACCTCGAAGCGGTCCCGGTAGCCCAATAGGCCGAGTCCCGCCGAGTTCATCGAGGCGACGACATCGTCGGCGTTCGCCGTGTAGATCATGTCGCGCGACTCTTCGAAGAAGGTCCTGAGCCGCTCCTCGCTGTGCCTGAGCTCGCGCTCGGCCTCGATCCGGATGCCTTCCTGGCGTCGGCGCTCGGAGCGGGAACGCATGAGGGGAAAGAGCTCGCCGAGCAGGCGGTCGAGAAAGGCGATTTCGGCCTCGGCGAAGGATCCCTCGCCGCCGCAGATCACGACGATGATCTCCGCGTAGCCGGAGAGCTCGATCCGGCGGCCGACGTGGTCGGGAAAATCGAGGCCGAGAGCGGCGAAGCGATTTCCCTGGCTTTTCGCGGACTCGCGGAGAGCCGCGACGGCGCCGCCGCCGAGCTCGACGGGAGGGCCGGAAGCCGACATGAAAGCCCTGCCGGAGCCTTCGGAAATCCAGGCCAGGACGCCGAGGTCCGCGCCGGTCGCCCGCGATATGAGCCCGATGAGCTCGCCGTACAGCGGTTCGTCCTCGGCCTGGTGGGCGAAGAGCAGGGCCGCGGCGCTGCGGACGCGGAGCTCCTCCGTGCGGGCCGCGACCTCGGCCTCCAGCTCGCGGCGCCAGTCCCTGACCTTGCCCATCATGCCGTCCATCGCGTCGGCGAGCATGGCGATGTCGCCGCGCGCGTTGCGCGGCATAGGCGGAGGGCTGCTCCCTCCGGCGAAGGCGGTCAGGGATCTCTCGAGTTGGACGAGGGGGCGGAAGAGCCGGTGCATGGACAGCCAGACGAGGAGGAGGCCGGCCAGGGTGGCGGCGATGACGACGGCCAGCGCCGCCCGGCGATCGGCGAGGATCGCCTTCTCGACGGTCGAGACCTTGGCGGATATGAACAGTTTGAAATCGGCCAGGCCCGGAGACTTGGTGTCCAGCATGCCGGCGAGGAGCTTCTCGCCGCGGGAATCCGCGACCTCGAGGATCTTTCCGCCTTCGAGCGTTTCCAGCTCGTGCAGCGGCAGCGGCAGGGCGCCCGGCGGGAATCGGGCGGCGTCCGAGGACGTGATGACCCGGGAGTCCGCGCCGAGGAAGGCGAGGTCCAGCCCGAGGATGCCGTCCATCTTGTCGGCGCGGATTTGCGCGAAAAGATGGTCCAGGCGCACGTACAGGAGGAGGGCGAGGGCGGCGCCGTCCGGGCTCTTGAAGGGATAGCCCACGACGCAGCGCCCTTCCTCGTCGATCCTGACGTTCGCCGAGGGCCCGATCCACGAGGCGTCGTCCGCCTTGCCGAAGGGCGGCTCGCCGGTGTCGGCGATGATCCGCCCCGTGATCCCGTCGACCACGCGCACGGCGGCCAGGTCCTCCTTGTTGCGCAGGATCGTCGAGAGCTCCGACCCCAGGCGCAGGGCTTTCGCCCGGGAAGAGCGGTCCCAGCCCGCCCGCGCGGCCAGCACGAGAGGGTCCGGGGGGACGATGTTCGGCACGGCGCCCGCGATCGTCTTGGCCTCGTCGATCTGCATGGCGAACCATTCGCCGATCTGGCCGCGTTTCGTCTCGGCCGAGGCCTCGATGCGGGCGATCGCGTTGCCGCGGGTGACGGCGCTTCTCCCCCGGTAGCCGAGCAGAGGGAAGCCCCGGTACTGGACGACGATGGTCGCCGCGTTGCACAGGATGATGATGGAGGCGGCCGTGAGCGCCACACGGAGGCTCAGCGAGCCGCCTCTCCTGCGCCGGAGCGGAATGGTCTCGCCCTTCGTCCGTCTCATGGGGCTTCTCCGCACTCGTCGATGAGGGGGAAGAAGCTCGTAAAGCCCAGGACGTCCAGGATCGAGCGGGCCTGGACGGAGATGGCGCAGAGAAAGAAGGGCAGTTGATGCCGCCTGGACTCCACGAGGATGTTCGTGAGCGTTCCCACCCCCGTCGAGGAGATGTAGTTCAGCCGGGAGAGATCGAGGACCAGGGCCCCGTATTCCTTGGCGATTTCGAGGGCCCCGGCCAGGACGACCTGGAAGTCGCCGGAGTTCTGCGTATCGAGGGCTCCGTCCACCTTGATCACGATGCCGGGCGGGGACGAGGTCTCGGCCATGGAGAGCCTGGTGTCGGGATGCTTGATCGAGAACTCGGAAAGCTCGATCTTTAGCGGACCCGAATCCAGGCTCATTCGAGCCTCGCCGTCAGAAGGGTCACGTCGTCCTCGAAGTCGGGGGCGCCCGACCGCTCGAGCGCGGTCTCCAGGATGCGTTTGTGATACTCGGCCCCGTAGGGCGTGACGGAGAGGATGTCCCGGACGGAGACCGCGGGCCCGTCATTGCCTTTCGCGCCGGCTTCCACGAGGCCGTCCGTGTAGAGCAGGAGGACATCGCCGGCCGAGAGGGTTTCCTTCTTGTCGATGTAGGTGACGGAGCCGGCGAAGCCGAGTCCCGGGCCCGAGACGGGGAGCTCCCGCGGCCCCGCGTCCGTGATGAGCACGGGATGGTTGTGGCCGGCGTTCGCATAGGTGAAGATCATGGCCTGGCGGTCGAGCAGGCCGGCCATGAAGGTGACGATGAGATCCGAGGTCTGCCGGAGCTCGAACTTGAGGCGCTCGTTGAGCCAGCTCAGGAAGGCGGCGGGAGAGAAGCTCTTCGCGGTCGCCAGCCGCACGTACTCCGGATAGATGATCGCCTTGAGCATGAGCGTGACGAAGGCCGCCCTGACCCCGTGGCCCGCCACGTCGCCCAGGAGCAGGAGGTAGCGGTCGGCGCCCATCGAAATGACATCGTAGTAGTCCCCGCCGCAGAAGAGCCCGGGCACCGGCCGGTAGCTCGACCGGAATTCGACGCCGTCGGATGTCTGCAGGTTCGGCTTGAGCACGGCGCGCTGCATCTCGCCGGCCCAGCGCAGCTCGTCCAGCATGGTGTTCGCGTAGGCCTCGTTCTGCCGGTGCATCCTGTAGCTCTCCACGGCCTTGACGAGCTCGGAGCGGAGATAGTCGGGCTCCCAGGGCTTGAGGATGTAGCTGAAGATCCCCGCCTTCACGGCCTTCATCAGCTCCTGAGTTTCGGAGAAACCCGTCAGGAGCACCGTCACGATCTTGGGCCATCTTCGGTCGACTTCGAGCAGGAAGTCCGAGCCCTTCATCTCGGGCATCTTGAGGTCCGAGACGATGACCATGAAGCGATCGGCCTCGGCCTCCACGAGCTTGAGCCCTTCCCGCGCGGAGGGGGCGGTGAGGATGCGGATCTGGGACTCGCGGGCCCAGTCGTGCAGCTCGCGCTTGAGCGAGTTCAATATGCCAGGTTCGTCGTCGACGAAAAGAATCGTATCGGTCATTTGTCGCTCCCGGCTTCATTATAGCCCGTCGAACGGCCGAAGCAACTCGCTCGTCCGGTCCGGCGGGGAGGGCCCGCCGAGCGCCGTTCCCCCGGCCCGGGTCATGCCCGAAGAGTTTTCGGCGACCGCCCCTTCGCCAGGGCCCGTGCCCGAGGAAGGGCGTGGCGCCGGCGGCCGGACCGAAGTACAATCTCGCTCAAGGCGCGCTCGGCCGCCCAGCCGCTCCGGGAGAGGACGGAAGTGACATGGATAAGCTGGATATTCTCTTCGTCGAGGACGACCCCTACGACGCGAAGCTCGTGGAGTCCGCCGTGCGCAGGTCGGGCATCGAGGCCTCGTGGACGAGAGTGGACACGGAGGCCGAGTTTCTCGCCGCCCTCGACTCGCCTCACGATGTGCTGCTCACCGACTTCAAGCTGCCGTCGTTCAACGCGCTGAAGGTCCTCGACCTCGTCGCGGAGCGAGGGGCCGATTTCCCCGCCCTCGTGGTCACCGGAGCCATCGACGACGAGCTCGCCGCCGATTGCGTCAAGCACGGCGCGGCGGACTACCTGCTCAAGGACCGGCTCGCCCGGATCGGAGACGCCATCCAGTCCGCCATCGCGCGGCATCGCGCCCAGCGCGAGCGCCGGCAGGCCGAGGAAAAGCTGCTCGTCGAGGCGAGGGCCCGCATCGTGCTCCATGCCATGCTCGCCCGCTCGCTCGCCCGCGGCTCCGCGGTCGAGGGGCCCGCCGCCGCCGACGTGCTCGCTCCCCTCCTCGAGCCGGGGGCCGTCGCCGGTCTCGTCGGGCTCCGCTACGAGCGCGAGGGCGAGCTCGTCTTCGAGGGGCGGGGCGAAGCTCCCGCCGCGGAGACCTTCGAACTCCGCCGCGGACTCGATACCCCGTCCGAGCGCATGGGCACGCTCGTCTTCGTCTTCGACGCCGCGGCCCGGCGGGGGATCGAGACCGGTCAGTTCCTCGACCAGGCGGCCGCGGCCTTTCTCGGCCATCTCGTCCGCGGCGAGGCCGAGCGCCGCCTGGTGGACAGCCTCGCCGAGAAGGAAGAGCTGCTGCGCGAGATCCACCACCGCGTGAAGAACAATCTCGCCGCCGTGGCCGGCCTCATCTCGCTCGAGGCGGAGCGCTGCGTCGACGAGGCGGCCAGGAACGTGCTCGTGGATCTCGGGGGGCGCATCAGCTCGATGGCCCTCGTCCACGAGATGCTCTACGCGAGGGGCGGCTTCACCGGAATCGACTTCCAGGACTACGCGCGGGAGCTGGCCGTCCGCGTCGCGCAGAGCGTGGGCGACGATGTCGGGGAATTCGCGCCGCTCGTCGAATGCCCGAAGCTCCGCGTTCCCCTCGAGGCGGCGGTGACCTTCGGCATCATGCTCAGCGAGCTGTATTCCCGATCGGTCGCGAGGGGCGCCGGAGGGGGCTCCGTCTCGGTGACCTTGCGCGCCAGGGAAAGCGCCGAGAAAAAGGGCGTCTGGCGGGTCGAGTACACGGAGAAGGGCGGCCTCGACGCCCGGACCTCCCCATCCGGGAGCGAAGGCTCATCGCTGATTTCCGACCTGTATTTCGTCGGCATGGTCGTCGCGCAGTACGGAGGCTCGATCGTGGAGGAATCGGGGACCTTGCGGGTGGAGTTCGATCTGGAGTTCGGCGACGGGGCGGTCGAGCCGTGAGCGCGCGGCCCGACGGCGAGGAGCCGGGAGACTTCATCTCCGCGCTGGCCCACGACCTCAGGGCGCCGCTGCGCGCGATCGACGGCTTCGCCAGGATAGTGGAGGAGGATGAGGGAGGCCGCCTGAGCGAAGAGGGGCGGAAATCGATGGAAATCATCCGCGCCAACGCGGCGCGCATGGGAGAGCTCATCGAGCGGCTGCTGGCCTACGCGCGCCTCGCTTCCGCCGAGGTGGAGCTCCTCGAGGTGGACATGGAGTCCTTCGCGCTCGGCGCCTATCGCGAGGCGGTTCCGCCCGAGGGACGGGCGCGGATCGAGTTCGACCTGGCGCGGCTGCCGGTCGCGGCCGGCGACCCGCGGCTCCTCAAGCAGGCCTGGGCCAACCTGATCTCCAACGCCGTGAAGTTCTCGTCGAAGCGCGAGCGCGCCCGCATCGAGATCCGGGGCGAGCGCCTCGGGGACGAACTGGTCTACACGGTGCGCGACGACGGCGTCGGCTTCGACATGCGGTACCGCGACAAATTGTTCGGCGCCTTCCAGCGGCTGCATTCGGCGCGCGAGTTCGACGGTTCGGGCCTGGGGCTCGCCATCGTGCGGCGGGCCGTGGCCCTGCAAGGCGGGCGCGTCCTGGCCGAGGGCGAACCGGGGCGGGG
>JAJXZP010000153.1 GCA_021779995.1 bacterium | reverse complement strand
CTCCGGCGGGAGCCTCGCCGCAGGCCTGGCGTACGATCGAGAGAATCCGTTCGCGGTTGCCCTCGAAGTCACCGATCACGTTGTTCATCTGTGCGAGCGCGACGAGCATCGAAACCTCCGGGAGGGGAAAGACCTCGACCTTGTCGAGGTCCGGCGGCCATAGTACACTCGGCCGCGTGAAGAAAACAATCCTGATCGCTCCCTTCAACGGCCCCGTGGCGGCGGCCGTCGCGGCCGAGGCCCGGGCGGCCGGCTGGACGCTCGCCCTCGCCCTCGCCCTCGCCTTCGCCAGGGAGCCGCGCTCCGAGGCGAAGGAATCGGCGGACCGCGAGAGCGGGGACAGCTTCACCCTGTCGTACAACCCGGCGTCCTTCGTATCCGTGTCGGCCATGGTCCACGAGGCGCGGAACGCGCTGGGCGAGATCGACGCGGCGGTCCTGGTCTCCGACCCGGCCGCCGTGCGCGCGGACTTCACCGCGGGCCGGCCGGGCGAGCTGGGAGCTATCGTCGAGGAGCAATGCGCCGGACCGCTCTACCTCGCCCGGGAGCTCGTGCGCAGATTCGAGGCGCGCAAGTCGGGGCGCCTCGTCCTGGTCGCCCCCGAGCGCCCGCGCGACGCCGCGCTCGGGCCGATCGCAGCCCTTGCGGCCGGCGCGTTCGAGGGTCTCGGCGAGGGTCTCTTCACCTCGGCCCAGGGAGCCTCCTGGAGCGCGGCGGGGGTGCTGGAGGCGAGCGGCCTCCCCGAGAGGGCGGCCAGGTTCGTGCTCGCCCTCCTGGAGGAGAAGCGCCCGTCCAAGACGGGGCGCTGGATCAGATACACGGGCAAGAGCGGCATTTTCGGCGCGACCTGAAAGCCGTCGCGAACCGAAAGTCGGCGCGAACCGAAAGCCGGCGCGGCCCGGCCACTCCGCGATATCGGGAATCGCCGCCGACCGACCGGAACCGAGCCCGCGCCGCGCCTGCGCCGCCGCCCCTGGCCGACCAGAACTGGACCCGTCCGGCGCCCGTCCGACCGGGCCGCGCCCGTCCGGAACCGGGTCCGCGCCGGGCCCGCGCCGCCGCCCCCGGCCGACCGGAACCGGGCCCGCACGGCGATCCGGCCCGGCAGCCGACCTCTACTTAATCTTCTTCCTGAGCCTGCGGGCCTCCGCCGCGGCGCTCTGCCGCGCCTCCGACTCGCCCTCCACCGCCGAAGCCGTGAGCCTCGCGTGCCGCCCGGCGAAGAACAGGAACAACCCTCCCGCGATCACCATGCCCAGGCAGAAGAGCTGCCCCATCGAGAAGTCCCAGGGCGTGGTGAACAGGTAGGTCGGAGCCGACTTGTTCCCGAGCGAGAGCACGTAGCCGATGCCGGCGTCGGGCTCGCGGAAGTACTCGATGACGAAGCGGATGACGCCGTAGCCGATCACGTAGACGCCCATCGCGAAGCCCGGGAAGGACTTCCGCTTGCGGATGAAAAACCAGAGGACGAGCCAGAGCAGCAGCCCCTCGAAGGCCGCCTCGAAGAGCTGGGAAGGATAGCGCGGCAGATTGACGAGGTCGTTCATCGAGGAAAGCTTGATCCCCGTGCGGCTCGCGAAGTCCTGCACCCAGGCCTCGCGGGCGGAGAAACGGTCGGAGGCCGGCACGTTCGGGAAGATCATGCCCAGGGGAGAGGCGGTGATCTTCCCCCAGAGCTCGCCGTTGATGAAATTTCCCAGGCGTCCGAAGGTGTAGCCCAGCGGAGCCGAGACCGCGATGACGTCGGCCCACTGGAGCCAGGGGCTTTTCTTGACGAGGCAGAAGATGACGGTGGCGGCGATGAGGCCCACGAGGCCGCCGTGGTAGGACATGCCCTGGAAGCCGGCGAAGCGTCCGTCGGAACCGAAGGGCCAGAAGATGAGCCAAGGCTTGGCCCAATAGTAGCCCGTGGGATCGTAGACGAGGGTGCCGAAGATCCTGGCGCCGATGAGCAGGCCCACGATCGCCCAGAAGAAGAAGTTGGTGGCGTCGTCGTTCGTCCACGGGGCCTTCCGGCGTTTGGATTCGTAGCTGAACAGGAGCCAGGTCAGGGCGAAGGCGATGACGTACATGAGACCGTACCAGCGGAAGGGCAGGCCGGGAATGATCTCCGGCTTGATCCAGCTCGGGAAAGCGATGGCGGCGAGCATATTCTCTCCTATAATGGCCGTTCGATGATGCGGCCGATCTTCGGGTCAAAGGCGAAGACTACCCTGGTCTTCCGGCTGCGGACCTCGTAGAAGCGATTGTGACTCTCGAGGATGACGCCGGGGAACACCGTGCCCCGGACGCGCACCTCGGCCGGGACGTGTTCCTCGAACCTTTCGCGAAGGTCGAAGACGCGCAGCGTCCGCTTCTCGAGCAGCTTGACGAGTTTTACCTTATCTTGGCGCACCCGGTCGAGCCCCGCTCCCGCACGCTCGAGCTCGACCATGCTGCGGTCGGTCTGGAGGATGAGGGTCTTGAGGCGGTCGATCTCGCGCTCCTCGGCGTCGATCTGGTCGGCCACGAGGTAGTCCTGGCCGAAGGAGATCTCGGTCTTGGCGTAGTTCTCCGATCCCAGGACGCTGACGTCTATCCCCTTGCGGGCCCGGCACAGGCCGCCGATGAGGGCGCCCCGCTCCGATACGAAGACCAGGCGGCCGTTCGTCTTGACGTTGCACAGGATGCAGGCGTTCCTGACGCGGATGTCCTCGACCGCGAGGAGGAGGGCCTGCTCCGCGAACGAGGCCTCGATTCCCTTGCGCGCCCGGACCGTGCCCTTGCGCGCCCCCTTGACGCCCTCGCCGACGCGCACGGACCCGTCGCTCGACACGAGCGCCGCCTCGACGGTGCCGCCTATGGCCACGTCCCCTCCCGCGAAGAGGCTGAAGCCCGCGAGCACGGAGCCCCGGACCGCCACCGAGCCGGGAAACTTGATGTTGCCGGTCTCGGCGCCGAGGTTTCCGGCCAGGGCCAGGCGCTCCCGGATCGACAGTGTGCCGCCCTCGGCGAGAAGCTCCCCCGCGACCGCGGCCACGAGCACGATCTCGCCCTCCTCGCCCGATTCCTCGCGGACGGTGGCGTCGTGCCCAGGAGCGGACTCGCCCGCCGCGGCGGCGGCCTTCACCGGCCGGCCGAGCACGTCGATCCCGTCCTCGCCGCCGCCGCCCGAGCGCCGGATCGTCGCCAGCTTCTGCCCCGCGGCGACCCTGGTCATGGTGTCCCGCTCCTTGAAATCGGCCCGCCCGGCCGCGTCGAGGGTGTACTGCGCCCCGCTCGCCCGCGCCACGTGCCACAGCATCGAGAGGCCGCCGGCAGCGACGGGAGCCCTCCCGTGGGCGACGGTCCGGCGCAGCACGGGCTTGCCGGAGCGCGCGTCGCCCACGGCCTCGGCTATGGCGAAGGGTTCGATTCCCTGCACCACGCCCTTGGCGTTGAGGGCCGAGATGACCGCCTCGACCGACAGGGGCGCGCCCGGGCCCTCGGCGGCGGAGAGGCTCACGACGGCGCTCATCGCGTCGGGCTCCACCGCCACGTCGACCGCCGCATCGCGGTATCGCAGGACGCGGAGACGCCAGGCCCCCTCCGACTCGGCGGCGAGGAGGAGCCCCGAGGAGGTGGCCGTGAGCGCCCCTTTGGAGAAGTCCAGATTTCCGTAGATCCGGATGTCGGGATCGTTGCCGGGCAGGGCCGGGATCGCGCGACCGAAGACGTCCAGCCCCTCCTGCCCGCTCTGGGCCGCCGAAAGCTCGCCGATCCGCTGGCCGCTCTGCACCTGGGCGAGCTCGGCCGCCTCGGAAATCGGGAACTCGTCGAGTCCGGGAACCGCCTGCGCGAGTTTGTTGCCCTGCGCTTCGAGCCTGGCCTTGAGCTCGGCCGCCTTGTCATGCGGAAGGAAGGCGGTCGAGAAGCTCAGGTTCCGCCCCTTGCCGCGGCTGGGCGCCCGGCCCTCCGCGAGGAGGTAGTCCACGAGCTCCGGCTGACGGCTCCGGTAGAAATCGACGATGTCTTTCTTGAGCTTCTCGGCCTTGAAGCCGCGGACCCCCGACGCCTTGAGCGCCGCGCTGACCGCGGAGAGCTCGAGCGGCCTCCCGCCCCCCCGCCCTTTCCGGATCGAAAGCCGGGCGGCCAGGCCGTCCGGGCTCACGTCGACGCCGACCGCCGCGTCCCGGTCCGTGGATAGGCTGCGGCCCAGCAGCGGCTTTCCGTCCGCGGCCGCGGACGCGAGCAGCCGCGAGAGCTCGCCCGAATCCAGAAGGCCGTCCTCCGGAGCGCCGAGCTCCACGGCCTTCGCGAGCACCTCCTCGGCCGAGGGAGCGGCCAGGCGGCGGTCGCCGGGCGTGTAGCCGAGGAGGTAGGTGGAGCCGTCGGGCGAGGGCTCCACCGACCAGGAGTGCTCGGCGAGCGGGACGAGGTCGACCCACCTCTCGCCCCGGCGCACGACCCCGTCCGCGTCGGCGAGCAGCTCGTTCTTCTGCCGGACGATGCCAGCCCCCGCGTAGAAGGGGCCCTCGTCGGCCGGACTGGGTATGATCTGGCCGAAGATGGACTTGCCCGGCTTGCCCGGCTTGGCCATGGACAGGATGCCCACGCGAGCGCCGCGCCGGGCATAGCCGAAACTCAGCAGCTTTTCGTCGGGGTAGACCCGCTCGCGCCTCTCCCGCCGCTCGGTGACCGTCACCTTCTCGACGCGCGGGGGCAAAAAAGGCAGGGCGCCCGGCTTCTTGACGGTCTTCTCGACTCGTACCGTCTCGGACTTGACCCGGTACAGAACTGGCGGCGGCGACTCGGCGAGGAGGGCGGCGGCCACCTCGGCCAGTTCGGAGGGCAGGGGTAGATCCGTCCACTCGGGTATCTCGGGAAGGGGCGGCTGGGGGGCCTCGCCCCTGGCCACCACCTCGAGCGCGGTCGCCTTCGCCCGGGAGAATTTCTGGATGAGGTCCTCGGCCCGCCTGGGGCTCCAGCCTCCGATCCGCGCGTCCATGAGGATGCGCAGAAGCTTCTCCGAGCTCCACTCGGCCCCGTTCGGGTCGGGGACGAAGCGGATCGTCGCCTCGAGCTCGTTTTCCTCGACGGTGAGGGTGAGGTCCCCTTTGGCGGCATTCTGTGGCATGGCCGCCTTACCCCGTGAAACCCTGCCCCATAGCACGGGAAAGCTTGTACTTCAGGAACTGGTTCTCGCGCCGGAGCTTGTCGATCTCGAACTGCTGGCTGCGGATGGTTTCGACCAGGTCGCCTTCGGTCAGGGCGCCCGAGGAGAGGAGCTCCTCGACGTAGGCCATCTTGGCGCCGAAGTCGGCCTCGGCCTCGAGCTCGGCCGTGCGGAATCCGCCCTCGAGCTCGGCGAGCGAGAGCGGCATGTCCTCCTCGTCCTCGACCGACAGGAGCTTGTCGGCCGTGCGGTACAGGCCCTGGCTCAGGACCGACTGGGGCTTGTAGCGGATGATGGGTATGCGGCTCCCCAGGGCTATGTCCTGGAGCTCGTCCCGGTAGAGCACGCCGAGGTGCTCGATGTCTATATTGAGGTATTCGGTGCAGGAGCGCCGGATCTTCTGGGCCTTGTCGGCGTCCTTGGGGTCTTCGAGCAGGTTCATGAGGAGCCGCGGCCTGAAGCGCCTCATGCGCTCGGTGGCGACCGACCAGCGCTCGGGGTCGAGCTCCTTCACCTTCTCGAGGATGGCCGGGACGTAGGCCTTCTGCAGCGAGGCCCCGTCTCTCCGCAGCTCTTCGAGGTAGTCGTAGGCCCGGGATTTCGTGCCGAAGGCGCCGTAGAGCAGGCGAAAGACCGCGTTCTTGAGGAAGAGATAGGCGTTGAGCGTGGCCGTGAGGGCGGGAGCGGTGACCACGATCCCGTGCGTGCTCATGAGGAAGAAGTCGAGGATGTTCGAGCCCGTGCCCGCGCCCAGGTCCAGGACGAGGTAGTCGGCCTCGACCGAGAGCAGGCGCTTGACGAGCTGGTTTTTCTGCGCCTGCTTGATGTTGGCGAGCCCGGGCACCTCGGCGTCGCCCGGAATGAAGCGGAGATTGGGGTAGTCCGTCGTGAGTATGACACTTTCGAAGGAGGCGCCCGAGCCGACGAGGAAGGTGCCGATGCCGGTCTTGGGCGCCGGGATGCCCAGGATGAGGTGGAGGTTCGAGGCCCCGAGGTCGAGGTCGGCGAGGACCACCGAGCGTCCCGACTGGGCGAGGGCGATCGAAAGGTTCGCGGCCACCATGGACTTGCCGACGCCGCCCTTGCCGCTCGCGATCGGGACGATATGCACCGGCCTAGCCCTCGACCTTTTCTATGTCAGAGGGCCCCTGCCCGGGCTCGGGGGGGCGCGCCGGCTCCCGAGGGCCTCCCGTCCCGGCGCTCTCGCCCGAGAGCAGGAGGATGGCGAGGGCGCCGAGGTCGACGAGCACGAGGACCCCGAGGTAGGGCATGGCCGCGCCCGGGCTGGACATCAGGCCCGGCTCGGCCCGGAGATAGTCGCCCACGAGAACCGCCACGGGGAGCAGGGCCGCCAGGGAGACGATCTTGCCCAGGATGAGCAGGGGGCGGTAGGCCTTGTAGCGTTCGCGGTCGAGCCATAAAAAGAAGAAACCCGCCGCGAAGATGAGCTGGGGGGCCGCGGCGTAGCGCAAAAGCCGCAGGGTGCCGTTCGAGCCCCGGAGGAGTCCCAGGCTCTGGACGAGCATGATGAGGGCGAAAAAGCGCAGAAGTTCCGCGATAGTCGCGGCAAGATGGATCGGCCGTCGCTTCATATATGGGGCGAAGTGTACTTTCCGCCCCCTCCGCAGTCAAGGAGCGCTACGTTTCACAGGTTGACAGGACGGCTCGGCTGAAAGGATAGTGTAGCCATGACTCAGGATCAGAAGCCCCTCCGCGGGCATCGCATCGCCTGGGGAGTGGCCGCCGTATTCATGGTGCTCGTCTCGGCCTTCTCCGTAACGGCTCCCCGCGCCTTCGCCCAGACCAACGAACAGACCGCGGCCGAGGCCCGGCGCTACACCGAGATCCTGCAGAACACCTTCAACTTCATTCTGCAGGACTATGTCGACGCCCCCGATCCCAAAAAGCTCTACGAGGGCGCGATGAAGGGCATGTTCGAGTCCCTCGGCGATCCCTACTCGGTCTTCCTCGACGAGGCCATGCTGAGCGACATGACCGACGTCACCTCGGGCGAGTTCGGCGGCGTGGGGCTCTACATCTCCAAACAGGCGAGCGACCCGGCACTGGGCCCCAACCAGAACCTGTATATCGAGGTCGTCTCCCCGATCGAGGACACGCCGGGATTCAAGGCCGGCATCAAGCCGGGAGACCTCATCACCAAGATCGACGGGGAGCCGACCGCCCATCTCACGGTCGAGGAGGCGCAGAAGCGCATCCGCGGACCGGAGGGCTCGACGGTGCTGCTCACCATCCAGCGCGGCAAGGCCTCGGAGTTCGACGTGCGCCTCGTGCGGGCCCAGATCGAGATCCCGACCGTGAAAAGCGCCCTCATCCCCACGCCCAAGGGGAACATAGCCTACCTCAGGATCATCGAGTTCACCGCCGCCACCAAGGCGCGGGTCGACGACGCGATCGACGCCTTCAATAAGGAAGGCTATCGCGCCATGATCGTGGACGTGCGCAACGATCCGGGCGGGCTGCT
>JAJXZP010000112.1 GCA_021779995.1 bacterium | reverse complement strand
TGGCCCGGCGCTCCCTGGCTCAGGTCCTCGCCAAACGCGGAAGCGGCGAGGTGGCGACGCTCAAGCCGGGGCACGAGGTCGTGC
This sequence comes from bacterium, assembly GCA_021779995.1. Classification (GTDB taxonomy): domain Bacteria; phylum Spirochaetota; class Spirochaetia; order Treponematales; family Rectinemataceae; genus JAJXZP01. Next base: position 7,553 of record JAJXZP010000112.1, on the reverse strand, counting down.
TCTTCGCCGCGGCGCGAACGGCTGGTGACGCCGCGGCGCAAGCGGCGGCACAAACGGCGGCACAAACGGCGGCACAAACGGCGGCGCAAGTGGCGGCCCGACCGACGGCGGGCGCCGCGGCGGACACGGCAGCCCAAACGGCGGCGAGCACGGCGACGGTCGCCGCGGCGGATGCGGAGCAGGCCGCGCGCGCGTTCTGCGCCGATGCCGCCGAGTACCTCGGCCGCTATCTTGGCGTCGGCGCGGCCTGGGCCGTCGGGCCCGCCTGCGGCTCCCTCGCGCAGGCCGCAGCCTCCTACGCCGCGGCCTGCGCGGCCAAGTCCGTCGAGTCGAGGATCGTCGTCCTCGCGAAGCGGGCGATCAGGGAGCGCTTCGCCGACCCGGAGTTCTCCCTGGAGGAAGCTGCCGCGAAAGCCGGCGTCTCCAAGAGCCATCTCTCCTACGAGTTCTCCCGCGAGACGGGCCTGACCTTCACCGAATACCTCTCCGGCGTGCGCATCGAGGAGGCCAAGCGCCTCATCGCCGGCACCGACCTCCTCATCTACGAAATCGGCGAGCGCGTCGGCTATCCGAGCGTCGAGCATTTCAGCAGAACCTTCAAGCGCCTCGCGGGACTGAGCCCGGCGCGCTTCAAGAGCGCTTCCGGCGCGATCTATCCGTAAAATCCGTCAACTCGTCCAATTACAGATCATTCACGATTCCGGGAAACCGCCTGATACTGATGGCGCTTTCAGGACCCGGTCGGTCTCGAAAGCGGTTTCGAAGCCAGACTCGCGAAGGAGGCATCATGAAACGTTCCGTGATTCTCATCCCGGCGGCGGCCCTGCTGCTGTCGGCCGCCCTGGGCGCGCAGACCGTCACCCTCAAGATGGGCGACAATCTTCCCGATCGCACCACCACCTGGGGGGCGGTCGTCGAGCAGATCAACACCGAGTTCAAGGCCGCCAATCCCGGCGTGCAGATCGTGACCGAGAGCTATCCGGATCAGCCCTACCAGCAGAAGATCAAGATCTACGCCACCGCGCGGCAGCTGCCCGACGTCTTCAAGTACTGGAGCTTCACCTCGCTTCTGAAGCCCCTCGTCGACGGCGGCTTCGTGGCGCCCCTCGACCGCGCCGATTTCGCCAAACTCGGCTACATGCCCGGCGCCCTGGAGAGCAATGTCTACGACGGCAAGCTCTACGGCATTCCGGTCTCGGCCGACTTCTGGGTCATCTACTACAACAAAGAGCTCTTCAAGGAAATCGGCCTCTCCGCGCCCCCGACCACGCTCGAGGGTCTCGAGGCCCTGGCCGCCACGTTCAAGGCCAAGGGCATCATCCCCATGGTGACCGACGGCAAGGACGCCTGGCCCCTGTCCATCACCTTCGACCAGATCGCCTTCCGTCTCTCCGGCGACCCGACCTTGCCCCAGAAGGCCCTCGACCGGAAGATCCGCTTCACCGATCCGGTCTTCGTCGAGGCCGCGCGCAAGCTCCAGGCCTTCGCCCAGTCCGGACTCTTCCAGGAGGACCTCATGGTCTCGGACTACGGCGCCTCGCGGAATCTCTTCGGCCAGGGCAAGGCGGCCATGTACCTCATGGGCTCCTGGGAGCTCGGGCTCGCCACGGACTCGAATTTCTCCGACGACTTCCACGCGAACGTCGGCGCGGCGAAGTTTCCGACCATCGCCGGGGGCAAGGGAAACATCGACGACCTCTTCGCCTGGTTCGGGGGCAACTACGTCGTGAGCGCCTCGAGCAAGCACCGCGAGCTCGGGATGAAGTATCTCCATTACTACGCCAAGCGCTTCCCCGTCCTGGCCTGGGAGAGGCAGGCCGCTTTCCCGGCGCAGCGGGTGGACCCGCGGCCCGGCGACACCTCCCTGGCGAAGACCCTCCTCAAGATAGCCGCCGAGGCGAAGGCGACCTCCGGCACGGCCAGCCTCGATCTCTCCACGCCGCAGTTCAAGGAGGATAACCAGAACCTCATCCGCGAGCTGTGCTCGGGGCTCATCACGCCCGAGGCTTTCTGCAAGCAGCTCGACGCGGCGGCTGAAAAGGCCGCGCGGCAGAACTAGGACCCCCGGCCCCTTCCTCTCGGCGGAGCGGCCGGTTCCGCCAATCGGGAAGGGGCCGCTTTCCTTTCTTCGAACGAGACTTCGGAGGCACGGAGGTAACGGAAGAATGGTGCGATCTCTGTTCGGCGATCGGCGCGTGGCCGCGGCCCTCGTGCTTCCCGGCGTCGCGATCTTGATTTTCTCGCTCGTCGTGCCCATCGGCTTCAGCGTCTATTTCAGCCTGACCGACTGGGCCGGCTTCGGGAAGTTCCACCTGATCGGACTGCGGAACTACCGGGACATCCTCACCGCCGACCCCATTTTCTGGCGCTCGCTCTGGAACGCCCTCCTCCTCATGCTCGTGACCATCTTCATCCAGAATCCCGCGGCCTTCGCGCTCGCGGCCGTCCTCGCCCACCTCTCGGAGCGTGTTTCCCGCTTCCTCAGGACCGTCTACTTCATCCCGGCCCTGCTCTCGGTGGTCATCATCGCCAAGCTCTGGGTGAGCATCTACAATCCCACCTACGGCATCCTGGACAAGCTCCTCTCCGCCCTCGGCCTCAAGTCGCTCGCCCTCTCCTGGCTCTCCGATCCCCGGACCGCGATCTGGGCCGTGATCTGGATCATCATCTGGCAGGGCTTCGGCTGGGCCCTGCTCTTCTACTACTCGGGGCTCATGACCGTGCCCAAGGATATCGAGGAGGCGGCCCTCGTCGACGGCGCGACCTGGCTCCAGACCTACACGCGCGTCATCGTGCCCTACCTCTTCCCGGTCATCTCGGCGGTCATCGTCATCGACGTCATCTCGTGCATGAAGCAGATGGAGATGATCTTCCTGTCCACCGAGGGCGGCCCGGGCCAGCTCACGCAGTTCATCGCCGTCTATCTCTACCAGAAGGCCTTCGTGGCGAGCGAGTACGGCTACGGCAACGCGCTGTCGGTCCTCTTCGTCCTGATCTCGGTGGGGCTCACCCTCTTCGTGCAGCGGCTCCTGCGGGGCGACGGGGCCGCGGGAGCCGAGCGTGCGGGGAGGCGAAGATGGTGAGCCCGACCGCTGCCTCGCCAGCCCTCCGGAGGGCGGCGAAGGCTCTCCTCTTCGCCTTCCTCGCGCTCGTCGCGCTGCTGCAGATCTTTCCGCTCCTTTGGGTCTTCGACTACTCGATCCAGAAATCGGGCGATCTCTTCGGCCCCCAGCTGCTGAGCTTCCCCTCCCTGCCGCAATGGGGCAACTATGTCCGGGCCTGGACCGACGGGCGCATTCCGCGCTACCTCCTCAACAGCGTCATCATCGTCGTATCCTCCACCCTCGCCTCGACGGCGATTTCCTTCTGCATGGCTTACGCCCTCACGCGCCTGACCTGGAAGCTCCGCGCCCTGGCCCTCGGCGTCGTCACCATGGGCATGGTCGTGCCCATCCACACGACGCTGCTGCCCAACTTCATCTGGTTTGGCTACTTCGGGCTCATCAACACGCGGCTCGGCGTGATCATCCCCTACGTCGCCTTCACCCTGTCCTTCAACACCCTCGTGTACATGGGCCAGCTCAAGACGATTCCGCCGTCCATGGAGGAGTCGGCCTTCATCGACGGGGCCTCCTGGCCCCGCATGCTCTGGAGCGTCGTCGCGCCCATGGCCAAGCCCGCCACCATGACCGTCGCGGTGATGACCTTCCTCAACAACTGGAACGAGTTCATCATGGCCAACACCTACCTCTCGAGCGACGATCTACGGACCCTGCCGTTCTCGATCTTCAAGTTTCAGGGGCAGTATTCCTCCGACTACGCGGTGCAGTTCGCCTGCATGGTGCTCGTGGCGCTGCCGCCTCTCGTCCTCTATTTCTTCTCGAGCAAGTGGATCATGGCCGGCGCCACCGCCGGAGCGATAAAAGGATGACAGTCCGGCCGGGAAACCTGCGGTCTCCCGGCCGGACTTCGCAGAGGAGCGAAGCATGAACGATTCTCCGTCGCTGGAATTCCCCGCAGGTTTCGTGTGGGGCGCCGCCACCTCCGCCTACCAGATCGAGGGAGCCTGGAACGCCGACGGCAAGGGCGAGTCGGTCTGGGACCGCTTCGCCGCGACTCCCGGGAAGATCGCCGACGGGCGGGACGGCAGGACGGCCTGCGACCATTACCGTCTCTGGCGGGAGGACCTCGACCTCATGGCCTCGCTCAATCTCCGCGCCTACCGTTTCTCGATCTCCTGGCCGCGCATCCTGCCCGAGGGTTCGGGATCGGTCAACGCGGCCGGCCTCGACTTCTACGACCGCCTCGTCGACGGCATGCTCGAGCGCGGCATACGGCCCTTCGCGACGCTCTTCCATTGGGACCTCCCGCAGCGGCTCGAGGACTCAGGCGGCTGGACTGACCGCGCCACCGTGGACGCCTTCGTGCGCTACGTCGACCTCGCGACCCGCCGTCTCGGCGACCGCGTCAAGGACTGGATGACGCACAACGAGCCCTGGGTCGTGGCCTTCTGCGGCCACCTCTTCGGCGTCCACGCGCCCGGGCGCGAGGACCTCCGGACGGCGCTGGCGGCCGCCCACGGCATCCTCCTGTCGCACGGCAGGGCCGTGCCCGTCATACGCGCCAACTGCCCGAAAGCCCGCGTCGGCATCGTGCACAATCTGGAGTGGGTCGAGAGCGCCTCCGACCGGGTCGAGGACCGCGCGGCGGCGATGCGGCACGACGGGGCCTTCAACCGCTGGTTCCTCGACCCCGTCTTCGGCAAGGGCTATCCGGGGGACATGCTCGCCTGGTACGACGGAGTCGCCCCGAAGGTCGAGCCGGGCGACCTGGAAGCCATGGCCGCTCCCCTCGATTTCCTCGGAGTGAACTACTACACGCGCCGGGTCATCGCCCACGATCCGGAGGGCCGCGGGGACAAGGGGCGGGCCGTGCTCGCGGCGCGGCAGGTCTACTGGCCCTTCGTGCCGCGGGCGGAGTTCGACGAGTGGGAGGTGGCGCCCGAGGGCCTCTACCGGACCCTCCTGCGCGTGCAGCGCGAGTACGCTCCTGCCGCGATGTACGTCACCGAGAACGGGACCTCCTGGCCCGACGAGCCGGGGCCCGACGGGCAGATCCACGACCTGCTGCGGATCCGCTACGTCGCGCGCCACGCGGCGGCCGTGCGCCAGGCGATCGACGACGGGGCGCAGGTGAAGGGCTATTTCCTCTGGTCCCTCATGGACAACTTCGAGTGGGGCTTCGGTTTCACGAAACGCTTCGGCATCGTGCACGTCGATTACGCGACGGGGCGGCGCCTCGTCAAGGATTCGGGGCGCTGGTACGCGGCTCTCGCGGCCGCCAACGCCTTCCCCCTCGCCGACGCGAACGCGACACGTTGAGGGAGGGATCGCGACGGCTCGCCGCGAGAACCCGATGCGGCTCTAGCGCGGCAGCCTCCACTGCGGCCTCATGACGGGGCGCCGCGGCCGGCCGCGGCGAGCTTCTTGAGATTCTTGCGGGCGTACATGTCCGCGTCGAGGACGGCGAGGAAATCCGCGGAGCTCCGCCCTGTCCCGTGGCCGAAGACGGCGCGGCCGATGCTCAGCGAGAGGCGGTAGGGCCGCCGGATCGAGGCGTTGTGCGCCTCGACCGCGCGCTCGATCCGCTCCACGAGTTCTTCGAGCGCGACCGAGGCCCTGGAATCCGCGAGCACCACGAACTCGTCTCCGCCGAAGCGGGCGACCATGTCCTCCACGCGCACGGAGCCCTGGAGTATCCTGGCCGCGTCCTCGAGGGCTCGGTCGCCCGCCTCGTGTCCGAAGCGGTCGTTGATGCTCTTGAAATGATCGAGGTCGATCATGAGGCCGCAGAGGAAGCTGCCGGGCCGGTTCGCCGCGATGCGGCGCTCGAGCTCCTCGTCCAGGCTGCGGCGGTTCGCCGTGCCCGTGAGGTAGTCGGTCTTGGAGCGATGGTTCTCGATGTTGAGCGAGGAGGCCACGAGGAAGAGAGTCGTGGTCGGCCAGATGAGCACCAGGCCGAAGACGAGCATCTGCGCCACCGCCGCCGCGAGCATGGGAAGCGGATAGGCGAGGAGAGTGAGAAAGACCCGCCGGCCCAGCTTCTTGGCGTTGAAGGCGATGAGGGCGAGGGCGTATCCCACCAGGGCGTATTGCAGGACGGCGAAGACGGGGAAGCCCGAGCCGCGATGGTAGTGGTTTCCCGCGTCGACGACGAAGAGGATGTCCGTGAAGGGGCTGGAGATCGCGGCGGCGGCCACGGCCGCGGCGATGAAGGTCAGGGGGCGGACAACCCGGCGCAGACGCTGCTCGTCCCGGAAAATCTGGAAGTCGACGTAGACGATGTAGGCGAGGGCGGGAAGGCTGTGGACGACGTAGTAAAAGACGCTGAAGGCGTACACCGCGGTCCGAGCCGCCGCCCCCGGTCTGCCGTCGAAGAGCCAAATCAAAGCGTCGAAGAGCAGCATCGCCCCCGTCGAGGCCATCAGCGCACCGTAGACGCGCGTGGACAGGTCGGGGCTCGAGAACTTCCTTCGCTCGCCGGAGATCCACAGTATCGCTATGACGGCGAGGCATATCCCATTGATCTGGAGCCGCAGGAAATTTTCCATGAATCCTCGTTCAGCCTGCGTTCCGATGGAGCATCGGCATCGCATCCCTCTTGTTCTCGTCGCTCCGCATCACCACACTTAGAATATCGGCACATTCTTCGTGCCGCCATCGCGCGGCGGAGGCGACCATGAATCCGGCGAGACTCTTCGCGTATCTGGCGATGCGCTGCATCCAGCTCTTCGATCCGCCGATCCTGCGGACGAAGGGCCTGGTCTACGACAGCGAGGCGGCGCGCCGGCTCAGGCCGGGCGACATTCTGCTCTGGCGCGGCTCGAAGAGCGATCCGCTCGCCGCCGCGATCATGCTGTTCACCGACAGCCCCTATTCGCACGCCGAGCTGTACATGGGCGGCGGCTGGTCGATCGGCTCCGAAGTGAACGGCGTCGGCTACAACCCGGCCATGGGCACGGGGCGCAACCTCTCCCCGCCCACCGAGGCCTGGGTCGACGCGCTGCGGTACAAGGGAGAGCTCGACCGAAGCCAGCTGCAAGCCCTCCTGGGCGCGGCCGAATCCCAGCTCGACAAGCCCTACGGAATCGTCGACGGCGTGCTCGGCTTCCCCTGGCCCGGCAAGCGCTCGCGCACGATGCGCTCGACCTACGCCTCCTACGGCTGCTCCGAGCTCGTCTCGTACTGCTTCGAGCGGGCCGACGCGCGGCTTTCGCCGGAGGAGCCGCCCTACATCGCCCCGGCGGACCTGGCTCATTCGCCCAACTTGGAGTACCTCTGCTCCGTGTACGGCGCCCGAGTCCTGGACAAGCGCGAGCATTTCAACCGGCTCGACCCCGAGATCCAGGGCGAGCCCTGGCACGAGTTCGCCGAGTTCGTCGTCAGGCAACTCGTCGAGCCGAGTTCCGAGCGCGACGAGTTCTACGAGCGGCTGGACCGGGTCAAGGCCTGGAGGAAGGCGCAGCGCTCCCGAAGAGCATGAGATCGAGCTTG
>JAJXZP010000013.1 GCA_021779995.1 bacterium | reverse complement strand
GATCTTCGCGGCGTCGATGAGGTCGAAGAGCTCGTACCAGCGATTGCCGCCGAGGAAGTCCATGAGCCCCCGGAGCTTGCGCTTTTCCCTGGCCTCGAAGAGGAGGTCCTTGATCACGGCCTTGGTGTGCACGATGTCGGAGAGGGGCAGGGCGTAGAAGGAGGCGACCTGGTTCGTGATCCAGCCGGGTATCTCGAGCTCGCGCCCCGTCATGCTGCGGAAGGTCGAGCCGTAGCCGAAGTGCCGCGCCACGCGGCCCCGGGAGATGTCCTCGTTGATGCGGTAGCCGCCGAGGTCCGCGCCGAGCGTGGAGAGGACGCGGAAGGAGCCGCCCCGGAGGTCGGCCACGGTCAGGTCCAGGGTTCCGCCGCCGAAGTCGAAGACGAGGACGAGCTCCCCGCCGCCCTCGCTCGCGATGTCGCTCATCGCGGCCACCGGCTCCATCACGAACCTCGTCTCGGCGAAGCCCGCGAGCCGGGCCGCCTCGCGGTAGCGTTCGAGGATGGCGGCCTCGCCTGCCGGATCGTCCGAGAGGGACACGGGCCGCCCCAGCACCAAGAGCTCGGCGGCCTCGCCCGCAGCCTCCTCGGCCAGCTCGCGCACGCGCCGCAAGTAGAGGCCCACGAGCTGCTCGATGCTCCAGCGTCGACCGAAGAGCTTGGTGCCGGTGAAATAGCGGTCGCGGAGCGCGAACTTGAGGCCCTGGAAGAAGCGGAAGCGCCCGGTCCGCGCCTCGCTCCCGCCGACCGAGCGGATCGCCGCGGCGTAGTCGGCGAGGGCCTCCTGTCCTATCGAGACCGCCCCGGACTCCTCGAAATACATGAGGGATGGCACGACCCGGCCCTGGCCCGAGAGCTCGAGGATCCCGGCCCGGCTGGCCTCGCCCCGCGCCGAAACGACCGTGTTGGAAGTGCCGAAATCTATGCCGTAGGTCACGCTGCCCTCCCTCTTGCGAAGCCCTAGCTTATACACCAGGGCCGCGACGAGCGAAAAGCGGAGGGCGCTGTCGTGCGACTACAGCTCGCCGCGGCCGGCCGGGCCGAAGCCCCGCTCGCCGAAGTTCGGACGGTGCGCGGCCCGGCCCGCGAAGAACCCGCCGCGCGGCCCTCCCTCGGGAAAGCCCGGGCCGTGCCGCGGGTCCGGCCCGGGGCCGCGGCCCCGGCCGAAACCGTGGCCTCGATCGTGCCATCCGTGTTGAGTGATGAGCTCCTCGTCGGCGCCCGCGGCGCCGAGCTCTTCTTCCCAGCTGGCGATAAGGCGTTCGAGGTAGCCGCCCAGGGCGACCCGCTCCTCCTCGCTCAGGCAGCCGAAGAGGCCGTCGGCCTCAGAGGACTCGGTCGCGGTCTCGGCCGCGGCGGCTCCTTCCTCGGTGAGACGGATCACCATGGCGCGGCGATCCGCCTCGGAGGGGCTGCGGTGCAGGTAGCCCTGGCGCTCGAGCTTGGCGAGCAGCTCGCCGAGGGACTGGGAGCGGATGTCCAGAATCGTGGAAAGCTCCTGCTGGCTCATCTCGGGCTTCAGCTTGAGCAGGGCCAGGATGCGTCCCTGTCCCCGATGGGGATCGCCCATGGGCCCCCGCTCCCTATGCGCCCGCAGGTGACGGAAGTGAAGAAGTCTTTCCAGTCTGATGAGCTGTTCGAGCAGCTCGGTTTTCTGAGTAATCATGCTATGATCTCCTGTTCAAGAATAGTATGAAGGTACCTTCTGATATAAATATACAGGTACCTTCATAAAAGGTCAAGACGAATACAAACGCGCTCCGCGCCCTGCCGGCGGCGGAGCGCAGGCTCGTCATGCTCGCCTACTCGAAGACGCGGGCGAGCGATGCCGAGCGCAAGCCCTACCCCTTCGGCTCGGCCGACCTGGCCGACCCGGCCGGCCTGGCCGGCCTGGCCGACAGTCTCATGCTCGGCGGCGACAAGCTCGACAAGCAGCTCGAGGAGCTCTGTCGGAAGCTCCTAAAGCGTCCGGTGCTCCTTCATCTGCCCGAGGGCGCCTGGGTCCTCTCGTCCTGGCTGGCCGCCGTGGAGCGGGAGCCCCGGTCGGACCGCTACGTTTTCCGCCTTCAGCCCGCCTTGAGGCGTCCCATCCTCGAGCTGCGCACGCGTTCGCTGATCGCGCCCCTCGACGCCTATCTGCGCCTGGAGGGGAAGTACAGCCATCGCATTCTCGCAATGCTCCTGGAAGGCCGGCGCGGCGGCAAGGTCGGCGACGCGGCCCGCGATTAGTGGGTCGTCATGGGGGCTGTCACCGAGATCAACCTGGCCGAGCTGGGCCTGCGCGTCGAGGTCGAGACCGTTCTCCAGGGAAAGAAGACGAAGGGTTTCCTGTTCAAGGTCAGACGGCGAACCAGGAAACAGGGAAGTGTCGACGACTCCACCTGAGCCGCCGGCTGATGAGGCGCGGGACTCATCCTCGTCGCCCTGGTCGTCCTCGAAAACCCTGGAGCACCGCTGGTCTAGTTTTTCGCCCGCGCTCTCCGGCCGAGCTCCGGCAGGAGCGCCGCGGCGAGGGCGAAGACGAGGTAGCCCAGGCCGATGTACAGGAACACGCGGTCCAGGCTACCGCCCGCCAGGGGAATGATGACATAGGACGAGATCACGAAGGCGCCGGCCATCTGGAAGCTGCTGATGACGCCTCCGGCGCTGCCCGCGAAGGCTGGACCGATCTCCGGCAGGAGCATCGGCAGGGACATGACGAGGGGGACGGCCGTTCCCAGGGCGAGCCCCGCCACGACCAGAAGGAGCCAGGTAAGCGGCCCGAACGGCAGGAGCCAGGCCAGGTACGAGGCGGCCGCTGCCAGGACCGCGGCAGGAGCCAGGAAGAGTCGCGTCGATCCGGCCCGCTCCGCGAGCGTCGGCCCGACGATGGTGCCCACGATGAACGACACCGAAAGCGCGGAGGCGACGAAGCCCGCCGCCACGGCCTCCACGCCCTTGCCCTTGATCAGGGCGTTGGCGAGGAAGCCGTTCTGGGTGACGAAGGTTCCCATGAAGAAGAACATGGCCGCGGAGCCGATCCACAGATTCCCGCTCTTGAACGCGGCGCGCAGGGCCGCCTTGGCCGTGGGCGCCGGAGCTTCAGGCGCCCGGGCCCCGGATAGCCCCTTCGCCCGCCTGCCCGAGGGGCCGCCGCGAGCCAGCGCGGTCCACAGCGCCGCCGCGCCCACGGCTATCCCGGCCGAGACCACGAAGGCGGCCTTGATCGAAGGGAAGAGGGCCGAGGTCGCCAGGGCGATCGTGATGCCCGCGTTCGCGCCCGCCACGTAGAGCCCCATCGCCGTCCCCATGCTCCTCGGCGGGAACCAGGCGCCGAGAATCTTGGCCACGTTGGCGTTGAGGAGGGCGGGCCCGATCCCCAGGAGCAGCATCCACACGAAGAGCGCCTCGAAACTCGAAGCCCCGATCCTGCCGATCCCGCAGACCACGGTCAACGCCGCGCCTACGATCACGACGCGCACGGCGCCGAAGCGGTCCGCCGCGGCGCCCGCGGGGATGCCGAGGATGGCGTTGGCCAGGAAGGGCACGGAAAGAACCATGGCCAGCTGAGCGGGACCCATGTGCAGAGCGGGCATGATCCTCTCCGCCAGGCCGCCCACCTGGAAGATCATGAAGTTGATGACCGTGTTCATGAAAAAAGCGAGGAAGGCCATGACCCAACGATAGCTCCCGCCCTCCGACTCCGAAATTGTCCTCGCCATCCGCGATCCTCCCCAGCATGCGTTGCCGGCGGACCCGACGCCTCGAAGTCCGCGGGGGCCGCTCTTCGCCCAGGGTAGCACCGGAATCGGCATCCGCACAACGGAGCGCCGCTTGCCGAACGGTCGAAACGTCATGCTAGACTCGGAAGGCGAGGAGGATGCGATGAAAAAATTCGCGATACTGGCGGCGATCGCCCTGGCCTTCGTCTCGTGCGTCACGGTATCCTACGCGCCGCAGGGATCGGTATTCCTCGGTGCGCGCACGGTGGGCTACCGGACCGAGCGCGGTGGCGTGGGCGTCGGCAATTACGACGGCTGGTTCCGGGCCCTCTATTTCGAGGTCGAGCAGAACGACATCGAGCTCTACGATGTCGTCGTGGTCTACGGCAACGGCCAGCGCGAACGGCTCGGTACCCGGCTCGTATTCGACTCGGGGTCGCGCTCCAGGATCATCCCGATCGAAGGGGGCAGACGCCGCATCCGCGCGATCGAGTTCTCCTACAGAACCGTCAGCACCTGGGCCGACGGCAAGGCGCGCATCCTTGTCTACGGCATACGCTGATTCCTCGGACTCAGATCGCGCCCAGGACCTTCAGGGCCCCGAGCACCTCGGCCGCATGCCCCTCGGGCTTCACCTTGGGGAAGACCTTACGGATGACCCCGTCGGGTCCGACGATGAAGGTTGAGCGGATCACGCCCTCGACCTCCTTGCCGTACATCATCTTCGTACCGAAGGCGCCGAAGGCCCTGAGCGCGACCTTCTCCTCGTCCGCGAGAAGGGGGAAGGGGAGCGCGTACTTCGCCTTGAACTTGACATGCGATCCGGCCGAGTCCGGGCTGATCCCGAAAACCACGGCGCCCGCGGCCTCGACCGCCGCCCAGGAGTCGCGGAAGGAGCAGGCCTCGGTCGTGCAGCCGGGCGTGTCGTCGCGCGGGTAGAAGTAGAGCACGACCGTCCTGCCGCGCAGCGAAGAAAGTTTCACGATCGAACCGCCATCCGACACCAGCTCGAAATCCGGAGCCTTGTCACCCTCTTTCAGCATTCGCTTCTCCTTTCGCTTCGGCGGCACCCTCGTGCTCGCATCGAAGCTCGAGAACTAAGGTACTCACGGCGGGGAGATGTCGGGTAGCGGCAAGGGCGCCTTCCGGCCCGAGGCTCAATCGGCCACCCTTCCCGAGGGCGTTTCTGCTATACTGGAGGGCATGGAACGCATGGGCGATCCGGCGGTCACGCCTCGCGAGCGCTTCACCTATCGCCAGTACCTCAGCTGGCCGGATCCGGAGCGCTGGGAGCTTATCGACGGGCAGGCCTGGTCAATGAGCCCGGCGCCCGCCAGGCGGCACCAGATCGTGGTCGGGCGCCTCTACGCCGCCATCTATGATTTCCTCAAGGGCAAATCCTGCCAGGCCTTCGTCGCTCCCTTCGACGTGCTCCTGCCTCAGGGCGGCGAGCCCGACGGCGAGGTCGACACGGTCGTGCAGCCCGATATCGTCGTGTACTGCGACAAATCCAAGCTCACCTACGCGGGCGCCCGTGGCGCGCCCGACCTCGCCGTAGAGGTGCTCTCCCCTTCGACCTCCAAGAAGGACCTCGCCGAGAAGTTCGCCCTCTACGAGCGGCAGGGCGTGCGCGAGTACTGGGTGGTCGATCCGGGCAACGGCGCGGTCCAGGTCTGGCGCCTCGAGTCGGCCGGAGGCTACGGCTCGGGCGAGCTCCGCGATTTCGTCCGCGACGCCTCGCCTATCGTCTCGCGCGTCCTGGAGGGCTTTTCCGTCGACCCGGCCGAGCTCCTCTCGGATCTGGATTGAGGGGCAGGGCCCCTCGGGCTCAGGATGCGCGGCAAGACAGCCCGCCGGAAGATGGAAAACAGACCTTCATTCACGGCCTGCGTGAGCTCGCCGGGGAATGGGTCCGCGGCTCGATCGGCGTGAAGATCCCCAGCTCCCCCTCCAGCTCGCTCGCCGCGCGAAGGCAGCGGTCCTCGCGGTAGGGTGCCGAGATGAGCTGCACGCCCAGGGGGCGCCCGTCCGCGATCCCCACGGGCAGCGAGACCGCGCTCAGACCGAGGAAGCTCGAGGCCGAGCAGAGGCACAAGGAGCGCGTCAGCGCTTCGTGCTCCGCGGGGCCCGCGATATCGTAGTCCACGGGGAAAGCGGGCTCGGTCAGCACCGGCCCCAGGATGAGGGGATAGGTCTCGAAGAACAGGGCCCAGTCGCGCTGCAGTCCCTGCCTGTGCGCGGTGAGCTCGAGGTAGCCCCGGAGATCCGTCGGCTTTCTGAGCGCGCTCGCGTACTCGATGTATCGCCGGCTCTCCTCGCCGAGCAGCCGCTGCAGCAGTCCGCGGCTCTGCTCGAACTCGGTCATGATCATCCGGCCGTAGACCTCGACGAGCTCGGCCATCCTGGGCGGCTCCGCCTCCTCGACCACGTAGCCCTTCGCGCTTAAAACCTCGGCGGCCCTGGCCAGGGCGGAGGCGATCCCGGGATGCGGCCTGACCCCGCAGGGCGCGAGAGCCAGGGCGATCCTGATCGGCGCCGCGTCCTCTGGTCCCCGGAGCGGGGCCGGCACCACCCGAGGGTCGCGGGGGTCGGGGCCCGAGGCGACCTGGTAGATCAGGTGGAGATCGGCGACCGAGCGCGCGAGGAATCCCTCGACGGGAATGAGCTGCGAGGCGAGGGTGACATCCCGCGGGCCGACGCTGCGGTCGCTCGGGAAGCGCCCGTAGCTCGGCTTCAAGGAACAGACGCCGCCGAGCGCCGCGGGAATGCGCACCGAGCCGCCCGCGTCGTTGCCCAGGCCGAGAGGCGACATGCCGGTCGCCACCGCGACGCCCTCGCCCCCGCTCGACCCTCCGGGCGACAGGGCCGGGTCCCAGGGATTGATCGTATGGCCGTAGAGCTGACTCTTCGTATGAAAGCGCAGGGAGAAGTCCGGCAGGTTCGAGTGGGCGACGGGAATGGCGCCCGCCCGCCGTAGCCGCTCCACCAGGGGAGCGTCGCGAGCGGGAACCATGCCCTTCATCGCGGCCACGCCGTGGCTGGTCGCGAAGCCCGCCACGTCGATGTTCTCCTTCACCGTGAAGGGCAACCCGGCCAGGGGACCCGGCGCCTCGCCCGCCTCCAGGCGCGCGTCGAGCTCCGCCGCCAGCTCCCTCGCCCGCTCGGCGAACACGATCGTCAGCGCATTCACCCGGGGATTCACCGCCGCGATCCGCCCGAGCTGGGCCTCGACGACCTTCGTCGCCGAGATCTCTCCCCGCCCGACCGATCGGGCAATCTCGACGGCGCTCCTGCGCCACAGCGCCCCGCTCTCGGTGTCTGTGCCGACGGCGCCCCTGCTCGCGGAGCCGCCGGCCTCGCGCCGCGGTCCCGGGCTCAGAAACTCTATTCGCCCGCCTTCCCACGTGGCCGCCGAAGCGTCCTCCACGTCGCCGAGCATCCGCGCGACCTGAGCGACGATATCCTCGGGCCAGGACGCGATGAGGCGGTAGAACTTCCTCCAGCTCGCGGCGTAGAGGGCGCGCGTGGCCTCCTCGAAGTTCTCGCGATCGCCGGCCATGGACCAGAGGAAGCGCCCGGTAGCCTCGACCCGAGAGCGCCGCAGCGCCGCCTCGCCCGGCGACTTCATGGCCGCGTCGACGAGCCTGCGGATCGTGCCCGAGGCCCGGAGCGGCTGCTCCTCCAGCCAGTCCCAGTGCCGGGGCATGAGGGTCACCTCGGCGCCCACCACGCCGAGCCTCGGCCGACCCGGCCCCTGCCTGCCCTGCGGCGGCGAGGCTCGCGCCACCAACTCCTCCAGGGAGCCGCTGAGGTCGAAGTCGACCTGCCTGCCGCTCTCCTCCTCGAAAATGAGGATCGGCGCGGCCTCGCCCCGGTCCAGGCATTCCTTCGCGGCGGCCAGCACCGTACCGATATCGCCTGAGCCGATGCGCTGCTGCCCGGCGAAGGCGAAATAGCTCTTTATTTCGTCCATACGGATATTTTACCAGGATATTATTAATCGCGCAATACACCCGGATATAATTGTTCGTGGTACGAAGGGTGGCGGAAGCCCTGGCAGGCCACCACGAGGTGCGGCATCAACAAGGTTCGGAACACCGATCACATTGACCGGCCCAGCCCCGCGCGCTTATACGTGATGCATGCCCCGCGATTTAACAAAAGGCAGCGTCCTCGGCAACCTGCTCGCGATGTCCGTGCCGGCAACATCGAGCGGGCCGAGCGAACCGCCCGCGCCTCCTCGCTCCTCGGCGGACTCACGATCACCCTATTCATGACTCTGGCCTTCATCTTTCCGCGGCCGATACTGCGGCTCTTCGTCGAAGCCCCGCAGGTGATCGAGGCGGGGGTGACCATGCTCCGCATCCTCGGCCCCTCCTTCGCCCTCGTCAGCTACGCGATCGGCCTCGGCTGCGTCTTCTCCGGCTCGGGCTACAACATGCCCTTCCTCGTGAGCTCGCTCGCGGGCCGCTGGTGCGCCCAGGTGCCGATCCTGGCCCTCGTGGTCTATGCCTTGCCCGCCGCGGGCATCCTCCTCGGCCTGCCGGGCATCTGGGCGAGCTTCCTCATCTCGGACACGGTGGAGACCTTCGTCATCATCTGGTTTTATCGCAAGGGCAGGTGGAAGAAGATGCGGGTATAGGACTCGCCGTGCGCGGACACCGGGAGGGCCCCGAGGGGCCGAGGTCGCGACCTTCCGGGGAATTCCTCCGGAAGGTCGCCGGCTGGTATCGGCCGATTCGCCCCGCTGCGCCGCGGCGCGAACCGGGACGGCGCAGGCAGGAGCGTCCTGTTACTGCTTCGCGGGAGAGGCGGCCGAGCCCTGGGTGCCGTTCGAGGAGGCCGAGCCGGAGGACGGCGCGGCGCCTGCCGCGGCGGCGGCGCTGGAGGAGTCCGTGCCGGCGGGCGCCGCCGACTGCGCCGGTCCCGCCGCGCCGGGGGCCGTCTGTCCGGTGATGTGGCCGCGCACCTGCTCCACGATGCCGAAGAACTCGCTGTCGGGAGGCAGCACCTTCTTCATGTGGGCCGCGGACTGGTCGAGGGCCGCGAGAGCCGCGGTCTTGTCCGCGTCCGAAGGCTTGCCCTGGACCAGGAGCAGGGCGAGGTAGAACTGCAGGGTGCCGAGGCTCTTGTCGTCCTGGGTCTTGGCGATGGTCCTGTCGAGGAAGGCGCGGGCCTCGGCGGCCCCGTCGTTTTCGTACCAGACCGAGACGAGGGCGCGGACCACCCCGGGATTGTCCGCGAAATGCGCCATGAGCGCGTCGGCCGCGGCGTTGGCGGCGGCCTGGTCCTTGCGGCCCACGGCGAGTTCATGGCGGAGCAGGTTCGCGTTCGGACCCTGCGGATCGAGCACCTCGATCTTCTTTATATACGCCTCGGACCGAGCGGCGTCGCCGAACTGGGAGGCCGTACGGGCGGCGATGCTGTAGGTCTGGAATTTGGCCTGCGGCTCCTGGAAGAGCTCGGCCGCCAGGTCGAGCTGGTCGAGCGCGGGTTTGAAATTGCCTTGCTGGATGAGACACACGGCGTAGTTGTAGTGCGCGGTGGGATTCGAGGGATTGAGGGCGAGCGACTTCTGGAAGATCGGGGCGGCCTCGGCGCTCTGGCCGGTCCGCATGAGCAGCTCGGCCATGTTCTGAAGGCTGTCGGCGTCGTAAACGCCGCCGGCATACGCGGCCTGATACTGCTCGAGGCTCTTCTGGTAGGCATCCTCGTCGCTCATCACCCAGTGCTTCGCGAACTCGGCCTGGCCGAGATAGTAGTAGTCACCCAGCACCTTCGCCAGCACGGGAGGAAGTTTGGCGCCCGCGGCCGACAAGGAGGCGGCGAGGGCGGCGGGATCGAAGGCGAACGGGACGGCGCCCTCGCCCCCGTTCTGGCGGGCCGCGGCGAGGGTCTCGCCCTTGGCGAGATCCTTGAGCGCGAAGGACTGGAACTGCTCGGTCTGCACAAGCCCGTCGAGGCAAAGCCTCGTCTTCATGGCGAGGGCGTAGGGGTCCTTGTTGTCCGGGTCGAAGGCCGCGAGGACGTCGTAGGCCGAGCGCCACTTGCCCTCGGCGCGGAAGGCCACGGCCTTCTGGAGCGCGACACGGCAGGCCGCGCTCGCGGCCGAGTAGCCGGCCAGCGGATCGGCTGGAGCAGCGGCGGGGGTCGTGGCCGCCGCGCTCGGCGAACCGGCACCGGCCGTCGAGGGCGCCGCGTTCGTCTGGGCTACGGCAACGGAATACGAAAGAATCAGGAAGGCTCCTGTCAGAATCAAGGCGGGAATACGCTTCATTTTCTTCTCCTCGAGTGGTGACGCCATGGATGGCACGATCGGTGGGAAAAACCCGGCACCACGGTATCCGGAGAGCGTAAGCGCCGTCAACCGGTACCGGCCGTCGGCTCGCCGGGCCGTGGCCCGGCGCGGCAGAACATTTGCGGGCCGTCCGCGGACCCTCGCCGCCGCGCTTGTCCGCGGACCCTAGCCGCCACGCTTGTCCGCGGACTCTTGCCGCCGCGCTTGTCCGCGGACGGCCCCGCGCGCCATACTTCAGCTCGTGAATTCCACCAAGACTACTTCCACCGCCGCGGAGCATCTCGCGCGGCGGATTCCCTCTCTCATCGCCGCCTGGCGCGCCGCCTCGCCGGCGTCGCGCCGACCGCGACTTGGCGGCGCGGCGCTCTCGCCGAGCGAGGTGAGGGATGCGGCGGCTTCCCTGCTCAGGCTGCAGCGCGGGCTCACCGGCGCCCGCGAGCTCGCCGGATCGGGCTACATGGAACATCAAGCCTTGCTCGGAGCCTATCTTCTCTACTACTGGCCGGTGTCCTACATCGAAGTCTCCCTCATCCTCGAAGAGCTGCGCCCTCTCCTGCCGCGCCATCCCTGGCGAATCCTCGACCTGGGCTGCGGGCCCGGCCCGGGAGCGGCGGCCCTCCTCGACGCTGGAGCGGACGAGCTCGATCTCGTGGACTCCGGCGCTCAGGCGCTCGAGCTGGCGAAGGCGCTTCTGGAATCCCGGCCCGCGGGGCCGGCGGACGGGCCGGTCCGCACGACCTACCATCGCCAGGACCTCGCAATCGACGCACAGCTCCCGGCGGGGCCCTACGATGTGATACTCCTCGCCCACACGCTCAATGAACTCTGGAAGGACGAGTCCGACCGCCACGCGCGCCGCTTAGCCGTGCTGGAACGCCTCGCCGGCCTGCTTGCCCTCGACGGACTCCTCGTCGTCGTGGAGCCGGCCCTCCTCGCGACGGGCCGGGAAACCCTGGCTCTGCGTGACGATCTCGCGGCGGCAGGATACGAAGTAGCGGCTCCCTGCCCCGGCTCCTATCCCTGCCCCGCCCTCGCGGCGGGACCGTCGAGAACCTGCCACCTCGACACGGCCTGGGCGCCGCCCGAGCCCGTCGCCTCGCTCGCGGCCGCGGCCGGCCTCGACCGGCAGTCCGTCAAGTGCAGCTGGTTCGCCCTGCGCTCGGATGCTGCGCGCCGCCGATCGGCAGCCGACTTCGCGGCGACCGACTCGCCAAGCAACCAGGCGCCGACCCGGACGCAATCCGCACCGGCGGCGGCATCGCGGCGAGGCCGGCTGGCCGGCGCCCGTGTCGTCTCGGAGGCGCTGCTCAACAAGGCCGGCCGACTCCGCATCTTCCTGTGCGCGGACGGCCAACTCACCGGCCTCTCGGCCGCCCGAGGCGACAGGCGCGCCGAGGAACTGGGTTTCTTCAGCCTCCGCCGGGGCGACGTGGTCACGGTGGAGGGCGCGGAGCCACGGCCGGGCGGCCTCGGCATCGGACCGGACACCGCCCTTACCCTGGACCGCAGCGCCCCTCGCCCCGAAGGGACGAAGACGGCGGCCCGCCGACGGCCGGACGCCGGCGAAGATACGCGTGCGAGGTGATGCATGGACCGAGAATTGATTCGACGTTCGATAGAAGGCGGGGTCGAGGTCGACTTCGCCCGTTCCGGAGGGCCGGGAGGCCAGAACGTCAACAAGGTGAACAGCAAGGCCATCGCGCGCATCCGGCTCGGCCTCGTCGAAGGGCTCAGCGCCGAGGAGGCGGTCCTGGCGCGCGAGCGGCTCAGGAGCAGGCTCACCGCCGCAGGCGAACTCATCGTCATGGCCGACGAGGAGCGCGACCAGGGCCGAAACCGCGATGCCGCGGTCTCGCGCCTGGTGCGCCTCGTGACCGAGGCGGCGCGCATCCCCAAACCTCGACGGCCCACTCGTCCCACGAGAGGCTCGAAGGAGCGTCGCCTAGCCTCCAAACGGGTCCATGCGGAAGCCAAACGCGATCGCCGCAAGCCCGAAGCCACGTAAAACAAAGCACGGAGCCGTAGAGGGAAGGCGACCGCCCGTCGGACTTCGCCTTCTCTCCGCGTCTTTGCGGTCCGATCTTCCCGCGTGCCCTCAGCCTCCCCGCGGGAGTCATTCCGAGGGCACGCGGTTTTTCGCCTTACTTCAGATACAGGTCCCGCGCCGTGTAGTGCGTGTGCAAGAGCTCGTGGGCTTTATGGCTGCCGGGCTTTTCGAGGAACTCGGCATATACCTGCTTGATGAGGGGGTTCTGGTGCGAGCAGCGGTACTCGGATTTTTCGTCGTCGTCGTAGATGCCGCGGATGCGCTGCTTGCGCACCTCGTCGGTGGCGCCGTAGGGCTGGCCGCCTCCGCCGATGCAGCCGCCGCGGCAGGCCATGACCTCGATGAAATGCCAGGGCGTCTCCTTGCCCTCGGCCTTCGCCTTGCGGACCATGTCGAGCACCTGGGCGATGTTGCCCATCTGGTGGGCCACCGCGACGCGCACCTCCGTCCCCTTGATGTGGACAGAGGCCTCCTTGATGCCGGAGATGCCGCGCACGCCGGTGAAGTTGACGTCCTTGAGGTCCTCTCCCGTGATCAAATTATACGCGGTGCGGAGCGCGGCCTCCATGACGCCGCCCGTGGCGCCGAAAATGACGCCGGCCCCGCTGTAGGGACCCAAGGGGCTGTCGGACTCGCCGTCGGGAAGATTCAAGAGGTCGATGCCCGCCTGCTTGATCATCCGGGCCAGCTCGCGGGTGGTCAGCGAGACATCCACGTCCTGGAACCCCGAGGCGTACATGGTGTCGTTGCGGTGGTTCTCGAACTTCTTGGCAGTGCAGGGCATGATCGAGACGGAGAAGATCTTGGCCGGATCGATCTTGGCCTTCTCGGCCCAGTACGTCTTGATCATGGTGCCCATCATCTGCTGCGGGCTCTTGGCCGTGGAGAAGTTGGGAATCATGTCGCCGTAGTACTTCTCCAGGTAGTCGACCCAGGCGGGGCAGCAGCTCGTGATGAGAGGCAGGGGACCGCCCTCGGACTTCCCGCCGTCGACGAAGCGCCTCACGAACTCGGTGCCCTCCTCCATGATGGTGAGATCGGCGGCGAAGTTGGTGTCGAAGATCATGTCGAAGCCGAGGCGCCTCAGGGCGGTGTAAATCTTCTTCGTGAGGTTGGTCCCGGGCGGAAGGCCGAAGGCCTCGCCCAGGGCCACGCGCACGGCAGGGGCGATCTGCACCACGCAGGTCTTGGCGTCGGCTCCTTCCTTCATGAGCGCCTCCCAGACGGGGCCGGTCTGATCGTTCTCGTAGATGGCGCCCACGGGGCAGTGTGCGGAGCACTGTCCGCACTTGATGCAGGGGCCCTCGCCGAGCTTGACGTCGGCGGCGGGGGCGATGCGCGTCTTCTCGCCGCGGCCGAGGAACTCGATCGCCCAGACATTCTGCATCTCCTGGCAGACCTTGACGCAGCGCCCGCAGCGAATGCATTTCTCCGGATTGAGGATGAGGGAGCCCGTCGAGTCGTCGAGGGGCAGGTCGCGCAGCCGCTTGGGGAAGGGCTGTTCGCGGATGCCGAACTCCGCGGCCAGCCGCTGGAGCTCGCACTCCTGGTTGCGGGGGCAGGCCAGGCAGTCGTCGGGATGGGTCGAGAGGATGAGCTCGATGACCGTCTTGCGCGTCTGCACGAGTTCGGCGTCGTTGGTCACGATCGCCATGCCCTCCTCGAGCGGCGTGCAGCAGGAGCGGATCATCTTGGGATTCGTGCCGTTCTTGACCACGCAGATGCCGCAGGCCGCCCAGGGCTCGAGGTCGTCATTGTGGCAGAGCTTGGGTATCTTGACATCGACCTTCAGGGCGGCTTCGAGGACCGTCGTGCCCTCGGCGACCTGCACGGGAATGCCGTTTATCTTCGCGTTGACCATGGTAGCTTTCTCCTATCTCACTTCTTGATGACGGCGCCGAACTTGCAGGCCTTGTAGCACTCGCCGCACTTGATGCAGCGGGCCTGGTCGATGACGTGGGGCTGCTTTTTCTCCCCGGCGATGCAGGGCACCGGACACTTGCGGGCGCACAGCCCGCAGCCGATGCACTTGGCGGCGTCGATCTCGTACACGACGAGGTCCTTGCACTTGCCGGCCCGGCACTTGTGGTCGCGAATGTGCTCGAGGTACTCCTCGCGGAAATGGCGGAGCGTCGAGAGGGTGGGGTTCGCGGCCGAGCCGCCGAGCATGCAGAGCGAGGCCTTGGTCATGGCCTTGCCGATCTTCTCGAGCTTGGCTAGGTCGTCCTCGGTGCCTTGGCCCTTGGAGATCTTGTCCAGGATGGCATGCATCTGGTTGGTGCCGATGCGGCAGGGCGCGCACTTGCCGCAGGACTCGTCCACGCAGAAGGCCATGTAGAACTTCGCGATGTCGACGACGCAGTCGTCCTCGTCCATGATGATCATGCCGCCCGAGCCCATCATCGAGCCGAGCGCGGTCAGGCTCTCGTAGCTGATGGGCTGGTCGAGGCTCTCGGCGGTGATGATGCCGCCCGAGGGGCCGCCGGTCTGCACGCCCTTGAACTTCTTGCCGCCCCGGATGCCGCCGCCGATGTCGAAGATGATCTCGCGGAGCGTCGTGCCCATCGGGACCTCGACGAGGCCGGAGTTCTGGATCTTGCCGGTGAGGGCGAAGGTCTTGGTGCCCCTCGACTTCTCCGTGCCGATCTTGGCGTACCACTGGGCGCCCTTGGACATGATCACCGAGATGTTGACGTAGGTCTCGACGTTGTTGATGACCGTCGGCTTCTTCCACAGGCCCGAGATGGCGGGGAAGGGAGGCTTGGGCACCGGCATGCCGCGGTTGCCCTCGAGCGAACGCAGGAGCGCGGTCTCCTCGCCGCAGACGAAGGCACCGGCGCCGAGCCGGATCTCGAGGTCGAAGTCGAAGCCCGAGCCGAGGATGTTCGTGCCGAGGAGTCCGTACTCCTTGGCCTGCCTGATGGCGATCTTGAGGCGCTCGATGGCGAGGGGATACTCGGCGCGGATGTAGATGTAGCCCTGGCGGGCGCCGATGGTGTAGCCGCAGATGATCATCGCCTCGATGAGGGAGTGCGGGTCGCCCTCGATGGTGGAGCGGTTCATGTAGGCGCCGGGATCGCCCTCGTCGGCGTTGCAGACGACATACTTGACGTCGCCCGGCGCCTTCTTCGTGAGATCCCACTTGAGCCAGGTCGGGAAGCCCGCGCCTCCGCGGCCGCGCAGGCCGGAGACCTTGAGCTCGTTGACGATGTCGTCAGGCTTCATCTTGAACAAGGCTCGCTCGAGTCCCGTGTAGCCTTCGCGCGCGATGTACTCGTCGATGTTCTCGGGGTTGATGACGCCGCAGTTGCGCAAGACGACGCGGAACTGCTTCTGGTAGAACTCGATATCCTCGATCTTGACGTTGCTGTCGGCCTTTTCGCCTTTCCGGTACAGGAGGCGCTTGACCTCGCGGCCCTTGACGACCTGCTCCGCTACGATCTCCTTCGCGTCCTCGGGTTTCACCTCGACGTAGAAAGACTCCTGGGGAAGGACCTTCACGATGGGCCCTTTCTCGCAGAAGCCGAAGCATCCCGTCTTGACTATCTGGACGTCGTTCTTGACACCCTGGGCCTCCGCCTGCTGGTGGAGGGCCTTGAACAGCTCGTCGGACTTGCTCGACTCGCAACCGGTCCCGCCGCAGACGAGTATGTAGTTCTTGTACGCCATCTCTTCCTCCGTCCCTACTTCTTGATAATGTCGACGGCCGGCCGGTCGTAGATGTGGCTGTCGAGGAGCTTGTGCTCGACCAGGTGCTTGCGCACGAGGTCCCGTGCCGTGTCCGAGGTCATTTTGCCGTAGATGACGGCGGGCATGCCGGGCGCCACGACCTCGACGGTCGGCTCGACATAGCAGAGGCCCATGCAGCCGGTCTGCCTGATGACGATCTCTTCGCCCAGGCCGAACTCCTTCACGGCGTCGACGATCGCGTCGAAGGTCTGCTTCGCCCCGGCGGCGATACCGCAGGTGCCCATCCCCACGATGAGCTGTATCTCCTTGCCCTCCACCTCTCGGCGGGACAATTCCTGTCGTTTCTCTTCACGCAGCTTGCGCAGCTGCTCGAGCGTCATCTTTGCCATCTGACTATCTCCTTCCGTATCGTGCGAGGCGCTCGCTGGGAACGCCTCTTCTGCCTCAATCCGTCTCCTGCGATTCGAGATACTCGCGCAGGAGGGCCAGCGAGGAACCCCGCTCGAACCCTCCGACCGCCTCCGCGATCTCGCCTCGCCCGAGTTCATAGTCCAATGCGGCCGCTCCGGCCGTCTTAGTGCGCCTCCTGCGGATCGCCATCTCGTGGCTCCCCGGAAAGCACAGCGCCGAAACGAACAAACCCGGAACGTCGCCCAGAGGCGGACAATCCACGTTGCCTTTCGGAAAGACGAAGGAGACCCTGCTGCCTTTCCCCTTCTCCGAATCGATCGACCAGCGTCCGCCCGCCTGTTCGACCGCTTGGACGAGGAAGGGGATGCCGAGTCCGACCTTTCTGCCCCGATGCTTCGTCCCGTCCGTGTAAAACGGATCGAGGGCGCGCCTGCGCTCTTCCGGGCTCATGCCTCGGCCGTCGTCCTCGACGGTGACGCGCAGCGCGGCGTCATCCTCGACCAGGTCGAGCGACACGCGGCCTGCACCGGCTTCGACCGCGTTCTGCACGATGTCCAGGATGAAATCGCACACCGCAAAATGCGTACCCCGCCTCCGCCCTGCGTTCCTAGTTCGAGCGATACTTCGCTATGATCTCGGGCAGCTGTTCCTTGACGACCTTGCCGTAGATCTCGTTGTCGATCATGAGAACCGGCGCGAGCCCGCAGCAGCCGAGGCAGCGGACGGCGTCGATGCTGAAGAGTCCGTCGTCGGTGATCTCGTCGCCCTTGATGTTGAGGATGGACTGCGTCTCGTCGAGGAGGTCTTGCGAGCCTCGGAGGTAGCAGGCGGTGCCCAGGCAAATCGAAATCCGGTGTTTGCCAGGCTTCGTCGTCTTGAAGAAGTGGTAGAACGTGATGACACCGTAGATCTTGGCGAGGGGAAGGCCGATAATCCGGGAAAGTTTCTCGGCCGCCTCGCGCGGAATGTAGCCGAACTCTTCCTGGATGCGGTGGAGCAACATGATGAGGTTGCCGGGCTTTTCCTTCCACTCTTCGATGAAATCCATGAGCTCCCCCGAGAACTCAATCTGAGCGACAGGCATGGAAACCCTCCATAGATAAAATTATATCGATATTTTGTTTTCGAAGTATACCGAAGGACCCTACGGAGTGACAAGTACGAACTATGTCCTCCGATACGGAAGTATCGTATACTGGTCGCATGAATAGCAAAAAGTTACGCTCCGCGATATCCGATCATGGCGGCCGCTCTTCCGTGCTCCTCATACTTCTTCTGTCCCTGTCCGCCGCCCTCCCTCTTGCCGCTCAAGACCTGAGGCCCGTCTATCGAGTCGGGGGGGACCCGCTGCCTCTGACGGGCCAATGGATGCGCTATTCCGGATACGTCGACGAAACTGCCGCCTCCGCCTCGGCGGCCCAAAGCGTCTACGTCGGGCTACGGGGCAGGTTCCTGCCGAGCCCGGCCGTCCCCGAGGGCGCCGTCAGCTACCGTTTCGTTCTCGAAATCTCCGGAGCGCCCGGGACGAGGCTCTACGCCCTGAACTTCCCGGCCTTGAACGGGTACCGGTCGATCGCCGTAAACGGCCAAACCCTCTACGACTCGGCCGCAGGGAATGGCGGTTCCTCCACGCTCTTTTTCCCTTCGCCCGCCGACCGCATTTCGATCATCGTGCAGAGCCCTCCCGGTGGACCGCGGCTCGAGGCTCCGGGTCCGATTTCCGCGGAGCCGCAATTCGGAGAGGCTGCGGTCATCGACGCGCGCAAGAACCTTCTGGCCGGAATCGTTTTCGTGGAGATAGCCTATTTCGCCCTCGGCGGATTCCTGATGCTCTTTCTGTTCCTGTTCTGGAGAAAAAACAGGGAATTCCGCACGTTCGCGCTTTTCCTGGCCGCGAGCGCCATCTTCTACCTGCTCAAGTCCTCCTCGGTCTTTCCTTCCTTGTCCAGGCTTCTCGGGCAGCACAACCTGGAAATAGCGTTCGCCGCCTCGTTCGCCGTGGTGCTGTCCTGTTTCACGCTCTTCCTGCGTTCCGTGTTCACCGAAACGCTGAGCCGCCCGCTCGCCGGGACGCTTGCGATCCTCCCCCTCGCGATCGCCGCCGCGGCGATCCTCATGCCCGATTACTTTCCTATCGTCTTCGCCCTGGAAGCCGGATACAGCGGGCTTTTCGCCCTCTTTGTCCTCGTGTTCCTTTTCATCGTCCTCTTCTCGGGCAATCGACAGGCCCGGTGGCTGGCTCCGGCCTTTCTGGTCTGGGCGGCCTCCCTCGTCTGCGCCGTGCTCTTCCGCGAATCCATCCTGTCCCTCTTCGTACTCGAGCCGGCCGGGCAGTTCGTCTTCTCCTTCGTAGCCTGGCTCATGCTCATCAAGAAAGTGGGCGACACCTTCGAGTCGACGGAGACTTTGTCCGACTACGTCTCGACGGTGACGACGACCGTCGGCAAGTTCATACCCAAGGAATTCCTCGAAGCTCTCGACAAGACCGATGTCATCGACCTCAAGCTCGGCGACCATGTCCGTCGCGAGATGACCATCTTCTTCTCCGACATCCGCGCCTTCACCGAGCTCTCCGAGAAGCTCACGGTGGAAGAGAACTTCGCCTTCATCAACTCCTACCTCTCGCGCGTAGTGCCCATCGTGAAGGAGAACGGGGGTTTCGTCGACAAGTACATAGGCGACGCGATCATGGCCCTCTTCCCCGGTCCGAGAGGTCCCGACGAGGCCATCCGGTCGGCGATCGCGATGCAGGGCAAGATCGTCGAGTACAACGGACATCGCGCGAAGATGGGCTATCGGCCGATCTCGATGGGCGTCGGCGTCCACTCGGGCGACCTGATGCTCGGCGTCGTCGGCGTCTCGGACCGCATGGAGAACACGGTCATCTCGGACGCGGTCAACCTCGCTTCGCGGCTGCAGGCCATCACCAAGGCCTTCAACATCTCGCTGGCCATTTCGGAACAGGCGTTCAAGGAGTTGGACGATCCCGGCACCTACAAGTACCGTTTCATCGGCAAGGTGAGGGTCAAGGGCAAGGCCGCCCCGGTCTCGGTCTTCGAGATCTTCGACGGCATCGCGCCCGACCTCTTCGAGCGGAAGATGAAGGCCAACATGTTCTTCGAGCAGGGCATGCTCTCCTACTACCAGAAGGACTTCGCCGGCGCCATGTACTACTTCAAGCGCGTGCTCGACATCATCCCCGAGGACGGGGCGGCCAGCTTCTATCTCGACCACTGCCTGAACAAGGCGGCGCTGTGACGGCCGGGAGCGACGCGATGCGGAAGACCCTGAGCTTCGGCGTGGACTGGTATCCCGAGCAATGGCATGAGACCCGGTGGGAGCGCGATGTCGACCGCATGCGAGCCTTCGGCGTCAGCGTGGTACGGATCATGGAGTTCGCCTGGCCCCTCCTGGAGCCGGAGCCGGGACGCTTCGACTTCTCGCTCTTCGACCGGGCGATAGGACTCCTGGCCTCGCGCTCCATCGGCGTCATCCTGGGCACGCCGACCGCGACCTTCCCCGCCTGGCTGCTCGAGCGCGGCGGCTCGGTGCTCCAGGTCACGCCCGAGGGCCGCGTGCGCGACTTCGGCACGCGCAGGATGGGCTGCTTCAACAGCGCCGCCTACCGTGAGGCGTCCGCGGCCGTAGTGGCGGCCTGCGCGGAGCACTTCGCCGGCGACCCGCGCATCGTCGGATGGCAGATAGACAACGAGCTCGGGCACGAGGGCTCGGACCGCTGCGTCTGCGACAATTGCCGGGCCGCCTGGCAGCTCTGGCTCGCGGCCCGCTACGGCGGCGTCGACGCCATGAACGAAGGCTGGGGCAACGTGTTCTGGGGTACGAGCTACGCTCGCTTCGACCAGGTTCCCGTGCCGCGCAAGCAGCCGGCCTCGACCTTCAACCCCTCGCTGCTGCTGGACTACGACCGCTTCATGTCGGACTCGGCGGTCGGATTCGCCGAGGCCCAGATCGATATCCTCAGGCGGCGCCTAGGCCCCGGGTGCTTCATCACGACGAACCTCTTCCCGCCGCCGCTCTCCCTCGCCATCGACATGGAACGGCTCACGAAGAAGATGGATTTCGCGAGCTGGGACAACTACCCGGTCTGGGGCGAGCAGGACGAGCCCTACCCCTACCAGTTCCAGAGCTTCGTCGAGTCGTACATCCGCGGCCTGCACGGAGATCGGCCCTTCACCGTCATGGAAGAATTTTCCGGCATCCAGGGCCATGTCTGCCTGGGCCATCTGCCGCCCGCGCGCCAGGCCGCGCTATGGACCAACCAGGCCATCGCCCGCGGCGCGAATCGGATCGTCTACTTCCGATGGCGTACCGCCCCTTACGGCCAGGAGCAGCTCTGCTACGGTCTCTTCGACACCGACGACGAGGAGACCGAGCGCTCACGAGTCCTCGCCGAGAATCTGCGCGAAGCCTCCGAGGCCTTCGCTCCTTTCGCCTCGACCCCCTTCGAGAGCCGGGCCTGCCTCCTGTATTCGAAGGACAACGCGCGGCTTCTGCGCGAGCAGTATCTCTCCGAGGGCCTTTTCCTGGCGGCGACCGACTGGGCCCAGGCAGGCTACGACATGGAGCTGGCCACCTGGTTCGCGCCCTATGTCGCCTTCAACGTCAACGCCGACGTGAAGAGCGTCGACTCCGCCGATCTGGACGCGTACCGCCTCGTGAGCCTACCCCTGTACCAGATGGTCGATCCGATCTTCGTAAAGCGGCTCGACGCCTGGGTGCGCTCGGGCGGCACCCTCGTCCTGGGCTACCGCTCCGGAACGCGCGATGCGCGAAACTGGAACGTCGCCGAGGTCCTCCCCGGAGCCTTCGCCGAAATGGCCGGCCTGCGGGTCCGCCGCTTCGAGTCGCTCAACAAGGGCACGGCGGGTGTCAGGATCGGCCTCCTTCCCGCCAAGGGCGGAGTCTGGGCCGATATCCTCGAGCCGACGACCGCGAAGCCGGTCGCGTTCTATCGCGATCGCCGCAAATTCTACGACGGCTCACCCTGCGCCGCCGTCAATGTCCACGGGAAGGGCCGGGTCTGGTACCTGGGCACGAGCCTGGACCCTGCCGGCATCTTTCTGCTATACCGGCGCATACTCAAGGAGGCCGGCATGAAACCGCGATTTCTCGGAAACGGCGTCGAAATGGTCGAGCGGCGGACCGAAAGCGGCTCGCTCGTCCGGGTCGTGCTCAATCATACCCCGAGACCCCGCCGGGCGCTCGGCCGCAGGATACCCGCCTACGGCTGGGCGGTGATCGAATGACGCCTCCCGAATCGCTCAACGCGCGCGCGCTGCGGCTCACCGCCGCCGAGCGCTACGACGAGGCCATAGCGGCCTTCGACGAGGCGCTCGCGCTCGAACCGGCGAACACCGGCATCCGCTACAACCGCGGCGAAGCCCTGCGGAGGGCCGGCCGCTTCGCCGAAGCGTCGGCCGATCTCGAAGCGGTCCTCGCCGCCGAGGGCGAGGCCCCGGACCTCCTCCTCGCCCTCGGACTCCTGGCCTACGAGTCGGACGACTACCCCGCCGCGGTGGCGCGCTACGAGCGGGCTCTCGCCGTGCGCCCCGACTTCCCCGAGGCGTGGAACGATCTCGGCGTGGTCCGCTTCCGAAGCGAGGACTATCCCGCGGCCCGCGCCTGTTTCGAAAAGGCGGTCGCCCTCCGCTCCGACTACGAGGAGGCCTGGTTCAACCTGGCCGACACCTACGACGAGCTGGGCATGATGGACGAACGCCGCCGGGCCCGCGCGCGGCTGCGCGAGCTGGAAGCCCGCGACGAGGAAGGCGATACCGATTGACCGTCTTTGGAGACTTCCCGAATTTACCGCCGGGAACCCATGACGCCGATCTGGGCCTTCCGGAGCGGCTTCGTATTTTTCTTGCAGCCGAGAGCGGGTGGCGGTACCTTTAATTCCAGAGATCGGAGGCCTGGCGGCGCCGATCGCCGGCCGCTCCGTATGGAGGGCCACTACCGGCCGCGGCCGAGCGCTCTCGGGCGCAGGACGCGGCTCCTCGCACACGTGGAGGAAATCATGAAAAGCAACCGAATGTACGTCGACATCGGCGCCATCCTCGATGAGGTTTTCGAGGCGGCCAAGGACTTCGGCGAAAAAATGAAGGACATCGGTCCCGACATGGAAGGCGAGCCTTGGCAGCACAAGCCGCGTTTCGACGACGAAAACGCCGACTACTACCCCGCCTATTCCTTTCCTCCCATGAACATTTACCTCATGCCGGAGCGAAGCATAGTCTTCGAGTTCGCCCTGGCCGGTTTCGACGAAAAGGACATCGTGCTCACCTTCCAGGGCGACTACATGGTGTTCTCCGCGAAAATCGTTCTCGAGGAAGCGCCGGAGGAAGGCGTTCGCTATGTCAAAAGGCGGCTCAAGCTGAAGGATGTCGAGAAGCAGAAGTACTATGTTCCAGCGGACAAGTTCGCCCAGGATCGGGTCAAGGCTGTCTTCAAGAACGGAATCCTCAAAGTCACCGTCCCGCCTAAGGATTTCGCCGAGGGCGACGAGGGGATCAAGATCGAGATAGTCAAAGAGTCCGACTGAGTCTCGGCGCGCGGCCCTGCGGCCGTTCCGTCGGCCGCGCGCCCGCCTTCAATTTTCATGGATGATCTTCCGGCGAACGAAGTCCATAGCCTCGTCCACGTGGGTGCCTATGAAAAGCGCTCCGTAGACGGTTATGCCGCCCCCCAGCACGAGCGACATGGGCAGGGCGAAGCTCGTCCCGAAGACGGAGAACAGCCGTTCGAAATCGTGGCCGAAGGGCATGAGCGCGATGGACAGGAAGAGGATGGAGCCGGCGATCAGCCAATCGCGAACGGTGAACAGCTCCGGCCTGGGCCGCGGCGAAAGTCTGACCAGGGACATCACCCGTTCCTCTATCGAGGCCTCGGCGGGAGAGCAGGCGGGCTCGGTCCCCGAAAGCCCAACCATCGACTTCCGCGTGAGCTCGACGCCCATCCGGCACGAGTCGCAGACGGCCAGGTGCCGCAGCATCGCGGAGTCCGGTTCCTCCCGGGCATCGAGACGGTCATATCGCTTCAGGAAAGTTTCACAGAGCACGATCAGCCTCCGATCCACCGCCGAGGCGAAGACGCAGGAACCGCTTCGCCCTGAACACGTGGGATTTGATGGTATTCACCGGGAAACCGGTGATCTCGGAAATCTCCACGTACTTTAAATCGTAGTAGAAGAACAGTTCGATGCAGAGCGCCTGCCGAGGGGGAAGATCGACGATGGCATCCCTGACCGCCTGCAGCGCTTCGTCCCGCAGATGAGTCTCGTCTACGCCCGGGGCGCCGACAAGCTCCTCTCCGTCGAGGGGAAGCTGCTCCTTCCGGCGCTTCTTCGCGTTGATCGCGGTGTTGTAGGCGATGCGCAGGAGCCAGGTCGAGAACTGCGAGCGCCCCCTGAAACTTCCCAGGGCGGTGTAGGCCTTGATGAACACATCCTGGGCGAAATCGGCCGCATCGTCCTCGTCGTGGAAGAATCCCATGCCCAGACGGAAAACCCGCGAACGGTGACGTCGAACGAGGATGGCGTAGGCCTCGGTGTCGCCTCCGAGTACCCGGGAGATGACCTCCGCATCGCTCGGCTCCCCGCTCTCCGAAGCGACGACGACACTCATTCCCCCGACCGCCGCCTGCGAAACCCGAAAAACGCCAGAAGGCTCGCCCCGACGGCGAGGGGAATGGCTCCGCCGAGGAGCGCGTAATCGAAGCCCTTCAGGACGATGAAAAACACGCAGAGCATGAAGCCCACGAAGGAAAGCATCAGTCCGGTGAGCAGGCTGAAGACTTCGATATCGATTCTCTTGGCTTGATAGGAGCCGCGTTCTATCTGAAGGATCTTCTCCTTGTGGCTCCAGAGAAGATAGAAGAAGGCGACTACTCCACCCATCACGATGCCCACGATGGGGATGATGGAGATGATCACCTGGGCCGCCAAAGACGGTACGGACATTGCGACTCCCTTCATCCGCGCGATAGGGACGCCTGCTCGGCATCCGGTACTGATGCATCCAGTAAGGACACGCCACGGCCGAAAAGGTTGCTCATGCGTTCAGGACGGGAAATCGAGCGCGTCGCGAATGAGGACCTGGCGCCGCCGCCGCGGGGGCAGCGCCGCCCACGAAAGGCCGTCCTCTAGGCCCAGCGCACGAGGCCGGGTACGTAGGGGCTGGCGAGAGCCGGATGCTTCGGCAGGATGCGGGCCGAGTAGCCGTGCTGCCCGGTGAGCTTGCAGGTCACGGTGATGCGGTACTCCCAGAGCTCGCCCTTCTTCCCGGTCGGCGTCATCTCGTTCCTCTCGGCGTCGACGATCTCGCCCTGGCTCGACAGCGTTCCATGGTAGAGCTCCACGCTCGCCTCGTTCGGTTCCAGGCCGGCCAGATTCACCGTCGCCGCGACATCGACGGTATCGCCCCGTTCCATGATCGGCTTGGCGTCGACCAGGAGATCGGCGATGGCCACATTCGGCCAGGCCTTGGTCGCCTTCTCGATATAGGCGGCCAGTTCCTTGGCCGGCGCGAAGTCGGCCGCATGGAGGCTCCGCCAGTTCTCGAGAGCCGGGATATAGAAGCGCTCGGAATATTCCTTGAGCATGCGATGGGTCGAGAACTCCTTGCCTATGGTGCG
Organism: bacterium; assembly: GCA_021779995.1. GTDB lineage: Bacteria > Spirochaetota > Spirochaetia > Treponematales > Rectinemataceae > JAJXZP01. The sequence goes on along the minus strand of JAJXZP010000013.1, from coordinate 6,957 downwards.
GATCGAGGCCTTCATGTGCCTGATCCAGTCGCGGGGAAGACCGTCCCTCCCGCGCTGGTAAAAGAGGGGAACGATCTCGTGTTCGAGCAGATCGTACAGAGCCTCGCTCTCGATGCGATCCTGGAGCTCTTCGTCCTCGTAGACCTCGCCCGAGCCGATAGCCCAGCCGATGTCCGGCGAATAGCCCTCGGCCCACCAGCCGTCCAGGACCGAGCAGTTGAGCACGCCGTTGACCCCGGCCTTCATGCCGCTCGTACCCGAAGCCTCCAGGGGCCGCCGCGGCGTATTCAGCCAGACGTCCGAGCCCGCGGTCATGTACCGCGACATCGTCATGTCGTAGTCCTCGAGGAAGACGATGCGGCTCTGGACCTCTTCCTTGCGCGAGAAGTGCACGAGTTCCTTGATGAGGTTCTTGCCGGGGATGTCGTGGGGATGCGCCTTGCCGGCGAAGATGATCTGCACGGGCCTTTCCTTGTCGGAGATGAGGCGGATGAGCCGGTCCGGATCGCGCAGGAGGAGGTTGCCCCGCTTGTAGGTCGCGAAGCGGCGGGCGAAGGAAATCGTGAGGGCGTAGGGCGAGAGCACGTCTTCGGCCCGGTGCAGGGCGCCCTCGGCCGCCCCCATGCGCTTCATCGCCCGCACCAGCCGCCCTCGCGCCAGGATGACGAGGCGCTCGCGCCGCCGCTCGTGGGACCTCCAGAGCTCCTCGTCCGAAATCCTCTCGATCCTGTCCCAGATGTCCAGATTGGCCGGCTCCTCGTAGAAGCGCGGACCGAAGTAGCGATCGAGCAATTCGAGCAGGTTGTGCGAAGCCCAGGTGCGCGGATGGATGCCGTTGGTGATGTGGGAGATGGGGACCTCGGCCTCGGGCAGGCCCGGCCAGAGCCCGGCCCACATCGTGCGCGAGACCGCCCCGTGCAGCTTGGACACGCCGTTGTTGTAGGCCGACAGCCTGAGGGCCAGCACGGTCATGCAGAAGCTCTCGCCCTGGTCCTCCGGATGCTCCCGGCCCAGCGCCAGGAACTCCCCCCAGGACAGACCGAGCTGCTGCGACACCCCGCGGAAATATTTCTCCATGAGGTCGATGCCGAAGCGCTCGTTGCCGGCGGGCACGGGCGTGTGCGTCGTGAAGATGTTCGTCGGCCACACCGCCTGCGCCGCCTCGCGGAAGCCGAAGCTCCGCTCGACCATGATCTCCCTGATGCGCTCGAGGGCGAGGAAGGCCGAGTGCCCCTCGTTCATGTGCGTCACGGCGGGATTGATCCCGAGGGCTCGCAGGGCCCGTATGCCGCCGATGCCGAGGAGGATCTCCTGGCGGATCCTCGTCTCGCTGTCGCCGCCGTACAGGGCCGAGGTGATCGTGCGATCCTCCGGAGAGTTCTCCTCGATGTTCGTGTCGAGCAGATACAGCGAGGCGCGGCCGACCTTGACCTCCCAGATCTGGGCGGCGACCGTCCTGCCGGCCGTGTCCACCGAAATGAGAATGGGCTTGCCCGAGGCGTCGAAGCAACGGTAGACCGGCATGTTGTACCAGTCGTTCTCGGGGTAGGACTCCTGCTGGAACCCGTCGGGATTGAGGTACTGCTTGAAATAGCCCTCGCGATAGAGGAGCCCCACCCCGACGAGGGGAAGGCCCATGTCGCTGGCGGTCTTCATGTGGTCGCCGGAAAGGATGCCGAGGCCGCCGGAATAGGTCGGCAGCGACACGTCCAAGCCGTATTCCATCGAGAAATACGCGACGACGCCGTCGCGCTTGCCCTTGTACCAGGTCTCGCCTTTCTTGTAGCGCTCGAACTTGCCGGCCACCTCGGACAAGGCCGCCAGGTAGGAGTCATCCTGAGCCAGCTCGTCGTAGCGCGCCTGGCTCACCATGCCGAGCATCCTGGCCGGATTCTGGTTGGATTGGAGCCAGACCTCGTAATCGAGGCGAATGAACAGCATCACCGCTTCGAAATTCCACGAAAGCCAGAGATTGTGCGCCATCTCTTCGAGCACGGCCAGGGGCTGGGGTATTTTAGGTTTTACGGTATGTGAGACTATCTTCATGATTGCCGCCTTTTCGGAGTTTCCGCACAAATCTAGTGTGCTTTCCCGACGGATGGACTATGGACTTCAAAGCGTAGTGGAGCATGGCGGGTTCGTCAATAGTAAACCGGTTTATACCAAGACCGGTTCCGAACTTGTCCCGCCGCCCGCCCTGTGCTTCACTGCACCTCATAGAGGAGGATCGGCTTGAGCTTATCGACTCGCATCGCCGCATCGATCGCAGTCTCGCTTCTCGTCCTCTATCCGCTGGCCTCCCAGGACCTTCCGCGGATCGGGTGGTCCACCGGAGCGTTCACGGCGGATTTCTACCCCTCGCTTGACGTCGGAACCCACTTCAACCGCCTCGGATTCCTGCTCCGCGATGTCGGCCGCTTCGAGGCCCGCGGTTTTTCCTGGGGAGCCGGCGCCTTCGTTTCGGCCAAGGCGGCGGCCAGTACCTTGGGCATCACGGGGCCGGGACTCCAGGCCTCCTGCGGCCTCGACGGAATCCTGGGCTTCGGCGCGCCTTCTTCCGCTCCCGCCCCCTGGACCGACTTCGCCATCCGTCGAAGCCGCGAAATTCGCTACGAATGGATTTCCTACTGGGACAGCTGGGGAACCGCTCAATTCAACGGCCGCCTGGAGTACGTCTGGACGAGCGGCGATCATTCCTTCGGCTTCGCCATGCAGGACGACCTCTTCAGCCCGCCGTTTCGCGACGAATTCCGTACCGGAGCCGCCGAGCTCTCCTACGGCTTCGATTGGAAGGGAGTCGATTCCGCGATCGGCCTCGGCACCAAGATCTGGACCGGTTCCACCTACGGCCACGGCTACTTCCATCGCGGCGAGGTGATCGTCATGAACTCCGCGCTCCCTGGCGTGAACGATTCGGCCGGCGTGCTCTACCTCGCCGTGCGGCGGGGCGCGGTCAGGCTGGAGCTGGGCTGGGATTCGGAGGCGATTCGCAATGTGCTGCAGAACGGGCTCCACTGGCTCATCGACGACGGCATCGTGCCGCTCGTCGATAGGCCGGACAGACCCTACTTCCTCTTGACCCTCTATCCCGACGGCGATTTGTACTGAAAACCCCGTCGCGCCGAGCGGAAGGGGCGGCGGGAGAAGGCAGGAGCGGGGCTACCGGAGAACCCCTATTCGCCGCCTCGCTTGCGGAAGGCACCCCTGATCTTTCCGAAGAAGCCTGAAGGCGCTGGAGCTGCCGATGACGACGGGGAATCGCTTCCCGGCCGCTCCGGGCGAGAGGGGGGCGTAGGCGGTCGAACTCCCTGGGCGGCGCGCTCGCCCGAGTTCCTTTGGCCGCCCCCGCCTGAGGAGCGGTCACCCGCGCCTTTTTTGTCCCGGGCCTGAGGAGAACCGGACTTGCCGCGGCCGGGGCCCTCGACCTTCCGTCCGTATTTTTCCCGGTAGCGTTTCATGCGCTCTTCCATCGGAAGAGCGTAGGGATTGCCGCTCTCCTCCCGCCCCGAGGGCCGCCGCTTCGACCCGCCGCGCTCGCCGGCATTCCCGCCGCCCGATTCCCGGGAGCGCTTACCCTCGACGCCCCGACTACCGTGAGCCTTGCTGCGGGGAGCGCGGGAGTCGCCCTTCTCGACCGCTGGCTTTTCCTCTCGAGATTTAATGTCCAAGGAGCCGCCGGTCGCCTCGGCGATGCTGCGCCGGATATCGGGACTCCGATCGTCGCGCTGCGCCGCCGGACGGGACTGCCGGGAAGTGGGCCCGCGCCGATCGCGTCCCCGAGAGTCATCCCGCCCCGTCGCGCCGTCTCGTCCGCGCGGACCGGAGGCCCCGCGGCCGTCTCGGCCATCTCGGCCGCGCGGACGATCCGGCTCGGACCGATCCGCGCGCGGCTCTTCATCCAAATCCTTCGCGGCCAAGAGCGAAGCATCCACCGGCCGGGCGTCGAGCTTCGCATCGATGTAGTGCTCGACGGCGCTCAGGCCGTACACGTAGCGATCGCAGACCATGCTCACGACCTTGGCCGCGGCGACGCTGCGATCGAGCAGCTCCAGGCGTTTGACGAAATACTCGGGCTCCAGCGGAATGTCGAAATTGACGATGAGGGGGAACAGCGCTTCGAAACCGCGACCGGCGAGATTCCGCGCCCCTTCGTCCGTGAGCACCAGGGCGAGGCAATCTCCGGTCTTGACCCGCTCGAGGACAAGCCCTGCGCGATCGGATGCACAGCTCTCCGGCACGTACTCCGAGCGCAGTCCTTTCGCTCGCAGGCGCCGCGCCGTCTCTTCGGCCGTGCTCGAAAGGTTGCAGAAAACGCAGAGCCGTTGCGGCCGTTCGCGCTCCATCAGACCGAGGAGGAATCTCGGCTTTTCCTCTGTCTCCAGCCGCCAGGTCTCCATGGCTACGCTCTGCGCCTTGGCCACTTCTTCGTCGATTCGTATTTCGGAGGGATTGTCGGCCAGATCGTAGGCCAAATTCTTGGCCTTGATCGTCAATTTCTCGCAGGCCAGGATCGAGCGTCGTTCCCAGGGAGGAAGCAGGCTCGAGCCGAGACGCCGCATCGGCTCGCCGGGAAGTTCGGCCAGCCGTTCGAGGCCGTCGGCCACCAACCAGCCGAAGTCCCGCAGACGGATCGCTCCGCTCTCCGCCCCGAGGAGCAGGGCCTCCGGTTCGCCTATGACGATATCGGCCGAGCTTTCTCCGTCGAAGGATGGAAGGGCTCCCCCTTCGGCGACGCTCAGACCGACGAGGCAAGCCCGGAGGCCGAGCCGCTCTCCTCCGGCGCGGCAGAACGTCAAGGCGGAACGTCCCATCTCCCCGGCGGCTACGACGACAAGGGCCTTGACCGCCCCGCCAGGAGGCGCCGCGGCGAGCGACTGGAGAACCGGAAGGAGACAGACCTCCTCCCGCCCCTGGGACATGACTATCCTGGCGCAGACATTCTCCCCCTTTTCGAGGACGTGGCTGAGCATCGTCTCGTGGGAAAATGCCTGGGAACGAAAGATGAAGGACGCGTCGAGCAGACGCGCATCGATGCCGAAACGCTGAAAATCCATGGTAGCACTCGCTCGGGATTCGAGGATGAGATCCTGCGACATTCGCCTTTGACCTCGAGTACGAAGGCGGATATTACTATGCGTCCACCTAAAAGTGAAGACCGCCCCTCCCTTTTGTATTTTATTTGCTTTGCCGCCGATTGCAGATAAAAAAATACAAGATTCGTCCCGATTCCCCACCTATCTTGACACAAGTCTCAAGTCTCAAGTCTCAACGATATGATGTGAGGATATGACGATGGGAAACCGCTTTAAAGACTCGGTTCTGGATACATCGACCTTCTCCGTGACCTGGGAGCTGGTCCCGGGGCGGGGCGCGCGGGAAAAGCCCCAGGCATCAGCCATGGCATCGGCCGAGCAGGCCGCCAAAGGCGGCAAAATCCATGCCTTGACCGTCACGGACAATCCCGGCGGAACTCCGGCGATCCTGGCGGATTATCTCGGCGAGGAGATCTTGAAACTGGGCATCGAACCGCTTGTGCATTTCACCTGCAAGGATAAAAACCGCAACCAGATGGAAAGCCAGCTCTACGCGATGGACAGGGCCGGGCTACGCAATCTGCTCGTCATGACCGGAGACTACACGGTTTCCGGTTTCAGAGGCCAGCCCAAGCCGGTCTTCGATCTGGACCCGATCCAGGCCCTCGAACTCGTGGGGAACATGAACGAGGGTCTCCAGGTTCCCGGGCCCAAAGGCCCGATCGTGCACCAGCGGAGCGATTTCTTCCCCGGCTGCGCCATAAGTCCCTTCAAGGCGACCGAAGCCGAGCAGATGGCCCAGTATTACAAGCTGAGGAAGAAGGTCGCCGCGGGGGCGAGGTTCGTCGTGACGCAGGTCGGCTACGATGCCCGCAAGTTCCACGAAGTCCTGACCTTCATGCAACTCAACCACCTCGACGTGCCGCTCATCGGCAATATTTACTTCCTGCCGTACGGCGCCGCCAAGGTGATGAATCGAAACGATCTCCCGGGATGCGTCGTCACCGACGAGCTGCTTGAGCAGATCGAGAAGGAGCGGAGCGCCGAGGATAAGGGCCTCGGGGCGCGACTCGACCGGGCGGCGAAGATGTATGCCATCTTGAAGGGCATGGGGTACGCGGGGGTCCATATAGGCGGCCAGAACGTCAAGTACGAGCAGATCGAGTATGTCATAGGGAAGGGAGAGGAGCTGAGTCCGGCTTGGCCGGACCTCGTCCGGGAATTCGACTTCCCGATGACGAAAGGATTCTATCTCTTCGAGAAGGATCCGGCGACAGGACTCAACAGCTCCGTGCCGGTCGACAAGCGGAAGCTCCCCACCGCCGCCTACACGGGCCCGGGATATCATGCATCCCGGCTCATGCACCGACTCGTATTCACCCCCGGGAAGGCGCTCTTCCCCCTCATGCGCGGGATCTATTCCCTGAAGAGGAAACCTCGGAGGCACGCCCTGGAACATATCGGGAAGGTGATTCTCTACGATTGCAAGGATTGCGGCGATTGCGCGCTTCTGGACATGGCCTACCTCTGCCCGATGTCCCAATGCCCCAAGAACCAGCGCAACGGCGCCTGCGGCGGCAGTCGCGACGGCTGGTGCGAGGTCTATCCGAACGAAAAGAAATGTGTATGGGTCCGGGTCTACGCTCGTCTCAAGTCGAGCGGCGAGGAAGATAACCTGGGAGCCGTCCGTCTGCCTCCGGCAGACTGGGACCTGTACCAGACTTCTTCGTGGTATAATTTCTATACTGGCCAGGATCATTCCGCCGGGCTCTTGGGCATTCCGAAGATCGAGAAAAACCCCATCCGGGAGGGTGGCGAGCGATAACTCGAAGCCGGTTCGGACCTCGGGAAGCGCCCGACCCGGCTTCCCCCCTCTATGGAGGCCCGATTCCCGGCGGCCCAGCGGAGGGTCGGAGCCCTTGCA
>JAJXZP010000321.1 GCA_021779995.1 bacterium | reverse complement strand
CGCAGCTTCGCGGCCGAGGACCTGCCCGTGAGACTCCCGCCCGAGGCGCGCTTCCTCATGCTCGGCTCCATCACGATGCTCCAGGAGCCCCTCGCCTCGACGGTCGAGAGCCTGGCCTCGCGCGAGCGCGGAAACCTTCTCGTGTCCTTCGATCCCAACATCAGGCCCAGCCTCATCGCGGACCGCGGCGCCTACCTCGCCCGATTCGAGCGCTGGACGGCGATGTCGGCCATCGTGAAGATCAGCTCGGACGACCTGGAGTGGCTCTATCCCGGCCAATCCGCCGAGGCGGGCATGGCGCGCCTGGCGACCTTGGGGCCGAGCCTCGTGGTGGCCACGCTGGGACGCGAGGGCGCCGTGGCCAGGACCGCGCGGGTCGAGGCCCGCGCGCCCGCCTTCGCGGTGAAGGTGGCCGACACCATCGGAGCGGGCGACACCTTCCACGCCGCCCTCCTGGCCCGGCTCGACGAGGCGGGCGTCCGGACGCGGAGCGATCTGGAGGGCCTCGGCCAAGACCAGCTCGCCCAGATGCTCCGCTTCGCCAACGCGGCCGCCGCGGTCAACTGCACGCGCACGGGAGCGGAGCCGCCGAGCGCGGAGGAAACTCGGGATTTCCTGGCGCGACACTAGAGCCAATGTGCGGCAGCTCTTCCAGAATGCCCCCGCATCTTGAAAGAGTCTCGCTAGACCTTTTCCAGGAGGAACTGACGTGACTGACGAACTGGTGGCTTCGCAGGTCTCTTTTATGGGCCGTCCGGCGGTGCGGCTCGCGAACGGCCTGGTGCGCGCCGCGATCGAGCCGGACGGCGGCATGGTCAGCGAGCTCGGCGTCGAACGCGACGGCCGCTTCCTCAACCTGCACTGGGTTCCCGCCTTCCGCGAGACCTCGGGGGCGAGCTGGTCCGAAACCCTGCACGGAGCCTTCTGGAAATCCCGGCTCCTGTACACCCTGGCGGGCGACTTCATCTGCAGCCCCACCTTCGGCCCGGGCGGCGATCTGGACGGCGCCGAGCTTCCGCCGCACGGCTGGACGGCCAATGCCCGCTGGAAGCTCCTGCGCGCCGAGGCCGACGCGGCCAAAGGCATAGCCTACGCGGACCTGAGCCTCGACAGCTCCGCGAGCGAATGGCCCCTGCGCTGGACCCGACGCGACTTCGTCGCCACGGGCCAGAGCGCCCTCTTCTCGACACTCTCGATCCGGAACGAGGGCGCCAAGCCCCTGACCATCAACCTGGCGCACCACAACACCATAGGCGCGCCCTTCCTGGAAAAGGGCTGCAGGATCAGCCTCGGCGCCCGAAGCTTCATGACACCGCCCCAAGGCGGCGAGTTCGACGAGACGGGCAGGCTCGCCATCGGCGCCGCGTTCGACTCGCTGAAGGCGGCTCCGCTGCGCTCGGGCGGCAGCGCGGATATCTCCCTCGTCCCGGGCATGATCGGCGCCACCGACCTCGTGACCGGGGCGGTGCCGCGCGACGCGAAGCTGGGCTGGAGCTGCGTCCTCAATCCCCGGCTCGGCCTGGCCTACCTCTGCCTCTTCCCCGGCCCGAACGGGATTGCCGAGGGCGAGATCGCGCTCGGCTTCAACGACCTGTGGATGCAGTACGGCGGCAGGCCCTTCACGCCCTGGGCCGAGAGCGAGGGCGGAGCGGACCAGAGCTTCTGCCTGGGCACCGAGAACGCCGTAGGCGCCTTCGCCAACGGCCTCGAGTACTCGCGCGCGCATCCCGAGGTCCTGGGCAACCCCACCCTCGTCGAGATTCCCGCGCACGGCGAGCGCCGGCTGCACTACGCGACGGCGATCGTGACCATGGGCGCCGACCTGGTCCGGAGCGGCATCGAGCGGGTCGAGGCCGAGGGCGGCTCCCTCGTCCTCGGCGGGGGCGCGGCCTCGCAGAGCCTGCCGATATCCGCGGACTTCGAACTCTCGCGACGAGTCGGCCGCGGCATGCTATAAACTGTCTCGGCCGCGCTTCCCGGGATCCGGGCCGGCCGCACCTGGAGGTATCGAATGCTGATAGGAATCGCGCCCTGCATCTCGCCCGAACTGCTCTCGGTCCTGCACCGCATGGGCCACGGCGACGAGCTCGTCCTGGCCGACGCGTTCTTCCCCGGCGACGCGTTCAATTCCCGCGTGGTCCGCGCCGACGGGATCCGCGTGCCCGAGCTGCTCGACGGCATCCTCGCGCTCATCAACCTCGACTCCTACGTCGAGGCGCCGGTGTCGATGATGGCGCCGGCGAAGGGAGACGAACTGGACCTGTCCGTGGAGCGGGCCTACCGCGCCGCAATAGACCGGCACTGGCCCGACACGCCGGCCATAGCCCGCGTCGAGCGCTTCGCCTTCTACGAGCGCGCCAGGAAGGCCTTCGCCGTCGTGATGACGGGCGAGACCGTCAAGTACGGGAACATCATCCTCAAGAAAGGCGTCATACCGGTGGCGAGGCCGGCTTCGCGCTGAGGAGACTGTGCAGATGCTTAAGGAGCTCGGCCGAGGGATCGACCTGGAAGCGGCCGGTTTTCTCGGTCTCTCCCTCGCGCCAGGTGAGATTGAAGTGCGCGAAGGCCGGCCCGAAGGCCCGCGCGAAGAAGCCGCGGCGCGGCTCGGCGATGCCCACCAGCTCGGAGCGCGGCACGACTATATTGACCGGCTTCGAGTTGGAGCTTTCGGACTTGCGCATCCTGAGGATCGAGGCGAGCCAGTTTTCGCCCGGCATGTGCTTGAAACGGAAAGACTTGTCCGTGAGGATGAGGAGGCCCCAGAGGCCCTGATCGTCGCCGTCGCGCTCGAACAGCGCGCCCATGGCGCGGGCCTCGACGCGCTCCCCGGTCTCGGCCTCGAACTCGGCCCAAAATTGCATCGCTTTGTCTTCCATGCGCGGAGTATACCCTACGCCTCCGGCTCGCGCCATAGGAGGGCGGCGTGAGCCCGCGGGCGGTCACGATCAAGGACGTCGCCGGGAAGGCCCGCGTGTCCACGGCGACGGTCTCGCGCGTGCTCAACGACGACCCGCACGTGGCCGAGGGCACCAAGCGCCGGGTCCGCGCCGCGGTCGACGAGCTCGGCTACAACATGAACCAGGTGGCCCGCAGCCTCAAGACCCGCGCGACGAAGACCATCGGCATCGTGGCTCCCGAGCTGGGCAGCCAGTTCTTCATGCTCCTCGCCGAGAACATGGACCGGGACCTGGCGGCGCGCGGCTACGGCCTCGTCGTCTGCTCGTCCTGGGACTCGGTCGAGGAGGAGAAACAGCGCCTGCGCCTCCTGTCGGAGCGGCTCGTCGACGGCATCGTCATCATCCCGACCTCGGACCAGTGGCGGCACATCGCCGCCGTGAAGGCCAAGGGCATCCCCATCGTGCTCGTCGATCGCCGGATCGAGGGCGGCGGGCTCGACGCGGTCCTCGTCGACAACGAGGGCGGCGCCTTCGAGGCGGTGTCGGCCCTCATTGCCGACGGGCACCGGCGCATAGGTTTCATCGGCGGCAGCCTCGACGTGTCCACGGCGCGCGAACGCTACTTCGGCTACCGCCGCGCCATGGAAAAGGCCGGCCTCCGGATCGAGCCCGACTTCGTGGTCTTCGGCCCGCTCGTGCTCGACTCAGGCTACCGGGCCATGCGCGCCATGCTGCAGAAGCCCGACCCGCCGGAAGCCTACTTCATCGTCAACGCCGACACCCACGTCGGCGCGACGAACTACCTCATGATCGAGGGGAGGGAATGGAAGAAGAGGATATCCTTCGCCGCCTTCGACGAGATGCCCTTCTCTCCCCTCCTGACCTTCTGCCGCTACGCGGTGCAGCAGCCCATCGCCGACATGGGAGCCCAGGCGGTGCGGCTCGTCCTGGCCCGGGTCTCGGGCGCCTACGGCGGCGCCTCCGGCGCCCCCCCCGAGGTCATCAGGCTCAAGACTCGCTTGATCAGGCATTGACGGGACCGACGGCCGATCCGCGGACGCCGGCGCGAGCCGGCGCGTCAGCGGCAGCCGGCGCGTCGGCGGGAGCCGACGGCGGCCGCGAAGGCGGGCGACGGGACCGAAACGTTATACGACATACGCCCACCCGGGCGCGCCCGGGGGCGACGAGGAGGTTCGAAATGGCAGACGGCAAGGAAATGAAGATGAACATGCCGACCATGCGGCTCAAGGGCGGCCTGCCCAGGATAGGCATCCGCCCCGCGATCGACGGGCGGCTCGGCGGCGTGCGCGAGTCGCTCGAGGCGCCGACCATGGCCATGGCCCGGGCCGCGGCCCGGCTCATCTCGGAGAACCTGCGGCACCCCACGGGCCACGCGGTCGAGTGCGTCATAGCCGACACGACCATCGGCGGCGTGGCCGAGGCCGCGGCCTGCGCCGAGAAGTTCAGCCGCGAAGGCGTGGCGGCCACCCTCACCGTCACGCCCTGCTGGTGCTACGGCTCCGAGACCATGGACATGGATCCGCTGACCCTCAAGGCCGTGTGGGGCTTCAACGGCACCGACCGGCCCGGCGCGGTCTATCTCGCGGCCGTGCTCGCGGCGCACAACCAGAAGGGCCTGCCCGCCTTCGGCATCTACGGCCGCGACGTGCAGGACCTCTCCGACACCGGCAGCATCCCTCCCGACGTCGCCGAAAAGATCCTGCGCTTCGCGCGCGCGGCCCTCGCCGCCGCCTGGATGCGCGGCAAGTCCTACCTCTCCGTCGGCTCCGTGTCGATGGGCATAGCCGGCTCCATCGTCGACCCCGACTTCTTCCAGGACTACCTCGGCATGCGCAACGAGTACGTCGACATGAGCGAGGTCGCCCGCCGCCTCGACGAGAAGATCTACTCCGAGGCCGAGTACCGCCGGGCCCTCGAGTGGGTCAAGGCCAATTGCGTCGAAGGCAAGGACAACAACCCGAGCGAGGCGCAGCACTCGCGCGCCCGCAAGGACAAGGTCTGGGAGACCTCCGTCAAGATGGCGATGATCGTCCGCGACCTCATGACCGGCAACCCCGACTTGCGGCGCAAGGGCCTCGACGAGGAAGCCCTGGGCCATAACGCCATCCTCGCCGGCTTCCAGGGCCAGCGGGCCTGGACCGACCACATGCCCAACGGCGACTTCATGGAGACCATCCTCAATTCGAGTTTCGACTGGAACGGGATCAGGCAGCCCTACCTCGTCGCCACCGAGAACGACGCCCTCAACGGCGTCGCCATGCTCTTCGGCAACCTGCTCACCGGCAGCTCCCAGATCTTCTCCGACGTGCGCACCTACTGGAGCCCCGAGGCCGTCCAGCGCGTCACCGGCTGGAAGCCCACGGGAGCGGCCGCCGGCGGCTTCATCCACCTCATCAACTCCGGCGCCACCACCATGGACGGCACCGGCAAGCAGCGCAAGGACGGCAAGCCCGCCATGAAGCCCTACTGGCAGATCGAGAGCGCGGAGGCCGAGGCCTGCCTCGCGGCGACCAGCTGGCGCTACGCCAGCCTCGGCTACTTCCGCGGCGGCGGCTACTCCTCCGACTTCCTCACCGAGGGCGGCATGGACGTCACCATGACCAGGCTCAACATCGTCCGCGGCCTGGGACCCGTGCTCCAGATCGCCGAGGGCGCGACCGTCGCCATCCCCGGCGAGGTCCACGACAAGCTCGACCTGCGCACCGACCCCACCTGGCCCACCACCTGGTTCGTGCCGCGCACCACCGGGGAAGGCCCCTTCAAGGACGTCTACTCCGTCATGGCCGCCTGGGGAGCCAACCACGGCGCCATCTCCTACGGCCACATCGGCGCGGACCTCATGAGCCTCGCCGCCATGCTCCGCATCCCGGTGGCCATGCACAACGTCGACCCGAACCGCGTCTTCAGGCCCAGCTACTGGTCGGCCTTCGGCATGGACGCCGAGGGCTCCGACTATCGCGCCTGCGATGCGCTCGGGCCGCTGTACGGGAGGAAGTAGGACTGATGAGATGACGCGGCCCTTGGGGCTGCGCAGGGATTCCGCGGCTCGCCGAAAGGCGAGCGCGAATACTCTTCCACCCGGAACGCCATGCGAAGCATGGCAGGCGCGCCCCAGGGACCGCGCAGAAGCGCGCGTTATGCGCGCTTCTGCCATAGCATGGAGGCCGATGGTCGCTGTACGGCAGGAAGCAGGAAATAATTGGGGCGCGCCGATCCCTTTGCGCCCCCTCGCGCGCGAAGGGATCGAACACCGCGGCGCCTCGGACGCCCAGGCCGATGGCGTCGCTCAGGCCCAGATCGTCTGGGCGCCGAGGGCGGAGATGGCGGGATCCGCCGTGACAACCGGAATGCCTTCGAGCAGAGACTGGGCGGCTAGCATGCGGTCGAAGGGATCACGATGCTCGCCGGGCAGGCTGCCCGCCTTGAGGCAGTGGGCGGCTGTCATCGGCAGTTCCTCGAAATCATCGGCCGCGATGCGCTCATCCCACTGAGCCATGATCCTCCCGCCCGAAGGAAGTTCCCCGATTCGCGTCTTCGTGCTGATCTCCCATGCGGATCCCGCGCTCACCAGCACTGCGTTCTCGGGATCGCGAAGCAGAGCCAGCACCCTCGAAGAAAGCCGGGACGACGCGCTCCACCACCAGAGCAGGGCGTGGGTATCGAGGAGGAGTTTCATGGCTCCCAGGCCTCGAGTTCCTCGTCGGGCAGGGGGTCGAAAAAGCTCGGAGCCATGTCGTCGGTGTAGCGATCGGGCACTCGCTCGCGTTTTCCACCCAGAGGGACGAGCTTCGCGAAGGGCTTTCCCCCCTTTGCGAGGATGATCTCCTCGCCCCGATGGGCTCGATCCAGGAGCTTCGAGAATTGAGTCTTGGCCTCGTGGACATTGACAATGATCATGGGATTAACTTAGTCCAGTATATTGGTCAAGTCAAGCCTGCAGAATCGACTTTCCCTCTGCACGACTGCCTTCCGCGCCAGGCGATGGTAGCTCGTTTAGCAGATCCGGAATTGAGTAAAGCCTCTACATTTGGGTCGAAGACTGCGCAGACTTTCGCACGACGCCGAGGCTCACCCCTCGTCCTGCCGCACGATCGGGGGCGCCGAGCCGGACTTCGCCGTCGAGCGAAAGGGCGAACCGCTTCCCAATTCGGCTCCTGCCGGCCTGGAGCGGCGATTTGAAAAAACGGCTGATAGCCGCGCCGAAGCTTTACATCCGCGGCACCGGCTTCTGCCATGTCCCCCTCAATATCAGATCGCCCTATCGCAGCTCCGGCGGAGCCGAGCTCGTTCTGGCGCCGGAGCGCGGCTCCCGAAGGCTCGCGTTCGAGTTCAAGGCCTCGAGCTCTCCCGGCCTCACCAGGCTTCCTCTCGGCCCGTCGGGACCTGTCCCCGGAATCCAGCTATCTGGCAGGACTCACCGAGGGAATGCACCCCCGTGGCGGATGGGGTGACCGCCTACCGCGTCGACAGTCTCAGGACGACGGCGCGTCGGGCCTCCGTCCGGAGCCGCCGCGCGCCCGGAGCCGCCACGCTCCCGGCGAGACGCCCTCGGCGGCGCGGAAGGCCGCGTGGAAGCGCTGCAGGCCGCCGAAGCCCGACTCGGCGGCCACCTCCTCCAGCGTGAGCTCGGTCTCGCGCAGGAGCCGCCGCGCCCGCGTTAGGCGCACGCGGACAATCTCCTCGTGGAGGCTCCTCCCCATCGCCGCGCGGAATCGGGTCTCCAGGGCGCGCCGCGAGGAGGGAACCACGGCGAGCACGTCGCCCACGTCGATGCCCTCGTGCGCCCGCGTCTTGATGAAGGTGGCCGCCTTCGATACGAGGGGGTCCGGGCAGGCGTAGATCATCGTCGACTCGCGCTCCACGACCTCGCGCGGCGGGATGGCTATCCGC
>JAJXZP010000190.1 GCA_021779995.1 bacterium | reverse complement strand
GTTTTTCTGAGAGAAGCCCCGGCCGGCCGGGGCGCGGGGAATCCCAGGCGCATCGAGCGACCGCGGGCCGGGCCAGGCGATCCAGGGCCGCCGCGACGCCCTGAACGTTCCAGCGGCCCGTCGGATTCGGCGTCGTCCTACGGCAGGAAGCTGAGCTTGAGCGCCATGCCGTCGGGGAGGGGCTCCAGGCCGAGCTTCGAGTCGCCGGGGCCCGGGACCGTCGCTTTCGCCGCGATCGTGTGCAGCCAGGGCACGACGAAGCCGCAGGCCGCGCCGAGGGCCGCGCCCGAGACCACGTCGCTGAGGAAGTGGTCGCCCGAGACGACGCGGATCGAGGCCGTGAGCGTGGCCAGGCCCAGGCCCGCGCCCCACACCGCCCAACGGTAGGGAGAGTCGGGGTGGGTCTGGTCGAAGAGATAGCCGGCGAAGACCGCCGAGGCGAAGGCCAGGGTCGAGTGATTGGAGGGGAAGGAGGAGGCTATGTCCGGGTCGGAGAAAGCCGAAGGCGAGGCTCCGTAGGCGAAGGGCCGGTAGCGGAAGACGAGGGCCTTCAGGGCCGACGAGGCGCCGATGGCGAGGCCCATGGTCTCGACGTACATGACGCCGGTATCGAGGACCTGGTTGAACGACATGCCGGGAAGCGCCACGGCCGGCAGCAGGGCCGTCACGCCCACCAGTCCGTCGGCCACGTAGCCCAAGGCGGCGTTGT
Organism: bacterium; assembly: GCA_021779995.1. GTDB lineage: Bacteria > Spirochaetota > Spirochaetia > Treponematales > Rectinemataceae > JAJXZP01. Next base: position 7,107 of record JAJXZP010000190.1, on the reverse strand, counting down.
GGTTGGTGACGTACAGGCGATCGAAGAAGGGTATGACACTCGGGTCGATCTGCGCGGCATCGGGAGAGGCCTTGATCGACTGGAAATAGAAGCTCGAGGCGTAGAGGCCCCCGCCCGCCGCCACGAGGGCTATCTCGCGGCCGAGCTCGAGGTCGAAGGGGAAGGCCAAGGTTCCGCCGGCGGATGAGTCTCCGGCGGGAAACATGAAGGCCTGCGCCCCGGACGAGCCGGCCGAGGCCGGCAGGGCGGACGAGGCTGGCAGTGCAGGCGAGGCTGGCGCGGACAAGGCCAGGGCGGCCGGTGTCGGAAGCGCGGGGAGGGAGCCGGGCGCGTCGGCGAAGGCCCCGTCGGCGAAGGCGCCGCCGGCGAAGGCGCCGCCGGCGAAGATCAGGGCCGCGGCCAGGACCGCGGTGATGCGGAAGCGGGAACTATCCATCGAAGCCATCCTTTCGTGCTGCGAGTTATCCGTGCGCGGGCGGAGCAATCCCGCCCGCCGGGTCGTTCTGCTGGCGGCTCGCGGCCTCGCGGGCCGCTGCCTCCTTGAATCTATCGCGGAACCAGCCGAACAAGGCGGCGGCGCGGCTCTGGAAGCTCTCGCCCGCCAGGCCGCGCAGGAATCCGGGCACCTCCGCCCCGCTCTCGGCATAGAATAGGATGCCGTCCGTGGCCGGAATGAGCAGCAGCCGCATCTCGAGCTTCTCGGGTTTGAAGATGGGAAAGAAAAGGAAGCTCATCTGCGTCTCGTTGGTCGTATCGACGAGGAACCCGTCGGGGTAGCTCGTGAAATCGTAGCGATACACGTTCTTGCCGAACCTCTGGTCCTGCTGGAACACATAGAAGCGCTCTTTCGGCGGGATGGCCCCGGGCTCGGGCGGCGGGGGGTCCGTCACCCGAGTCGGATCCTTGGGGCCGGCCACGCGGTAGGCCTCGACGTACAGCGTCTGCATCGACCGCTGGGTCTGGGAATAGTAGGTGATGCCGCGGAGGGTGGAGAAGTCGCGCATGAGACCGTAGATGTAGGCGAGCTCCGCGGCCTGCGCCTCGGCGCCGACGGGAGCCGGGCGAGGGTAGAAGAACAGAGCCTCCACGAGCACCTGCGGCTTCTCGCGGGCGAGAGCCTCCCGCATGGGCTCGGCCCCCGGATAGTCGGGCAGGAGCTTGGGCGTGCCGCCCGAGCCCACCGCCGAGATGCTGCCCTTGCTTGCGATCTCGTCCATGGCGGCCGCGCCTATGAGATCGAAGCCCGAGCGCTCCAGGATGGCGGGGCTTCCGGAGGGCGCCGCCGCTTCGGCCGCGAGGCGGCCCGGGCCGGGCGCGGCGGCCCAGAGCGTCAGCGCGACGGCTGCCGCGAGGCGCACGCGTAAGGTCACTTTCATGCCTGCGACTATAACGCGCCGCGCGCCTGCGCGTCTCACCTTCGCCTTAGTACGTCTCTGGTAAGTCCCGGAAACGGAGCCGTTCGAAGGCTCCCGGGAGCGAGATCCTCCCTTCCATTGGAGAAAATTAACGCCAAACTAATCCTCAGCCGATGCTCCGCGCGACCTCTCTCGCTTGGACAAGCCTAAAGGCCCCGGTATATTCGATGCCGATGAACATCAAATGCGCGCATCGCGGCGCCAGGACCGCCCTCGTCGCCCTGCTGCTCCTGGGCACGCGGGTCTGGATCTCGGCGGCCAGCTCCGAGACCTTCCCGGATCCCTACATGACGAACGGGGCCACGTCCCACTACGGGCCCTCGATCGAAGCGCCGGCTCCGGTCGAAGCATCCATCGTGCCCGAGCGGGCCCCGCGGCGCGACCCCGCGCTCTGGCCTCGGGGCTACTATCCCGGCGATCCCCTGCCGCCCAAGACCATCTACCTCACCTTCGACGACGGCCCCTGGGACTTCACGGGTCAGATCGTCGACATTCTCCACGAGGAAGGCGTGCGCGCCACCTTCTTCATGAACGCCTTCGACAAGGACACGCCCTACCACGCCGACCTCCACAAGAACATCCTCTTCCGCTACGCCGATGTGCTCAGGCGCATGGTGGCCTACGGCGACGTCATCGGCGACCACACCTACTCCCACCGCGACCTCGGCACCTTGAGCCCCTCGCAGATCGACTTCCAGCTGGACATGGTGCGGCGCCAGCTGAAAGAGGTGCTCGGCGCCGCTATGCCGGCGATCCACCTCGTCCGGCCGCCCTTCGGCTCGCCCTGGCTCGGCCATTGGGCCAGCGCGACCGAACGTCGCAAGGTCACCACGGCGCTCGCCGGCCGCTACCTCGTCATGATGTGGACGATCGGCTGGGATTCCAGCGACAGCGTGGACTGGGCGCCGGGCGAGTGGTACGAGGCGACCAACGCGCGCTACCATCCGGGCGGGACCAAGTACGACGCCAAGATGCGGCGCGAGCTGGCGCGCATCTTCCGCCGGGCCGACGGCAAGGCGAGCGGCATCATTCTCATGCACGACACCCACCCCACCTCCCGGGACATCCTCAGGCCCCTCATCGAGGAGCTGAAGCGCCGCGGCTACACCTTCGCCACGCTCGACGACTATTGCCGCTGGCGCTGGGGAGCGCGGGTCTTCGACGCCCTCGACGCGCCGCGGGCCCCGGCCGGCGGCTTCACGGCAAGCCTGGTCGCCGCCAAGGCGAACGCCGCCATGGCGACGAATCCGGTCTCGGCCGCGCACGTGACCCTGCCCTCGTCTTCACCCGCGCCGGCTCCCTCGCTTTCACCCGCGCCGGCTCCCTCGGCCCCCCCCTCGCCGGTCCCCGGCGCGCAGACCGCCGAGTCGGGGACCGGCCCCGCCCCGACTTCGACCGCCGGAGCGCCGACGGAAAATTGATTGACATGGGCGGACCGGCCAGGTAGGCTTGCCTCCTAAGCGATCCGCCCGGGGCCCGAACGGCGAGGGGCCCGCGGTTCGATCCGGAGGAAGCGAAGGTTGACGAGCGGCGTCCAAGATCGGCCGAACACGACTGCGCCGTCGGAGGCTGAGCGGCCCGCGGAGGCTGAGCGGCCCGCGCGGGCGCGCCTGCCCTGGCCAAGCCGCCTCATCGTGGAGACGAGCTCGCGCTGCAATCTCTCCTGCGCGATGTGCCCCAGGCAGAGCGGCGGCATGGCCTCCTCCGAAGGCGACCTTTCCGAGGCCGATTTCGCGGCCCTCGCGCCCGCCTTCCCCCGCCTCGAGTCGCTCGTCCTGAACGGCCTCGGCGAGCCCCTGCTTCATCCGCTCCTCGAAACCTTCGTGCGCCGCGCGCGCGATCTGATGCCGGACTCGGCGAGCATCGGCTTTCAGACGAACGGCCTCCTCATGGACCGCGCGAAGGCCGAGGCCCTCGTCGCCGCCGGGCTCGACCGGGTCTGCGTCTCCCTCGACGCCCTGGACGAAAAGCTCTACGCGGGCATCAGGTCGGGCGGCGAGCTCGACCGGGCCATCGACGCGTTGGACGCCCTCGCGGCCGCGAGGGCCGCGCTCGGTCGGCCGGAGTTCCGGATCGGCATCGAGTTCGTCGCCCGGCGCGACAACCTGGACGAGCTCGGCCGCCTCGTGCGCTGGGCGGCCGGACGCGGCCTGGATTTCATGATCGTGAGCCAGCTCTTCCCCTACGACAAGTCCTCCGTCGGGCTCGCGGCCTACCATCCCAGCCTCGACCTGGCCACGCGGCTCAGGGCCGACTACGAGGCCAGGGGCGCGGCCCTCGGCCTCGACATCGGGCGCTATCCCGACATCTACATGAAGTACGAGAAGACGGCGGCTGAGCTCGCGATCGTCCGCCTCGTCGGCGAGATGCAGGACGAGGCCATCTCGCGCGGCATCACGCTCAACGTCGAGCGGCTCCTGGGCCTCGACCTGGCCATCGTCGACCGGGCCCGGCTCGCCTTCGCCCAGGCCGAGGCCGTGGCGCGCGACGCGGGCATGCAGATCGAGCTGCCCGCCGCCGAGCCCCGGAGTCTCCGCTCCTGCGAGTTCGTCGAGGGCGGCTCGGCCTTCGTCTCCTGGGACGGGGCCGTCCATCCCTGCTACTTCCTGTGGCATCGCTACGATTGCCACGTCGGCGGCTACGAGCAGCGCGTCGCGCCCCGGCGCTTCGGCTCGCTCTCGGAGCGGGGCATCCTGGACATCTGGAACGACGTCGCCTTCGCGACCTTCCGCGCCGACGTGCTGGGCTACGACTATCCCTTCTGCCTCAACTGCAACCTCGCGCTCTGCGACTACGTCCAGCTCGAGCCCTTCACCCAGGACTGCCACATCAACGCCGAGCCCTGCGCGGCCTGCCTTTGGTGCATGGGGCTCTTCCGCTGCATGTACTAAAGGAAACGACCATGTCGAACGAAAAGCGCGCGACGCGCGAAATCGGACTGATCCTGGCCTTCGCGGGCTCCCAGACCTCGTGCCGCGGCGAGGGCATCTCGGTCTTTCGCTACGACGAGGAAAGCTCCGTGCTGAAGCGCGAGCTCCTCATCGAAAGCGGCGGCAATCCCAGCTACGTCGCCTACCGTGCGACGGCCGCGGCACCCGCGCCGGGCGAGGGCCGGACCGCAGTCCGGCGGAGCGCCGGCCTCCTCTACGCCGTCCAGGAGCTCGACACCTTCGAGGGCCGGCCGGGCGGCGGCCTCCTGGCCTACGAGCTCGAGGTATCCGCCGAAGGAAGACTGTCCGCCCGCAAGGCCGCCTCGGTCGGCACGATCGGCACCCAGCCCTGCCACCTCGCCCTCGATGACGAGCGCCTCTACGTCTCGAACTACGGCGATGGCTCCCTGAGCGTCTTCCCGCTCGATGCGGGAGGTTTGCCCCTGGAGCCCCCCCTCCACCTCGCCTACGAGGGACGCGGCCCCCACCCCCTCCGCCAAGAGCGCGCGCACGTCCACTCGGTGGCCCTCGCCCCGGGCGGGGCCTTCGCCCTGGTCGCCGACCTGGGACGCGACAAAGTCCTCGCCTACCGGGTCGAGGCCTCGCCGGGCGGCCTCTCGCTCGGCGGCGAGAGAACGACGGAGCTTCCGCCCGGCTCGGGGCCGCGGCACTTCGCCTTCCACCCCGACGGGAGATTCCTCTACCTCGTCGAGGAGCTGTCGAACCGGATCGCCGTCTTCGCCTGGGAGGGCGAGAAAGGCTCGCTCGAGGAACTCCAGAGCGTGCCCACCCTGCCCGAGTCCTTCCGCGGCGAGAACACGGCCGCCGACGTCCATATCACCCCGGACGGCAGGTTCCTCTACTGCTCGAACCGCGGCCAGGACAGCATCGTCGGCTTCGAGATCGACGCCGCCACCGGGCTGCTCTCCCGGCCGCGGCACACGGCCTCGGGCGGCTCGCACCCGCGGAACTTCGCTGTCGACCCTGCCGGCCGCTTCCTGCTCGTCGCCGACGCGAAGAGCGACCGCATAGCCCACTTCCGCATCGAGCCCGAGACCGGAGCCTTGCTCCCGACGGGGATCCTCACCGAGCTGGGCGAGCCCATGTGCCTCATCTTCGGCCGGATAGCCTGAGGGCGAGGCGGCATGCAAGAGCGCGGGGACACAAGCGCGGGGGCAAGAGCGCGGAGGCAAACATAATCTATTTTTATCGATATTTTTACCCCTAGACAGTTCTTCGCCATCGGGGTAGCATAATCACATCTGAGGGTCCGGCTCGCCGGCTCCGAGGATGGCACTACCTTCATTCCGATCCAGAGGAGTTATCTGATGGAAAAGCGTCCCGACACCCTCCCCAAGCACGGTTTCATCGACCGCGACCGGCTCATGTCCTACGCCGAGGCGAGCGCGCCCGGCGAGGCCGAGCTCGACGCGATTCTCGCGCACGCCCTCGAGCTGCACGGCCTCGGCATCGAAGAGGTGGCGCGCCTCATCCGCGTGAGCGACTCAGGCCAGCGGGCCCGCATACTCGACGCGGCCATGCAGGTCAAGGAGGCCATCTACGGCCGGCGCATGGTCTTCTTCGCCCCCCTGTACATCGGCAACACCTGCTCCAACAACTGCCTCTACTGCGGCTTCCGGCGCGACAACAAGGACCTCGTGCGCGCGGTGCTCGGCAAGGCCGAGATCGAGGCCGAGACGCGCACGCTCCTGAAGGAAGGGCACAAGCGCCTGCTCATGCTCTCGGGCGAGTCCGCGACCACGCCTCTCGACTACTTCCTCGACGCGATCGACACCGTCTACGCCGTCCGCGAGGGCCAGGACCACGTCCGCAGGATCAATGTCGAGATCGCGCCCCTCTCGGTCGCCGACTTCGCGCGGCTCAAGGCCACGAACATCGGCACCTACGTCTGCTTCCAGGAGACCTACGACCAGGAGCTCTACGCGGTCTACCACCCCTCCGGCCCCAAGCGCGACTATCTCAATCGCCTCTACGTCATGGACCGGGCCATGGAGGGCGGGATCGAGGACGTCGGCATCGGCGCCCTCTTCGGCCTCGGCGACTGGCGCTTCGAGGTGCTGTCCATGTTCGAGCATGCGCGCCACCTGGAGGAGACCTTCGGCTGCGGCCCCCACACCGTCTCGGTGCCGCGGCTCCAGCCCGCCCCCGGCTCGGCCATAGCCAACCACGTGCCCTCCCCCCTCTCGGACGAGGACTTCATGCTCCTCGTCGCGACCATCAGGATAGCCATGCCCTACACGGGCATCATCCTGAGCACCCGCGAGAGCGAGGACATGCGCAACGCCCTGTTCCGCTACGGCGTCAGCCAGATCTCGGCCGGCTCGCGCACGAACCCCGGCGCCTACGCCCAGGAGGCCGAAAAGAAGAGCGGCGAGTCGGGCAGCCAGTTCGCCCTCGGCGACCACCGCGACCTCGACGAGGTCGTCTCCTCGCTCATCGACTCGGGGCACGTCCCCTCGTTCTGCACCGGCTGCTACCGCAAGGGCCGCGTGGGCCAGGACTTCATGGACCTGGCCAAGCCCGGGCTCATCAAGGAGTTCTGCCTGCCCAACGGACTCTTCACCTTCCAGGAATACCTGCTGGACCACGCTTCCACGTCGACGAGGGCGAAGGGCCAGGTCCTCCTCGACCGGCTCGCGTCCGAAATCGAGCGCCCCGAGGTCCGCGAGCGGGCTCAGACCGCGTTGGCCGAAATCAAGGCGGGCGGACGTGACATCTATTTCTGAGGCCGCGGCGGCCGG
>JAJXZP010000130.1 GCA_021779995.1 bacterium | reverse complement strand
TCCCGCAGCGCGGTGAGCTCGAGCTCGAGCTCGGCGGCCGCCATCCGGGCGGCCGCGCTCCGCTCGAGGGTCGCCTCGTCGGGCTCGACCGTCACCGTGCCGAGCTCGCCGTCGACGGCGAGGAGCATGCCGGAGCGCAGGGAGCCAAGGGCCGCGCCCACGCCGAGCACGGCGGGGATCTCGAAGGCGCGGGCCAGGATGGCGGCGTGGCTCGTGCGGCCGCCTATCTCCGTCACGATCGCCTTCACGTGGTCGCGGTTCATGGAGATCATGTCGGAGGGCAGGAGGTCCCGGGCGACGAGGACGACGTCGGAGGAGAGGTCGGCCAGGTTGAGCCGCTCGCGCAGGAGGAGGTGGCCCAGGATCCGCCGCGACACGTCGCGGATATCGGCGACCCGGTCGCGCAGGGCCGGGTCCGAGGCCGCCGAAAGCTTTTCGATGAGTTCGCGCTCGATCTCGACCATCACGCGTTCGCTGTTGCGCAAGGTGGCGTTGAGATCGGCCTGGATGCGGTCCAGGAGGTCCGGGTCGCTGAGCATGAGGAGGTGCGACTCGAAAATGGCCGCTTGGTCCTCTCCGGCTTCCTTGAGGGCGCGGTCGCGGAGCGAGGTCACCTCGGAGCTCGCCTTCTTCACCGCGGCGAGAAAGCGCGCCCACTCCCCGGGGACGTCGCTCGGCTCCAGGGAATAGGCGGGGACCGAGAGCTCGGCCTCCTCGAAGAAGAGGAAGGCCTGCGCGACGGCGTTGCCCGGAGACGCCGGAATGCCGCGGAACTCTTTCATCTGGACCAGACTCTATCAGAAAAGCCGCTGCGATTCACAGCGGTCAGTGCAGGACGTTGAGCGGATTCACGCTTCGGCCGTTCTTGAACACCGAGAAATGCACGTGGGGCCCCGTCGTGTAGCCCGTGTTGCCCGAGAGGCCGATGACCTGCCCCAGGGCGATGCCTTGTCCGTCGCGCACCAGGATCTTGCTCAGATGGCAATAGAAGCTGGCCCAGCCCGAATGGTGAGCCAGGAGGACGTAGTTGCCCGAGATGGACGAGTACCCGGTGTCCGCGACCACGCCTTCCATGGCCGCGTGGATGCGCGTTCCCACGTCCACGCCGATATCCAGGCCGTTGTGGAATTCCCTCGCGTTCGTGAAGGGGTCGTTCCTCCAGCCGTAGTAGCTCGTGATCCAGCCGTTCACCGGCCAGCGGAAGAGATCGCCGGAGATTTCGCGGAGCTTGAAGGAGGCCATGCGGGCGTCGGGAAGGAAGTACTCCTTGCCGGGCACGAGGGCCTCCTTCATGAGATGGTTGGCCTCGATCAGCCGGTCGGCCGAGATCTTGTTGGCGTCGGCCACGGTCTGGGCGGTGTCGCCGTTCTTGGCCGTGTAGAGGACGCCCGCCATGCTCGGGATCTTGAGCACCTGGCCGGGCCTGATATCGCGCGCCGCCGTGATGGCGTTGCAGCTGATGATGGTGTCGAGGGTGACATTGTACTGTTCGGCGATCTGGCTCGTCGTGTCGCCCTTCTGGACCACGTAGTCGGTGTAGTAAAGGCCGCGGTCGTCCTTGGGCGGCACGAGGCTCGTCACGCGCGGATCGAGGCTGCCGTCCATGCTGCCGACGTCGGCCAGCAGGGGGAAGGACCTCTGCAGCGACGAGCCGGCGATGGCGAAGGAGCAGGCGAGAGCGAAGAAGAACATGAGCAGATTTCGAGGAGTCGCTAATCTGCGCGCGAGGGTTCCGAATCTTTCCTTCATTCGCGATATCATTGACCGTCCCCTTTTTTTATGGAATAGAGCCGGTTTCAGAACCGGCCGCCGGCATGCCTCGCACTAAAAACCTCGTACTTATAGCGAATGACTTTACACGAAACCGAGCCTCTGCGCAATCGAAATTTCGACCCTTCAGCGGCTCCAGGCGCGGAGCTTTTCCTGGTCCGAGGCGACAAGGGCGGGGAAAGCCGCGAGGCGGCGCTCTCGTAGGGCGGCATCGAGGGTCTTGTCCATCCCGAAGGCCAGCTTGAGCTCGATGACGCGCCGGGCGGCATCGTCCAGGCGCGAGCGCTCGAGTTCGCCGGATCGGACCGCCCGGACTATGGCGTCTCGGATCCGGAGCGCCGCGCCCTGGATGGAGATCATGAGCAAGTCGTCCCCGGCGTCGAGCGCTTCGACGGCGCTGCGCTCGGGCGGCACGCGGTCGGTCAGGGCCTTCATGTAGAGGTCGTCGGTCAGGGCGACGCCCCGGAAGCCCAGGCCCTTCTTCAGCTCACCCTCGACGAAACGAGGGGAGAGGGAAGCCGGATCGGAGGGATCGATCGACGGAACGATGACGTGCGAGAGCATGACCACGGCCGCGCCCCGCCCCGACCGACCCGAGTCGTTCCCGAGCGCCGAGGCGAAACGAGGCAGCAGGAGCCGCTCGTAGGTCTTCCTGTCCACGGACAGGTAGGCGAGGCCCTTGTGCGGATCGGCGCCGGCGTTGCCGGGAAAGTGCTTGGCCACGGCCGCCACGCCCTGGGATTGGAGGGCCTCGATGAAGGCGAGCGCGTCGGCGTCGACGACAGCGGGGTTCCGGCCGTAGGATCGGGTTCCGAGGAAGGCGCTGTTCTCGGGGCTCAGTGCCTCGACCACTGGGGCGAGGGCGAGATTGACGCCCAGGGCCCGGAGCTCCCGACCCGCGGCCTCGCCGAGGAATCGCACGAACTCGGGGCCGCGGCGCGCAACCGCCAAGGGCGAAGGCAGCCGGGTCACGTCGTCGCCGTGAAAGCGGAACACGGCGCCACCCTCGTCGTCCATGGCCACGATGAAGGGCAGGCCGGAGCCGTTCTTCGCCGCCGCCTCCTGGACGGCCGCCGTGAAGAGACCCAGATCCCGGGCCTTTTGGGGCACGTTGAAGCCGAAAAGGAGAACGCCGCCGAACGGCGCCCGGGAAAGGAGGGAGAGCGCCGCAGGAGAAGGGAAACCCTCGCCGTCGATGCCGACGAGCAGGACCTGGGCCGCCTCGTCCTCCAGCGAAAGCCTGGAGCGAAGGGCCCCGGCGGCCGCGCGGATCGCGCCGCTCACCGTATACGGCTCGGCCGCGGCGGCGCCGAGAGCGAGGCAAAGGAGAACGAAGCCAAGGCCGAGAGTCACGGAAGATTTGCGCACGGCGAGGACTCTACACGGCGAGCCCCCCCTACGGCAACGGCTCCTCCGCACCCCGATTCCGCGCCTCGGCGATCAGTCGTTCCAGGACGGTATCCTGATCCGGTTTCTCCGCTTCAAGGTGAGCTGCGGAACCCGAGGCCGCCGAGGCGGCGGCTCCGGCGAAGGCCGCCTCGCCGCCGGCCGCGGCGCCGACATCTCCCGGCCGACTCCCGCCGCTCCCGGCAGGAGCGCGGCGCGGCTCTCCGTCGATCCGCGCGGCCACGGCGCGTATCCCGCGCGAGAAAGGCGAGGCCGGATCGAGGGCGACGAGGGGGGTGCGCAGGGCGACGCTTTGGGGCAGGGCCGGATCGTCGAGGAGATAGCCGGTGAAGGCGACCTCGAGCCCGAGATTCTGCTTGGCGATATCCCGCAGCCGGTAGCCCAGTTCGGCGTCGCCCTTTCCGAGACCCTGGTTCATGATCGCGCGCGGCCTCAGGGCTTGGAGGCGCTCGAGGGCGACCGAGCCTTCGCCGGGAAAGCGCTCGGCCAGCTCGCGCGCCGCATCGAGAAAGGAGCGCCCCCTGCCTTCGGTCTTGCCGCGCCCCAGTTCGAGCAGCTCAGCCCTCCCGGGGCTCTTGTCCGGAAAGCATCTGGTGAGAAGCCTGAAGGCCGCGGTCTTGAGGAAGGAGTAGGCGTTGAGGATCGAGGTGATCTCGGGTCGCACCACGACGAGACCCTCGGTCGAGGCCAGGAAGAAGTCGACGACATTGTAGGAAGAACCGGCGCCGAGATCGAGGATGACGAAATCGGCAGGCAGCCGGGCCAGGTCCCTGAGGATGCGACGCTTGGCGGCCCACTCGAGGTTGGCGGTCCCCGGCAGCAGCCCGTCGCCCGGAATGAGCCAGAGCCGCTCGTACGCGGTTTCCGTGAGCAGATCGCTCAAGTTCCGCTCGGCCCTCCACACCAAGGCGCCGAGCCCCGGCTGCCGGTTCCTGACGCCGAGGCAGGTGTGGAGGTTCGAGGCGCCGAGGTCGAGATCGACCGCCACGACAGTGCGCCCTAGGCGGGCCAGGGCCAGGGCTAGATTCGCGGCGATGACGCTCTTGCCGACGCCGCCCTTGCCCGAGGCGATGGGCAGAAGAAAGGCCATAGACGCTCCTAGGGCTAGACTCCGCGCCGCGGCCGGGAAAAAGACGCGGGCCGCGGCCGGGAAAAGGACGCGGCGGTCCTCTCACTCTAGCCTAGGCGATGCCGGCGGGCAATGCGTATACTGCCGGCGGGGCGATGAGAGGATGCGAAGCCGAATTGTGGAGGACCGATGACCGACTCGCTCGCCGGCTACCTCGCGGCCCACGCCCGTTTCGGGGTGGCCCTCCACCGTGTAATCCCCGGCATACGCGACGACGAGTTCGACTGGATAGGCCGTTACGGCGCCGTCGCGCCGGGCGGGGAGGACTGCGACACCCGGTGGGCCACGCTCCTCGCGGGCTCGCATGGCGGGGAGAGTTTCGCGACCCAAAGAAGAACGGGGAACTCTACCGGGAGCCGGCCCTGACCTTGTCGCGAAGGGCCCGGGTCCGCTGATGCTTTCGCGCGCACCCGCGGAACGGCGGCCCGGTCCGCGGCCTCGCCGGGCTCGGAGAGCCGGGGATCCCACGGATGATGAGAGGATTTCGCGCCGAATCGCCGCGACCCTCGGCGCGGCCGCCCTGGGCGCCGGCGCAGCGGGCCTGGCGGGATGGGCCTTCGACATCACTCCGCTGCAGGTTCTCGCGCGAGGTTTTTCCGCGATCGATCCCAACGCGGCCGCGCTCGCGATGCTGTCGGGGCTCTCCCTCCTGGCGCTCGCCGACCCGCGCGCCGGAAGGCTGCGCGTCGGCACGGCGAAGCTTCTGGCGGGGATCGTGGCCGCCGCGGGTCTTCTGAGCCTGGCGGGCGCTCTCCTCGGGCACTGTCTCGGGCTGGACAAGATCCTCGGCGCCGCGCCCTCCCTGAGCCCCGACCTCGCTTCGGCGCTCCACGGGCGGCCGTTCCATGCGGCCTTTCTGGGCTACCTGCTCGTGGGGCTGTCGCTCCTCTTCCTCGGATCGAAGAAGGCCGCCCGGGTATCGCGCGCCTCGAGCCTGGCCATCCTGGCCCTCGCCTATCTCAACATAGCCGGATATCTGTACCGCGTCGACGAGCTATCGGGGGTCGTGCGGCATATCCGCATGTCCCTGCTCGACCTGGCGGCCCTGCTCTTCCTCGCCGCAGGCGCGCTCGCGGCTCGACGGGAAAGCGGTCTCGTATCCAAAATGCAGGGAAGCGGCGTCGAAGCCCGGTTCCTGCGCATCATGGTCCCCCTGATATTCCTCACGCCGCTGGCCCTCGGACTGGCGCAGATCGCGGGCGAGTCGATCGGGCTGATCGACGATCGTTTCGGCGTCGCCTTCCAGAGCCTCCTCGTCGGCCTCATCCTCACGCTCATCCTCTCCTACGTGGCCCGATCCCTCGGCGCGAGCGAGCGGCGGCTGCGGGACGCCAACGCCGATCTGAAGCGCCTGGTGGAGAGACTCGAGGAATCCACGGCGCACTACCGCTCGCTCTTCGACTCGTCCTCCGTGGCGATCAGGGAGCAGGATCTGTCGGAGGTGAAGAGTTACCTCGACCGCCTGCGCGAATCGGGCACGGACGATATGCGCTCCTTCTTCGAGGGCAACCCCGACGCGGTGCTCGAATGCGCCGCCCTGGTGCGATTGATCGACGAGAACGAAGCGTGCATGAAGCTCTTCGGGGACGCGCAGGACGCACGACTGGACTTCATCCTCCTGCGCTATTTCACCGAGGAGAGCATCTCCGTCTTCAGGGAGGAGCTCGTCTGCCTCGCCCGGGGCGGAACCAGGTTCGAGAGCGAGCTCCGGATGCGAGACCTCGAAGGCCGCGAGAAGAATCTCCTGTTCCAGCTCCGGGTGATACCCGGCTACGAGAGCGATCTCTCCAGGGTCCATGTCTCCTTCGTGGACATCTCCAGGCGAAAACTCATGGAAGACAGTCTCAAGAAGTCCATGGCCGCGGCGGAGGCGGCAAACCGCGCGAAGAGCGATTTCCTGGCCACCATGAGCCACGAGATGCGAACGCCCCTGAACGGGATCCTCGGCTTCCTCCAGCTCCTCCGGAGAGAGGAGGCCCCGGACAAGCGGAGAGAACACCTGAAGGGAATCGGCACGAGCTCCGAGATCCTGCTCGAGCTCATCAACAATCTGCTCGACATGGCGAAGATCGAGGACGGCAAGATCGAGCTGGAGTCCGTAGGCTTCGATCTCCGCGCGATCATGAACGACATCGCCGCCGTGCTGGATCCGAGGCTGCTGGCGAAGCGGCTCCAGTTGAAGCTCGAGGTCGCCGAGACTATTCCGCGCGTCCTCGTGGGCGATCCGCTGCGGATCCGCCAGGTGCTCCTCAATCTCTGCGACAACGCCGTCAAGTTCACCGAAACCGGTCTCGTCGGTCTGGCGGCGAGCCTGGAGCGGAGCGACGAAGCCGGCGTCATCCTGAGGTTCGAGGTGAGGGACACGGGAATCGGCATCCGCGAGGCCGATCGGGCGAAACTCTTCCTGCCCTTTTCCCAGGCGGACACTTCGATCACGCGCCGATACGGCGGCACGGGCCTGGGGCTCGCGATCTGCAGGCACCTCGCGAGGCTCATGGGCGGGGACATCTCGGTCGACAGCGAGCCGGGCGTGGGCACGATTTTTACGTTCACCGCGTGGTGCGGCGCCTCGGACGTCGAACCCGGGGTGACGAGGGCGGAAACGAAAGGAACGGAGGGCGCGATGGACGGACTCGGGAGCGCGATTCTCGCGGGAAGCACGATATTGCTGGTCGACGACAACGAGGTGAACCTGACCGTGGCGGCGAAGATGCTCGCCCTGGCCGGCGCCATCGTCGTCACCGCCTCAAGCGGCGCCGAGGCGGTGCGCCTCGCCGGAGAAGGCCGTTTTGACGCGATTCTCATGGACGTCCAGATGCCCGGCATGAGCGGCCACGAGGCCGCGCGCATCATCAGGCAGAATCTGGGGCCGGAAGCGCCGCCCGTGATCGCCATCACGGCGAACGCTTTCATCGAGGATCGGAAGGCCTCCATCGCCTCGGGCATGAGCGATCATTTGTCGAAGCCCTTCCGCTACGAGGAGCTGATCGCGACGGTCGCCGCCTGGATCGGACCCGGACCGCGGAGGCCCTCCGGCGAGCCGGACGGAACCGACTCGCGGGGACGGGAGGGCGGAACCCCGGAGAAAAATCAGCCGGAAGCGGAAAACGGCCGCGCGACGACGCGAGCGAGGACGGCCTCGAGGGAACTCGCGCTGGATGGGATCGACTGCCGAGAGGGGACGGAGCGGGCGCTCGGCAACGAAGCCCTGTACCGGGAACTCTTGGCGGCCTTCGTGAAGACCCAGGCGGGCACCGAGGCGCGCCTCGAAGCGGACTTCGCGCGAGGCGAGATCCAGGACGCCCTCCTCGCGGTGCACACGACCAAGGGCGCGGCCGCGAACATCTCGGCCAACAGCTTGCGGAACGCCGCCTCCGAGCTCGAGCGCGCCTTGCGGGAAGGGGCCGAGAGCGCGACCGGCGGCCTGCGGGAGTCGTTCCGCCTCGAGCTCAGGCGAGTCCTGGCTTCGATACGCGGCGCCGGCCCGGACGCGGACGGCTCCGGCCCGGACGGCTCCGACGGGACGGGCGCCGACGCCGGGACGACCGCCCCGGTCACGGACGGCGCCCCGGGCACGGACGGC
>JAJXZP010000295.1 GCA_021779995.1 bacterium | reverse complement strand
GTGAGGGGGCAACACCCGTTCCCATTCCGAACACGGAAGTTAAGCCCCTCAACGCCGATGGTACTGCCTTAGGGTGGGAGAGTAGGTCGTCGCCAGGCTTTTTTTATTTTTCCTCCAGAGGCCGTGTCGGGGCTTTTTACGAAGAGTTCCCGTCCTTGCCCGCACCGGGGAAAGATGCTACACTCTAGCCTGATGTCCTTGAGGCCGGGGGAACTATGGCAGAACAAGATACGCAACTACAGCTGGTCACCTTCCAGATAAGCGACGAGCTTTACGGCATCGATATCATGGACGTCAAGGAAATAGTCCGCGTCCAGGAGATTCGCTCGATCCCCAACGCTCCGAGCTATGTCGAGGGTCTGTTCAATCTCCGCGGCGAGATCATCCCGATCATTTCCCTCCACAAGCGTTTCCATCTGAAGAAGGCTCAGATAGCCGAGGACGAAGAGCTACTCTCCGGTTTCATCATCATAGACATCAACGGCATGAAACTCGGCGTCATCATCGACAAGGTCGAACGCGTGGTCTCCATCGAATTTTCGGAGGTGCAGCCGCCGCCGCAGATGCTGAGCGGAATAGGGGCGGAATATATCCAGGGCGTGGTCAACAAAGACTCCGGTTACATGATCATCCTCGACATTAAAAAGCTGTTCAGTGCCAAGGAACTGCAAAAGATAGTAGAGATTCGCCTGTAAAGGGCCCGACAAGGATTTTCGTCCCATGAGCGTTCCCGTTTTTCGTTCGTATATCCGCCGAAAGGACATGGATACCGTCCTCAACTGCCTCGTGACCGATTCGGTCGGACCCGGCGAATATCTCGAACGTTTTATGAAAGCGGCGCGGGAGGCCCTGGGCTTCGACTACGGCTTTGCGGTTCGCAGCCCCTACATGGCGCTCGAGTTCGCCCTCGACGCATTGGCCCTCGAAGAGAACGATGTCGTCGCCGTCCCCGCCTTGGCACCGTCGTACTATCTTCGGGTTCTCGAGAAGCGCCGGATGCGTCCAGCCTTCCTCGACGCGAAAGTCGAGACTGGCATGGCGGATCTCGAGGCGCTCGGGAGCCTCGATCCCCATCCCAAGGCCCTGATCCTGTTCGAGTCCCTCGGGCTCATGCACGATCCGGATGTCGTGCGTTCCCTCGATATTCCCGTCGTGGAGGACATCAGCCATTCTCTGGGCGCCTACGTGGGCGAGACGCGATCCGGCTCCTTGGGTCAGCTCGGCATCCTGGGCCTCGAGCACGGCGGCCTCGTGACCGCCGGCGGCGGGGCCATCGTCTTCGCGCGCGGCCGCAGGGAAGGCTCGGTGCTGCGGAACCTCGCCGGGGCCGCCGTCCGGGAGCTCCTCATGACCGACTACAACGCCGCTCTCGGCCTCGCCCAGTTCCGCGACATGGAATCGTCCATCGCGAGACGCCGCGAATACGCTTCGCTCTTCGCCCAGTAGCTCGCGCGCACCCGTCACCGCCTCCTCTCCCAGCCGGGTGAAGGCGAGCCCGGCTACTGGGCCCTTCCCGTGTCGCTGGCTTCGGGCATGAAGGACGTGCAGGCCTATGCGAAGAAAAAAGAAGTGGACACGGAGCCGGCTTTCGCCGGCAGCATAGCCGCCGAGGGCCTCGTGCCGGAAGGGATATGCCCGGTGGCTCGCTCGCTCGTCATGCGCTGCCTCCTCTTTCCGCTCCACCAGAGGATCGGATCCTCGAATGCGCAGAAAATATCCAAGGTTCTGGCGACCCTTCCCTAGAAAGGCAGGGACAGGATGGGGAAAGTCGGAAAACGCGTTCTGGTCATCGCCAACCTGGAAAAGGACGATGCCGCCGGCATGGCCCTCGAAGTGGGCGAGTATCTGCGCTCGCGGGGCGTCGAGGTGCAAAGCTTCGCCTTCGAGGGCGAGCCGGGCGATCCGGGCGATCCGTCCGACCTCTCCGCCACGGACCTCGTCATCTCGCTCGGCGGCGACGGGACGGTCCTCTATTCGGCCCGACTCGCGGCCCCGCACGGCATTCCCCTCTTCCCCGTCAACCTCGGGCGGCTCGGCTTCATCGCCGAGATCGGCCGGGACGAGTGGAAGGAGTCCTTCGAGGCCTGGCTCGCCGGCAAGCTCGCCGCCTCCGAGCGGTCCATGCTGTCTATTGAGGCGGTCCGCGAGGGGAGGACCATCGCCAGCTACCGCGCGCTCAACGACGGGGTCATCTCGGCCCAGGGCATAGCCAAGCTCATCGACCTGCGAGTCTCCGTGGGCGGCTCTCCCCTCGGACTGTATCGCTCGGACGGTATCATCGTCGCGACGCCCACGGGCTCCACGGCCTACAACCTCGCGGCGGGCGGCCCGATCCTCCACGCGGAGATGGAAGCGATGGTCCTCAACCCGATCTGCCCCTTCACGCTCTCCAACCGCCCGCTGATCCTCCCCGCGAGCGAGATCATCGAAGTCCACGTCGAACGCGGCCGCCGGGCGGCCGCGATGCTCACCGTCGACGGCCAGGAAACGCTGAGCCTCGTCTCAGACGACCTCGTCCGCTTCGGCTTGGACGGCCGCAAAGTCAAGATCTTCGCCTCGGGACGCTTCGCCTTCTACGAGGTGCTTCGGTCCAAGCTCGCCTGGTCGGGAGGGCCGGATGCTTGAAGAACTTTCCGTTCGCGACTTCGCCTTGATAGAGCGGCTCTCCGTGTCGTTCTCCGGGGGCCTCAACCTGCTCACCGGCGAGACCGGCGCGGGCAAGTCCCTCCTCGTCGGGGCGATCGGCTTTCTCCTGGGCGCGCGGGCGGACACCGGCGTGATCAGGACCGGCGCCGAGGAGAGCCTCGTCACCGGCGTCATCGACGTTTCGGGCAACGCCGGGGCCGTGGAGTGGCTACGCTCCCGGGGGCTGGAGCCGGAGGACGGGCGCATTCTCGTCCGCCGCGGCATCAAGGCCAACGGCCGCGGCTCCGCCTACATCCAGAACCAGAGCGCCCTGCGATCCGACTTGGCCGAGCTCACCGCCC
Organism: bacterium; assembly: GCA_021779995.1. GTDB lineage: Bacteria > Spirochaetota > Spirochaetia > Treponematales > Rectinemataceae > JAJXZP01. Next base: position 4,938 of record JAJXZP010000295.1, on the reverse strand, counting down.
TGCTCGTGGACCTCCACGGCCAGCACGAACACCAGTCCCTCCTCCTCGCCGAGAACCACCGCAAGCTCCTCGACAGCTTTGCCAGGATCGAGGACGAGGTGGTCGCCTTCGGCGCGCGCTTCGCGGAGCTCGCCGCGGAGCGGCGGGCCTACGAATCCGCGATAGCCTCCGAAAAGGAACGGAGCAGGGAAATCGAGTTTCTCCGTTTCGCGGTCGACGAGATATCCAAGGCCAAGCTCAGGCCCGGCGAGGAGGCGGAGCTCGAGGCCGAGGAACGGCTGCTTTCCCAGCACGAGAAGCTGTACGCGGCTCTGGAGACGGCGCACGAGGCCTTCGCCGCCGCGGGAGAGGGCGCCATAGCCGCGCTGCGCCGCGCGCGCGCGGGACTCGAATCGGCTCAGGCCATAGATCCCTCGGTCTCCGAGTACGCCCGCCGCACCGACGACGCGTTCTACGAGCTCGAGGACGTCGCCGAGTCTCTGCGGCAGCACCTCGGCTCGCTGCGCTTTAGCCCCGAGCGGCTCGAAGAAGTCGAGTCGAGGCTCGCGGAGATTCGCAAGCTCAAGAAAAAATACGGCGCCACCGTCGAAGAGGTCCTCTCCCGCCTGGCCGAGGACGCCGAGCGGCTCTCCCGCCTGGAAACCTGGGAGGAGGACCGCGGCGAGCTCGAGCGGCGCATCGCGGCCATGGAAACCGAGGTCCTCGCCGCGGCTCTCGCCCTCTCGGAGAAGCGCGCGGCCGCTGCCTCGAGCCTCCAGTCGAAGATCGAGGAGATCGTGCGCAGCCTCGGCATGCCAAGGGCGAGGTTCTTCGTGCGAGTCGGCCGGAAGGATCTCGAAGGGGGCAAGCCCGTCGTGGGCCCCTTCGGCGTGGACGAGATCGAGTTTCTCATCGCGCCCAATCTCGGCGAGAATCCGAAGCCCCTGGCGAGAATCGCCTCGGGCGGAGAGCTGTCCCGCGTCGCCCTGGCCGCCAAGACGGTCCTGGCCGACGCCGACGACGTCGATACCCTCATCTTCGACGAGGTCGACGCGGGCATCGGCGGCGAGGTCGCCGTGGCGGTGGGCGAGCATCTGAAGAACCTGGGCCGCTCGAAACAGGTGTTCTGCATAACGCATCTGGCTTCGATCGCGGTTCGCGCCGATAATCATTACAAGGTCGAAAAAGAGATTTCCGGCGGTCGAACCTCAACCCGGCTAGTGCGCATGGAGGGGAGGGCTCGGGCCGAGGAGATCGCGCGCATGCTGGCGGGCGACCCGCGCGAGGAGTCTTCGATCGCGCATGCGACCGAACTTCTGCGCAAGTACGGCGATTGGCGGGAGCTCTGATGGGCAAAATATCGAGCGAACAGAAGAACCGGTACTTCGAGAAGGTCAAGAACCATCGGGCGACGATCGAAGCGGGCCTCGCCAAGGAGAAGACCCTTCTCGAGCTGCTCTCCAAGGACGAGGCGGGCGCCGCTTACAAGCGTCTGGTCCTGACGGAGTGCACCATCGATCTCGGCTCCTGGTACGTTCTCGTCAGCACGCTCTCCGTCTCGCTCCTCGGCATCAAGAACGAGGACTACCTGCTCGAGGCGCGCAAGACGATCGTGCGGGCCATGCGCTATCTCGAGGACACCGTCACCGGCTTTCTCGACGTTCCCTTCTCCGACTACGAGGCCAAGCTGGAGGAAATCGCCAACATCGATCAGGAGGCGCGCTATCGCCTCGTCAGGAAGCTGGGATTCGCCATCAATTCGCTCGAGGACGCCTTCGGCGAGAACTCGAAGTACGCCGCCTCCTTCCTGGAACTGTGGGGGAAGTTCGCCGCGCTCGCCAAGAACCTGCTCAACTTGAAGACGGCCGTCGGGGACATGGATTTCAGTTCGCCGAACCGGGTGGTGGTCATGAGCCATCTCGGCCTCGTGAAGAGCCTTTTCCGGAGCAGCGCCGACAAGTATCGGCAGCAGTACGAGCTGTACACGCACAAGACCGAGGATTTCCGCCGGGCCATACAATACCTGCAGGCGCTGAGGCGTATCCACATCGTCATGTCGGAGCGGGAAGATGCCGAGACGCTCAAGAAAAAGATCGAGATCTGGACGACCAAGCTCGAAGCCGATCAGAAAAAGGCCGAGGAATCCAAGAAATAGCGCTCGCCCCGGGCTCGTCCGAGGCGTTTCACGGGTCTGTCGGGTCGCGCCTCGGGCCGCCGCCGAGTTCGTGGAGGGCGTCGTGGGGGAAAAGCTCGCCCATGGTGGTCTCGACGCGGGCGCCGGCCGAGGAGCCGAAGACGACGAGGGCATCCGGCTTGAGGAACTCCGAGAGAACCTGCCTGCACGCGCCGCAGGGGCTCACGGGATACTCCGCGTCGGGGGTGGCCACGACGATGCCGACGAAGGAACGCCGGCCCGCCGAGACGGCCGCGGAGACCGCGGAGCGTTCGGCGCAGACGGTGAGTCCGAAGGATCGATTTTCGACATTGGCGCCGGTGAAGACGCTGCCGTCCTCGCAGAGAAGCGCGGCTCCGACGCGAAAGCGGGAATACGGCGAGTAGGAGGCCCCCGACGCGTCGAGCGCGAGGGCGAAAAGTTTGTCCTGATCCATGGTTGGAACTCCGTACCGAGTTGACAGGCTCTTCGCCTAGTATATACCATTCGCTCCGAGGATGGAAGCTCGGCCGCGGCGTTGGGCCGGCTCCGGAAGGCACGTCAGACACACGTTATGGAAGAAAGCGGAACTAAACGACTCGCGATCTCGGGCATCATCCTGGTCGGCATCGCCTATTTTCTCGTCTGCGCCCAGCCGCTGCCCAAGGAGCTCGCGCTCATACCCGTCTGGGCGCGCGGCCTCGCGGATGCGCCGGCGACCCCCGCCTCGACGCCCGCGCTCGGGGATGTGCATTCCTTCAGGCTCGGCGACAAGTTCGGGTACTTCTCCTCGTCGGGCAAGATCCTGTTCTCGGCCCCCGTTCCCTTCGGCCTGGCCCTCTCCTCGGACTCCTACGCGCTCTACGACAAGGATTCGACGGGGTTCTCGGTGCGGACGCCCACCGGCTCGGAACTGTTCAAGGCCTCGATTCCCGGCTATCCATTTTTCGCGGCCGGGCGCCGCTTCGTCATGGGAACAGCCCAGGACTCGGTTTCGGAACTCGATTCGAGCGGGCATCGCGCCTGGACCTACGAGTTTCCCTCGATCGTGACCGCCTTCGGGGCCAGCCCGGGTCTGGCGGTCTTCGGGCTCATGGACGGCAGCCTGGTCGGGCTGGACCGGAGCGGCAAGGACGTGATGCACTTCTCGTCCGGCGGCTCCAGCATCCCGGGAATCTACGGCGTCGCGGTCTCTCCGGACGGCGACCTGGTCGCGGCCATCGCCGGTCTCGACAAGCAGCGCCTGGTCGTGCTCGAAAAGCGATACTCGGCCTATAGGGTCACCTGGCACCGATGGCTCGACTCGGACTTCAGGCGCCCCGTCGCGATCTCTTTCACCTCCGACGGCAAGCGGCTCATGTACGAGGTTCCCGGCGGGGTCGGGGTGTTCGAACGGGATTCGAGAAAGGGCTACACCATCGCCGCCACGACCGCGGACCGGCTGGGACTTTCCCTGCGGGGCTGGAACATCATGGTCCTGCTATCGGGTTCGCAGGATTCGAGACGGCTCATCTGCGCGGCGGCCCCCGACCGCCGCCTGGTCGACATACCCGTTTCCGCCTCCCAGACCTTCATAAACCTCGACGGAAGTTCGATCTACCTGGGGGTGGACGAGGACATCGTCCGCCTGGACCTGCGGGAGGAATGATGCGCGCAGCGACGAGTCGGCGAAGCGGAGAAAAGAGGCTTGGCGCTTGGCTCGTCGTCGCCGGGCTTCTGTGCGGGGCGCTCGGCGCGCTGTGGGCCATGGACTGGCCCGTCGAATCGCCGAAACTGGCCGCGACCTTCGGGACGCCGGCCGCGGGCCGGGTCGTGACCGGCGTCGCCATAGCCGCCTCGAACGGCCTGGTGCGCTCGATAGACGACGGCGAGCTGGCCTTCGCCTTCGACGAGGCGACCACTCCCTCCGGCCTGCCTTCGACCCTCGGATCCTTCGCCGTGGTGGAGCATCCGAACGACATGGCCGCCGTGTATGCCCACCTCCTGCCCGGCTCCGTCTCCGATTACCTGACGACGGTCAAGCGCGGCACGATTCTCGGCTCGGTCGGCGCCTCGGGCTGGACCGAGGGGCCCGGGCTCCTGCTCGAAATCTTCGACCGCCGCAAGAGCAATTGGGTCAATCCGCTCCTGCTTCTGCCGGCCCTTCCGGACGGCAACGCGCCGGCCATCAGATCGGTGACCCTCATGAACGGAGAAAAATCCTACGCCCTGGGCGAGGCGAAGAGCGTTCCTCAGGGCACCTACGAGATCGCCGCCGACATCACCGACGCCACCGACGCCCCCTGGACCGCCGGTCCGCTCGCCCCCTATGTCATCCGGCTCTCGGTCGACGGGACCGAGCTTTCGCGCGAGGTCTTCGACGTGGCCTTCGGCAAGCGGGGCCGGCTTTCGCTCTTCTCGTCCTCGCCCCGGCTTCTGTCCGAACTGCGGACCGAAGACGGCCGCTATTTGCTTTCCGAGCATCTCTTCACGAGGGGCCGGAGCATCATCGAACTCAGCGTGGAGGACATCGCGGGCAACCGGCGCGATATGACCTGGGCGGTCTCCATACAATGAAAACCTTCGCCACGCCGCCCCGCTCCGAGCCGCGCCGCGTGGTGCCCTGCGCCCTCTGCGGCTCTCTCTCGTTCTCGGCCCTCTGGGACTGCGGCGGCTTCTCCTTCGTGGCCTGCGAGAGCTGCGGCCTCGTGCAGCAGAACCCCCAGAGCGAGGCCGCCTCGGTGCAGGCGCGCTACGACGCCTCCTACCTGGAGTACGAGACCGAGAACCAGACGGCCTTCCGCGACCTGGAGCTGCTCGCCCTCGAG
>JAJXZP010000169.1 GCA_021779995.1 bacterium | reverse complement strand
CCGGCCGCCGCGCCGGCGAGCGCCGCGCCGCCGGCCGGCGCGATGCGGGGAGATGCCTCGAGGCCGGCGCGGGCGAGAGAGGCCGCCGCCGCTTCCGGATTCGGCGACGAGAGAAAGTATACGCCGGGAGCGAGAACTTCCGCCACCAGGCCATCGAGGGCGCCGGAGCGCTCGATCACGGCCCGCAGCCGCTCGTCCGCCGCTAGCACGACGCCCCGGTAGAGCCTGAGCGAGCGATACTCCTCTTCCCAGGCCGAGAGCGAAAAGGCGAGACTCTGCGGCAGACTCGAACCGCTCATGAACTCGAGGCGGGCGGCGATGCTCTTGGCGTCGAGCCCCGAGGCGAAAGCCCGGCGAACCGAGTCCCGCTCGATCTCGAAGCTCCAGACCGTGCCGAACGAGACGGGACGCGCGATCGAGCCGACGAAGAGCCGCTCCTCGAGGCTCGCCTCGGGCAGAAGATGGAGCGCGTGGGCGCCCTCGGCCACCAGGCGCCCGGGAATGGAGTCCGCGGCCGACCGGCGGGGCCGCGGCCAAAGGACGAGGCCGCCTCCCTCGGCCGACGCCACGCCCAGGTCGACGAGCGCCTGGACGCAACCGGCTGCGTCCAGACCCGGCCCCGAGCGGAGCGATGCGATGCCGAGCCAGCGCTCGAGACCGCCGCGCGAAAAGACGAACCCCGGACCGCCGGGCGGCTCGCGCAGAGCCGCGGCCATGACGGCGGTCTCGGCTTCGAGGCGGGAGCCCGTCGCGGAGTCCTCGTACGGGGCGGCCTCCTCCTCCGCCCGCGCGGGAGCGCGGCCGGCGGCTCCGCGCCTGGCCGCGGCGAGGCAGGTCGCGAGGAAAAAGGGCAGATCCTCGCCCCAGCGCGAGAGGAGGGCATCGAAGGCGCTCCGGTCCGGGCGGCGCTCCTCCCCGTCGAAGGCCAGGACGCCGCAGGCCGTGAGGGCGTCCAGCAGGGCATCCAAGCGCTCGGGAGCGGCTGCCAGCTCGGGCAAGAGGGCGGCTGCGCGCTCGACCGCCCTCTTGGTGAGCCCGCCGCCCTTGCGCACGGCCCCCTGCGCGTGGAAGAGATAGAGGAAAAAGCCGAGGGCCGACTCGGCGTCGCAAGCCGACTCGGCGGGCGCCTCTCTCCGGTCCGAGCCGGCCGACCCGGCCTCGCCCTCGGCCCGCTCGTCGCCGCGCCGCTCTTTGCCGCCCCGCCGCTCGTCGCCGCGCCGCTCCTCGCCGCCGGCCCGATCGTCGCCGCCGGCCCGCCTACCCTTTTGCGGGCCGAACAGCGCATCCGCGGTAAGCGCCGCCCGGGCGAGCCTCTCGGCGAGGAGCGGGTTGACCGCGACCAGCCGCCTGCCGCCCTCCTGGTAGCGGAAGAGGATGAGTCTATCGTAGAGATTGGCGATGCGCACGCCGAGATCGAACAGGGGCAACTCGCCCTCGAAGAGCTCCTTGAGCAGGTGCTCGGGCGCCGGTCCGAGGAGGAGGGCGGTGCCGACCAGGCGCACGTCGGGGCCGTCGAGCAGGGCGACGAGCGATTCCTGCGTCTCGGAGCGCCGCAGGAAGGCCTCGAGCTTCGCGGCCAGGTCGCGCTTGTCGAAGGGCGTGCGCACGGGGCCGACGTAGTTCCGCACCGCGCCCAGGAGGGCCTCGGAGCCCGAGGTGAGCAGGGCGTCCCGCCAGGTCTCCGGCCCGGGTGGGAGGGCCGGCGGCGGAGCGCTCATTCCCAGGCCTCGATCACGTAGCGGTAGCCCTGCTCGGTCAGGAACTTGCGCCGGTTCGCGGCGAAGTCCTCCTCGACCGTGTAGCGCGACACGAGCGAATAGAAGTACGAGTTGCGCGCCTTGGGCCTGAGGATGCGGCCCAGGCGCTGCGCCTCCTCCTGGCGCGACCCGAAGGAGCCGGAGACCTGGATGGCGACGGAGGCGTCGGGGAGGTCTATGGCGAAGTTGGCCACCTTCGAGACGACGATGACGCGGACCCGGCCCGCCCGGAAGTCGGCGTAGATGCGCTCCCGCTCGGGGTTGGGCGTGCGCCCGGTGATGAGCGGCGCGCCCAGATCCTTCGCGATCCGCCCGAGCTGGTCGAGGAACTGCCCGATCACCAGCACGGGGTCCTCGGGATGGTTTTCGACGAGCTCGCGCACCGCCTCGTACTTGGCGCCGTTCTCGGCGGAGAGTCGGTGCTTGTCGCGCTGCTCGGCGACGATGTAGCGCAGGTGCTCGTGCTCGGGCAAGGGTATGCGGATCTCGCGGCAGTAAGCCTCGGCTATGAAGCCCTTGCGCTCGAGGTCCTTCCAGGGCACGTCGTAGCGCTTGGGGCCGATGAGGCTGAACACGTCCTCCTCGCGCCCGTCCTCGCGAACCAAGGTCGCGGTGAGGCCCAGCCGGCGCACTGCCTGGATCTCGGCCACGACGCGGAAGACCGGGGCGGGCAGGAGATGGACCTCGTCATAGACGACGAGCCCCCACTTCTCGCGGCGGAAGAGGTCGAAGTGCGGGAAGTCCGAATCCTTGTCGGGGCGCCAGGTGAGGATCTGGTAGGTCACCACGGTGACGGGCCTGACGTTCTTCTCCGCTCCGGTGTACTCGCCGATGTCCTCGGCGGAGAGGTCGGTCTTGTCCAGCAGCTCGTCCATCCACTGGTGGACGGCCGCGACGTTCGTCGTGACGATGAGGGTCTTGCGGCCGATGGCCTCCATGGCAGCCATGCCGACGATGGTCTTGCCCGCTCCGCAGGGCAGGACGACCACGCCGTAGCCCGCGCCCGGCAGGCCCCCGCCCAGGAAGGCCGCGAGGGCATCGCTCTGGTAGGGCCTGAGTCCGAAGGGGCCGCCCGAGCGGCGCGCGGGAAGGAGCCGCAATTCGAGGGGATCGCCGGGAGCCAGGGGCGCCTCGTCCTTGACCGGCCAGCCGAGCCGCAGCAGCTCGCGCTTCACGGTGCCGCGGTCGACGAGGCGGACGGCGAAGCCGCCGGGCACCGGCTCGAGCCACTTCGCGAGGCGCTTGGAGCCGGCGATCTCGCGCTCGACGTCGGGGTCGTCGCAGGCGAGGAGGAGCTCGTGCTCGTCCCCCCCCTCCGGGCCTTGCCTGAGGGTGAGGCGCCCGAATCGGGCCATGGTGTCCCGGACGATGAAGAGAACGTCGCGGGGCACCTCGTAGCGGCTATAGCGCTCGAGGGTGGATCCTATGGAGCCCGAGTCGATCCCCGCGCTCGCGGCGTTCCAGAGCGACAGGGCCGAAATGCGGTAGGTGTGCAGATGCTCGGGGCTCTTTTCCAGGGCCGCGAAAGGGCCCACCGCCGAGCGGGCTTCCTCGAACGAGGGGTCGTGCACGTCGAGGAGCAGGGAGAGATCGCTCTGGACGATGAGGGGTTTGCCTTCCGCCATATCCTATCAAGCATACTCCCAAGACTCCATCGACGCCAAGGACTGGCGGAATCCCGCACGGAGCCGCGCGGCTTTCATGTGCGCCGGCCCCGGACTCCCGCGCGAAAGCGCCGCAGATTGCCGCGGGACCCTCGGACGCGCTACTCTTGAGCGAGCCATGCGACGGTTTCACGGCCCGGACCGGCCTCCGAAGTTCAAGGTCCTGGGAATCATGCTCCCCGGCCTCCTGCTCTACCTCGTCCTGTCGCTCTTCTTCGGCTTCTATTTCGTCTTCGCCGATCAGGTGAAGCGCGATCTCGGCGCCGGGGCGAAGACCGTCCTCGACCTGGCCGAGGGACAGGCCAGTCCGGACGGCCTCCCGCGGAGGCTGTCGCCCTCCGCCCTGGACGATCTCCCCTCGGCCGGAAAGCGCGCCTTCCTGGACCTGGCGGCCGCGGCCCTCGTCCTGGCCCTGGCCGGGGCGGCGTTCTTCCATGCGCCCCTGGTCCGGTACTTCGCCCTGCTCCGCCGAGGCGTCGGCGCGGCCGAGGCGCTGCGCCGAGCGGCCAGGGCGCGCATCTTCCGTTCTCCGGGCGTCATGGCCCTCGCGGCGCCGATCTTCATCGTACCGCTGGGGATCGCGCGTTTCGCCGCCGGGGAGGCCTTCGGCCACGAGTCCATGATGCTGCCCATCGAGGGCGCCGTGCTGGCCCTGTCGAGTCTCTTCACCTTCCTCTGGCAGCGTCACCGCGTGCAGACGCGGTATCTGCCGTGGCTCTTCTCGCGGGAGGAGCTGGCCGCCGAGATCCCGGGAGGGCATCGGACCAAGGTGCGCGGCGACCTCCTCCTCCTCGTCTCGATCTCCACCATCCTGCCCCTCGTCGTCGTGGCCCTGTTCGTGGGCACCGGGATATCCTTCGCGGGCACCGTCTCAAGCCTCAAGCCGGACCAGCTCAGGCTTCTCTTCGGCGGCGACCTCGCGCCCGAGACGAGGCTGGCGCTCGTCCGGCTCGGCGGCGCGGTCCACGGCCTCGCCGACCCCGCGAACCTTCCGCTCTACTTCATGGGCCCGCTGGACGTGGCGCGCGTGGTCTCGGGGCTCGTCCTCGGCCTCGCCATCATCCTGGTCTACGTGTTCTTCATCGCCCGCTGGACGGCCGCCGACATCGTCGCTCCGGTCGAGGCCCTGCGGGCGAACATGGCTCGGGCCCGCGAGGGCGACCTCGAGGCCCTGACCCCGGCCCTCACCGCCAACGAGCTGGGCGACCTCACCGTGGGCTTCAACGACATGCTGCGCGGCATAGCCGAGCGCGAGCGCATCAAGGTGCTGTTCGGCCAGTACCTCACCAAGGAGATCTCCGAGGCCATCCTCGACGGCCGCGTCAACCTGAGCGGCGCCCGCTACGAGGCGACGGTCATGTTCACCGACATCCGCGGCTTCACGGCCATGTCGGAGCGGCTGGAGCCCGAGGAGGTCTTCGCCTTCCTGAACGACTATCTCGGCCGCATGATCGAGGTCATAGCCGCGCGGGGCGGCATCATCGACAAGTTCCTGGGCGACGGGATCCTGGCGGTGTTCGGCCTCCCGGTGCCGAGCGCCGACCACGCGGCGAGCGCCCTGGGAGCGGCCCTCGACATGCGCACCCGGCTCGCCGAGCTCAACGAGGAGCGCTCCCGCTCGGGCCGCGGGAGCGTGCGCATCGGCATCGGCATGCACTCGGGGCAGGTGATAGCGGGCAACGTGGGCTCGAGCCGGAAGCTGCAGTACACCGTCATCGGCGACGCCGTGAACGTGGCTTCCCGGCTCGAAAGCCTGAACAAGGAGTACGGCTCCTACCTCCTCATGTCGGGGGCGACCCACGAGCTTCTGGGCGAGGCGGCGGCCGGCCTTCGCTTCGACGAGATCCGCGGCGCCGAGATCCGCGGCAAGACCGAACGCCTCGACCTGTACCGCCTGGTCGATGACTGAGCGCGGGTAAGGCGCTACGAACCCCGGCGTAACGAACGCGCGCCGCATAGCGAAGGCGCGCCGGGCTCGGGGAATCGTCTCGCGCAAAGGCGCAGAGACGTGAAGTCAAAAATGGCAGGGGAATGGTGGCGGAATTTCGCATTTCCCGACTCCGATTCCCCCATCCCAATCCCCTTCTTCCCCTTTCCCCTCCCCTCTGCGCCTCCGCGACTCTCTTTTTCCTCATTCTTGGTATCCGAAAACAAAGATGCGTGAGGGGAAGAAAGGCGCAGAGACGCGAAGTTAAAATGGCAGGGGAATGGTGGAATTTCGTATTTCCCGACTCCGATTCCCCCATTCCAATCCCCTTCTTCCCCTCCTCTTTGCGCCTCCGCGCCTTCGCGTCAAATTTCTTCTTCTTCCATGGGCGTCATCCGTCCTTTTGCCTCGTCGCGACGTCGAGGCCGAGCAGAATCGGCAGATGGTCGGAATAGCCCGAGCCCGAGAAGCTCGACCACTTCAGGGGCAGGCCCGAGGCGTCGAGGAGGAAGGGCGCGTCGAGCACCGAGAAGTCGCGGTAGGCGAGCCGCCCGCCTCGCGCCAGGGAGGCCGACAGGAGAAAGCCGTCTATGCGCTCGCGCGCGCCCTTGTAGGCGTAGCTGAAGCCCTCCGCGCCGGCCCAGGGACTGTAGAGCACCGGCTCGGCCGGCGAGCGGGCCGCGACTCCGGCGGCGGCCGGTTCGGTGTCGGAAAGGTCGGGCGACAAAGCCGCGCCGGCGGGCGGGGCCGCGCCGGCGGGGTCGCCGGCCGCCGAGCCGGGGAGGCCGGCAGCCACGAGGAGCCGCCCCGCGTTCGGCGAGCGCGCCTCTTCGGCGGGCATGAGCGCGGTCGCATAACGCTTGCCGACGCGGAGGTACTCGTCGGGGTTCTCGTTGAAGTCGCCGCAGACCACCACGGCCGCCTCCGGATCGGCGGCCAGCAGGGCGCTCACCCGGCCCTCGACCAGGGCCGCCTCCTGGCGCCGCTCGTCCTCCGTCGGCTCGGCCCCTTCGAGCTTGGACTTCCAGTGACAGAGCAGCATCGTGAGGGGCGAGCCCTCGACGTCGACGGCGGCCTCGAGGACGTAGCGCCCGGAGCGGGACGCGCCGGAGCCGGAGACCGCGTGGGCGCGGAGCGAGACGATCGGCAGCCGGGAGATGAGGCCCGCGTTGACGGCGGCGCCCGGGGCGGGAGCCATGGCGGCGCAGCGGTATCCCGCCGACTTCAGGGGGCCGGCCAGCAGGTCCTCGAGGACGCGCGGCTTCTCCACTTCGAGGAGGCACACGAGGTCCGGAGCCGCCCCGGAGGGCTCGCCCCCCTCCCGCACGACCTTGGCGAGATTGTCGAGCCTGCGGCGGTAGCGGACCTCGTCCCAGCCGCCCTTGGCCACGCTGAACTCGGGGTACTCCGTGCCGTCGTCGACGGCGTCAAAGAGGCTCAGGACGTTGTACGACATGAGGGTGAGCGTGCGCCGCGGGGGGGCAGCGCCGAAGGGCGAGGAACAGGAAACGGCGCAGGAAACGGAGAGGGCGAGCGCGCAGATCGCCGAGCCGAGAAACGCGAGCACCGCTATGCGGCGGGTTCTGGGGGATGATCGCATGGCTTCCTCCGGGCGGCGCCGACCGGAAGGCCCTCGGTCTTCCTCCTAGCGGAGCCGCTCCCTCACGATACGCGCCAGGGCGGCCGTCTCCGATTGAGCGTCGCCGCCGATCGGCTCGAAACTCTCGCCGGTGATGGCCTCGTAGGCCTGGATGTAGCGCAGAGCGGTCTCGACGAGGACCTTGGCGGGGATTTCCGGCACGGGTCCGTCGCCGCAGAAGCCCCTCTCGGAGAGCCAGCGCCGGAAGGGCTCCTTGTCCAGCTCGCGCTGGTCCTCGCCGGCGAAAAACCGCGCCTGGTAGGAATCGGCCCACCAGTAGCGGCTGGAATCGGGACTGTGCAGCTCGTCGCCCAGGAAGACTCGCCCCTCCGCGAGGCCGAACTCGTACTTCGTGTCCGCCAGGATGAGACCGGAGCGGGCGGCCAGCTCCTGGCCCCGCCGGAACAGGGCCACCGCCGCACGCTCGATCTTTTCCCAGAGCTCCTCGGACACGATGCCCCGCTCGAGGATCTCGGCGCGCGAGACCGGCCGGTCGTGGCCGCCCTCTTCCTTCGTGGTCGGCGTGACCAGGGGCACGGGAAACTTCTCGTTCCTGGCCAGGCCCCGGGGAAACTCGATGCCCGAGACCGGCCGTCCGGCCTCGTAGTCCCGCCAAGCCGAGCCCGAGAGGTAGCCGCGAACCACCACTTCGAGGGGGATCATGTCGAGCCGCCGCACGAGGGTGGCCCGTCCCGTCCCGCCCAGCTCGCGGGGGGAGCCGCCGCCGAGCAGGTGGTTGGGCACGAGGTCGGCGCAACGCTCGAACCACCAGGCCGAAATGCGCGCGAGCACCTCGCCCTTGAAGGGCACCGCCGCGATGACGCGGTCGAAGGCGGAGATGCGATCGCTGGCGACGAGGAGGAGGTTCTCCTCGCCCCGGACGACATCGCGGACCTTGCCGCGGTAGAGCTCCCTGCCTCCGGCGGCCTCCTCGGGCAAGCGCTCGAAGCACCCGCCCAGGCCGGCCTCGATCGCCTCCAGTGTCATAGCCCGAGCGCGTCCCGCGTGGCGCCGACCCGGGAGATGAGCCCGTAGCTCGCGGCCTCCTCGGCGTTCATCCAGTAGTCGCGGTCGGTGTCCTTCTGGATGCGCTCGAGCGTCTGTCCGGTCTCCTCCGCGATGATCCGGTTGATGCGCTCCCGCGTCTTCTCGAGTTCGCGGGCGTGGATCTCGATCTCGGTCGCGACTCCCCGGATGCCCGACAGGGGCTGGTGGATGAGGTAGTGCGAGTTGGGCAGGCCCAGACGCGACTCCTTGGGCACGGCGAGGAGGACCAGGGCGGCCGCGCTCGCGACGAGCCCCATGCCCACGATGCGCACCGGCGCCTTGACGAAGCGGATCATGTCGAAGATGGCGAAACCCGCGTCCACGTCGCCGCCGGGGCTGTCGATGAGAATCGTGATGGGATCGGAGGAGAGGCTCTCGAGAAGCAGCAGCTGGCGGATGAGCCGCTCGCCCTGCTCCTTGTCGATTTCGCCCGTGAGGAGGATGGTGCGCGTCTTGAGAAAGCGCTCGGCGAGGGCGTCCTCGGGACGGCGGCCTTCCTTCTTCTGGTCCTCTTCCTCTTCCTCGCCGAGCCGGCGCTCCGGTCGCGCGATAAGACTTCTCATGCTCATTGTGGCTCCTTCGTCGATTACCCGAGCGAAACGCTCGCTCCATGAATGTATGGCTTCAATATACCCTGCCGAACGCCACCGGGGCCAGCGGTGTGAGGCTTGAAGGCGGTGCAATAATATAGTATTTTCCTGATATATTTCCCCCTGACGAGGTGCCGAATGCGCATACAGAGAAGAACTATTTTCGCCTTGCTCGCGACGTTCGCGCTCGCCGCCCTGGGCTCGGGCCTCTTCGCCCAGGCGGCCGCGTCTGCAGGAGCCAAGCCCTGGTACGCGGCCCGGCTCGAAAGCCTCGGCTTCACGGTCTTTCCGAAGCCCGTGCCCGTGCCCGACTTCTCCGCCGAAGCCCTCGCGGGCGGCTCCGTCAACCTGAGCCAGCAAAAGGGCAAGATAGTCCTGCTCAACTTCTGGGCCACCTGGTGCCCGCCCTGCCAGCAGGAGATGCCGGCCATCGAGAAGCTGTGGAAAAAGACCAAGGCCGCCAAATTCACCGTGATGGGCGTGTCCGTGGGCGAGCAGCCCGGTACGGTCAAGGACTTTATAGCGAGGAAGGGCTACACCTACCCGATCTTCGTCGATCCGGAGGGCACCCTCGGCACCGAGTTCGGCGCCAGGTCCATTCCGACCACCTACGTGCTCGACAAGAACGGCCAGGCCATAGCCGGCATCATCGGCGGAGCTCCCTACGACGGGGCCGAGGCCGCCTCGATCTTCGCCGAACTCGCCGCTAAATGAGGGAGGTCGGCCTCCTCACGGCGGCGGCAGCCGGGCTCCTCAGCTTCCTCTCGCCCTGCATCCTGCCCCTGATTCCGGGCTACCTGTCCTTCATCTCGGGCTACGCCCTCGCCGACATCCGCACCGGCGCGGGGCGGTTTCGCATCCTGGCGAGGACCTTGGTGTTCGTGCTCGGCTTCACCCTCGTGTTCGCCGTCCTGGGTATCATCTTCTCGGGGGCCTCGATCATGCTCGGCGGGCTCTCGCGGACCATCACGATCGTCGCGGGCGCCCTCATCGTCCTCCTCGGACTCAACCTGATCTTCGATTTCATCAAGGTGCTCAACCTCGAGGCGCGCGTCCACGCCACGAACGCCCCGCGCGGCTATTTCGGGGCCTTCGGCCTGGGCGTGGCCTTCGCCGCGGGCTGGTCGCCCTGCATAGGTCCCATACTCGCCTCGATCCTTTTATACGCGGCGCGCGAGGGTAACACGGCGCGATCGGCGCTCCTCCTGGCCGCCTACTCGGCGGGGCTCGCCCTGCCCTTCCTCGCCGCGGGACTTTTCTTCGACCGGATGCGCCGGCTGATGGACTGGTTCAAGCGGCACGCCCTCGGCGTGAAGATCGTCTCGGGCGCGCTGCTCATCGCGCTCGGCGCCGGCATGGCCCTCGGCCAGCTCGGCCGGGTGAGCTCCCTCGCGCCCCAGGCCGGGCTGGCGCTCAAGGAGTTCGCCATCGACGCGCCCGGGCAGGCCCGCGCGATAGGCGCGCTGCTGTGGCTCGTCCTGGCCGTCCTGATCCTGGCCCTGCCCCGGCTCCGGCGCGAGAAGATACTCTCGCCGCCGCGCGTGGTCCTCGCCGCCGCCCTGGTCGTGCTCGCCGCGGGGGACGCGACGGGCCTCTGGTCGACGATGCATATCGTGTCGAGCTGGCTGCTCTTCCAGGGAGTCTAGCCGGGTCGCGCTCGCAGCGCCGGCCGGCGGCTTGGAAGATATCCTTCGATACCCCGCCCGATGGCCGGTCCCGAGCCTCTACGGTCGGTCCCGAGCCTCTACGGTCGGTCCCGGGCCCCGATGGTCGGTCCCGAGCGGAAGCCCAGGCAATTCCCCACGACGCGCTCCCAGCCCGGCACGCCGCAATTGATCGGGACGTTCACGACCTTCGTCCCGCCCCCCGAGCGGAGCGCCATCGCCGAGGAGCCGCCTCCGTCCAGACCGAGCCCCTCCGAGGCGCCGAGCCAGGCCAGCCAGGCCCCGCTCTCGCGCTCGGTGAGGCCGACGCTCAGCCTTTGCCTGCCGTCGGCCACGAGCAGGTAGAGGATCCGGCCGTCGGGCGAGACTCCGGCGGCGGTGCGCGGGGCCCTCCGCAGGTCATTGCCCACGGGCTCCCCCGATTCCAAAACGACGAAAAAACCGCCCACCGCGTCGCGCAGCGTTCCGAGATCGGGTAGGTCGGCCTGGCGCACGACCCTGGCCCCGCCCGAGGCGGGAAACACGAGGGCGGCGTAGCGCGGGTCGGGAGGGGAGACGAGCCGCCCGTCGGAGATCGACAGGCCCCTCGGCGCGAAGAGCCCCGCCGCGGAGGAATAGGAGAAGGGGCCGCCGTTCACCGCGGCGACGCAGCCGAAGGCCGAAGCGAAATCGCTCACCCTGCGCCCGACCGTCAGGCCGGGCCGGCCGGAAGGCGGCGTGACGACGACCTGCACGCCCGGCGCGGCGAGGTCGATGCGGAGGGCGCGCAGCCGCAGAGGAGGGTCGCCGAGGTCGAAGGCCGCGTAGTCCAATCCCCGCGCCAGGCTCTGCCAGGAGGGCGCCGATCCTTCGGGCGGCAGGGCGGCCGCGCCCGCGATCGGCAGGCTCGCGCAGGAAGCCGCCAGCAGGGCGGCGAACAGCGCCGCGGCGAGCAGAGCCGCGGCACGTGCACCGGGCGGGCTGCGCGGAACTGCCATCTCCGCGGCCCCCGGTCCGTCGGCGCGGGAGACGGGAGACGGCGAGGCGTACGGAGCCGGCCCGCGAAACCGCCCCGTCGGGCATGCGGAAACCGGCGAGGCCATGTCAGGAACGCGTTATGCGAACGACCACTTCGTCCGCGTCCCCGTCCGCGTCGGAGCGGACGAGGACGAGCGAGTCCTTGCCGCTCAGGTCGATGCGGCCGCCCCGGGCCTCGACATGGAAGCCGTGCGGGTACTGGATCGCCGGCACGAAGATCTCGGTGGGCGCCGTCACGGCGCGATCGGGAGCGTAGCGCAGGCGGAACTCGCCCTTCGCGAAGTCGAAGCTCATCTCGCGCAGGTCCCCGGCGATGGCCCGCGCGTAGGGCCGCACGAAGCCGCGCAGCGCCCTGCCGCCCGAGTCGCGCGGATCGCCCGTCTCGGTTCGCCCGTCCCGGGCCTCGTCGCCGCAGTAGACCGAGAGGTCCTCGCCGTTCCACAGGTCGCCGCGCTCGTGCGTGTTGCCCGCGCTGTAGTTCCAGAGCGCGGCATCCAGGAGGTTCTCGTCGACCGCGTCGTAGTAGGCCGAAAGCGCGCGCTCGTGCGCCCGGTAGTCGCCCCGGCCGCGGTAGGCACGGCGCCAGTTGAGGTCGAAGGGCAGGCCGAACTCCCCGAGGAGGGTGGGAATGCCGCCCATCGCGTCGCGGGCGTGATCCTTGATCCGCCGCAGCGCCGCCGCGAAATGCCGCCTGGCCCGGCGGCGCCCCACGTGGATCCTTCCGGTCTCGGTGTCGTAGGCGAGGAAGCCCGTCCAGATCTTCGTAAAGAGGGTGAGGCCGTCGTACCAGTGAGTGGCGTTCACCACGGGCAGCTCGTCGGGCTCGGGCTTCCAGGAGGGGCGGCCCCCCTCGGGCACTCCTTCCATGAAGAGGGCGAAGCGCCGGCTGCGCTTCGAGACCGAGCGCAGGCGTCCGATGAAGCGTCTGGCGAAGGGCACGAGGAAATCGGGCGAGAAGTCCACCGCGCGGCCCTCGACCTCGGCGAAATGGCGCGGCTTCAGCAGGCGGGGCAGCCCATCCACCACGTCCCAGACGCCTGCTCGCAGCCACAGGCAGTCGATGCCGTCTTTCCAGGCCCTGACCCCCGGACTCCCGAGGAGCCTCTTGCCCACCACACCCTGCCCCAGACCCTTGATGCCGTAGAAGTCCACCTCGGCGGGGAATCCCGAGCCGGCGCGCATCGCCTCCCAGGGGCTCGGCATGGGGCCCACCTTGCTGATCGCGCGCTCCAGGCGCGAGAGGTCCTCGAGGCCGATGAAGCCGGCCGAGGGCTCGTTGAGGCTGTCGAATCCGAGGACGTGATCGAAGCGGGCCAGGCGCGACGCGACTCTCTCCATCGCGGCGATGAAGCGCTCCTGCAGGAAGCCCTGCAGCGAGGCGCCCTCCGGTCCCGGGATGCCCGGGGCGAAGGTATCGCCTGCGTAGAAGAGGGTGAACATGGTGGCGCAGCCCAGGCGGTTGTAGTTGGCGTCCCAGATCATCCGCGGAAAGGGATCGCCCGCTTCCTGGTGCACGATCGCCGCCCCGGAGGCGTGGAGGCGCTCGGGCTCGAAGCCGGCGGCCTCCAGGGTCCAGAGGGGAGCCCCGTCCCCTCCCGTCCAGCGGCTCCACACATCCTGGTGGGGATCGATGAAGAGCGAGAGCCCGTGCTCGCCCGCCTCGGCGACGAGGGCCTCCAGGTAGTCGAGATACTCCTCGTCGTAGACGCCGGGGCCGTCGTGCTCCACCGCCTCCCAGGTGACGATGAGGCGCAGGAAATTCATGCCCCAGCGCCTGAGGCGGCCGAAATGCTCCTCGGCCTCCTGGAGGGGGAAAGGCCGGCCCACGAACGAGACGCCCCGCCTGAGATAGAAGCCCTCGCGCCGATGGGTGGCGCCCTCGGGACGCGCAGGCACCTTCGAGTCGCCGCCGAGATTCACGCCGCGAAGCACGATACGCCGGCCTTCCGCGTCCCGCCACCGATCGCCTATACTGTGCATGGGGGCCTCCACGGGCGACTATAGCTTCCGCTCCGCGGAGTCGACAATAGCGCCCGAGGGGCGGACATTCAGGGAGGTCAGCATGATAGATCGCAACGATGTCAACGGCCGCATTCTCTTCGACGACGGCAATCACAAGTTCATCTGGCTCGGCGCGGACGCGGATTACCGCAAGGGTGTGGTCCAGACCATGCAGTACCTCATCATCGACGGCAGCAAGGGCTGGCTCCTCGACCCGGGCGGGGTGCACCTCTTCTCGCGCGTCGTCGCCACGGTCAGCCGCTTCATCTCCATCGACCGGATCGAGGGCATCTTTTTCTCGCACCAGGACCCCGACGTCTCCTCGGGCATAGCCCTCTGGCTCGGCGTCACCCCGGCCAAGATCTACATCGCCTCGCTCTGGCACCGCTTCCTGCCGCACTTCGGCATCGTCGAGGCCTCGCGCGTGGCCGCCATCGAGGACTTCCCGCGCGGCATCGGCCTGCCGTCCGGCGCCAAGCTCAGCTTCGTGCCCAGCCACTTCCTCCACTCGCCCGGGGCCTGGTCGCTCTACGACGAGCGCTCCAGGATCCTCTTCTCGGGCGACATCGGGGCGGCCATCTTTCCCGACGGGGCCGAGACGCTCTTCATCGACGACTTCGCCGCGGCGCGGCCGAACATCGAGCCCTTCCACAAGCGGGTCATGGCGGGCAACGCTCCGGCCCGGCGCTGGTCCGAGCTCGTCTCGGCCCTGGCCCCGGACATGATCGCCCCCCAGCACGGCGGCGTCTACCGCGGCAAGGCCGTGGCCGACTTCCTGGCCTGGTTCTCCGCGCTCAGGTGCGGCGCGGACCTCCTCGACGAAACCTACAAGGTCTGAGGCGCGACATGGCAGACGAAAACGTCATCGACAACTACCGGATCGCGATCGAGCGCTTCACCGTCGGCTACAACAAGTCGGTGGTCCTCTCGACGGTCACGAACCGCTCGCTCGAGCTGCTCGAGTCCTCCATCGGCGGCATCGAAGCCTCGCTCGACTCGATCGTGGCGGCCTTCGAGGAGATCCGCGCCACGAGCCAGAGCACCTCGGCCAACGCCGACAGCATCGACTCGCAGATGACCGAGATCCTCGTGAAGAACTCGAGCATGGACTCCGGCGTCGGCAAGCGGATGGAGGAGGTCGAGCAGGCCGCCGAGGACGCGCGCCGCATCGGAGGCCTGTTCCGGGAGCTGCAGGACAAGACCTCCAAGATCGCCGAGGTGACCGGCTCGATCCGCGACGTGTCGGACCGCACGAACATCCTGGCCATCAACGCCTCGATCGAGGCGGCGCGCGCCGGCTCGGTGGGCAAGGGCTTCCGCATCATCGCCAACGAGGTGCGCACCCTGGCCGGCCAGACCGACGACTTCGCCAAGCAGATCGAGTCGACGATCGGGGAGTTCAAGAACTCCGTCAAGGCCATCGACGAGCGCATGCGCGGCTTCCTCGAGCTGCTCGAGCGCTTCCGCGTCTCCTTCGCCGAGGTGCTCGCCAACTTCCAGGAGAACGCCCAGAGCATCGAGAAGGCGGGGCAGTTCCTCTCCCAGATCTCCGGGTCGATCAAGGAGGAGAGCCAGGCGCTCACCGAGGGGCTCGGCTCGCTGGAGACCATCTCGATGGGGATGAAGGACACGCACGCCGTCTTCCACTCCCTGGCGTCGAGCCACTCCTTCCTCGACGGCATTCTCGCGCGCCGCTCATGACCGGCACGGCGGGGCGCCGGCCCCTGGTCGTCGTCACGGACGACCGCTTCGGCGACGCGGACCTCGAGCGCTCGATTCTCGAGGCGGCCGGCGCCGAGCTGGTCGTCGCGAGGTGCCGCAGCTCGGCCGACGTCGCGGCCGCCGGAGCCGAGGCCGACGCTCTCCTCGTCAATCTCGCGCCGGTGGACGCCTCGGCCATCGAGGCGCTCGGCCGCTGCCGCGTGATCTCGCGCTACGGCTCCGGGCTCGACAACATCGACGTGGAGGCCGCGCGCAGGCGGGGCATCGCGGTGCGCGGCGTCTCGGGCTACTGCGACGCGGAGGTGGCCGAGCACGCCCTGGCCCTCCTCCTTTCCTGCGCGCGCGGCCTCGCCCTGCGCGACCGCAGCGTGCGCGAGCGGCTCTGGGACCTCCGCCCCTTCGGCCGCCGCGTCCGCGGCACAACGCTCGGCATCCTCGGCTTCGGCGGCACGGCTCGCGGCTTCGCTCGGGCCGCCCTCGGTCTGGGCTTCCGGGAAATACTGGTATGGAGTCCGCACATCTCGCCCGCTCGCATCGCCGAGGCTCTCGGCGGCGCCCCGGCGACTCTCGGCGTCACCGTGCGGCCGGCAGGCTTCGACGAGCTCCTCGCGTCGGCCGACTGGATCTCGCTGCACCTTCCGCTCAAGGCCGAGACGCGCGGCATCCTCGGCGCCAGGCAGCTGGCCGCCATGAAGCGCGACGCGGTGATCGTGAACGTCTCGCGCGGGGCCCTCATCGACGAGGAGGCGCTCGGCGCCGCCCTGGCCGAGGGCGCGCTCGGCGGGGCCGGCCTCGACGTCTTCTCGGCGGAGCCCCTGCCCGCGGGCTCGCGGCTGCGCTCGCTCCGGAACGTCGTCCTGAGCGACCACTCGGCCTACGCCTCGCGCGAGTCGATCGTGGAGCTGCGGCGCCGCGCCGCGGAGAATGTCCTGGAGGAGCTTAGGCCGGGGCCGCTCAGTCCGGCGGCGGCACCGTAAGCACCGACACGACCCTGCCCTCGCCGGTGGCCGCCTTCACCCCGTTCAGCGGGTCGGGCACGAAATCGCCGCGATAGACGAAATCGTAGTAGTGGCGCCCCGGCGTCAGGCTCAGGGCCAGCTCGTAGCGGCCCGGCCGCGTCTCGGTCATCTCGTACATGAAGGGATCCCAGTCGTTGAAGTCGCCGCAGACGGTGACGAGCTCGCCCGGCCTGCCCCGGAACACGAAATGGGCCACGTGCCCGTCGCGGCCGAGGATCCTGTACAGCCCGAGGTGCAGGTCGCTGATGTAGGGCACCTGGGCGACGGAAAGCTCGACCCCGGTGCTCGGATCGCTCGTCTGATCGGGGTCGCTGGGGTCGGAGGTCCACACGCCGTCGATGACGAGGCGGTAGACGAGGGGCTCCGTGCGCTTGAGCGGGATGGGATAGGCCAGGACGAAGACCCCCTGGCGGTTGCGCTCGAAGGGATGGATGACGGCGAAGCCCTCATGGGCGAAGGCCGCGCCGACGAAACGGTAGGGGCCGGCCGCCGAGAGGACGAGCCGATCCTCGAAGACCTGCGGCGGCTCGGCGGAGCTCATGCCGGCGAGCTTGAGATGGAGGGGTAGCGGATTGGCGGCGTCGGGACCGCGCGTGACGAGAATGCCGGAAGTCTCGGCGGCGAGTGTCGCGGTCCAGGCGGCCAGGGCAAGCGCGAGGGGCACGAGGAGACGTTTCATGGTCGTATCGATACTATCGGCGCGCGAGGCCGGGAAGCTCAAGCGGTTTTCCTTCACAAACGAACGGAACGTCCGTTAATATAGGGTAGGAAACCCATGCCGCGGCTCCAGGATATAGAACGCTTCAAGAAGGATCTCGCCGCCCTCTCGCGCGAGGCCGAAACCCTCGCTCGCTGGGGCGAGACGGCCGCGGACCTGCGGCCGCCCGAGGGCTCGGGCGAGCCGCCTCCGGCGCGGCCTGAGGCCTCGCCGGGGCCGCAGCGCGCCGCGGCTCCCCGCCCGGCGGCCCCCCGCCCCACGGCCTCCCGTCGCCCCGAACCTCCCCCGGAGGAGGAGGCGCTACCTCCCGACTTCGCCACACTCCTCGAGAATCTTCCCCTCGGCGAGGAAGCCGAGGCGCCCGGCGCGGCGGAGGAAGGGACCGAGGACTTCGGCGAACTCCTCGAGGAATTGGAGGAGCCGCCCGGCGCAGGCGAGCTCGAGGAGCCGCCGTCCGAAGGGGCTACCTCGGCCGAGGAAGGCGGCTTCGACCTCGGGGACTTCGCCGCCGCCATGGAAGAGGAACCGGCGGCCGAAGAGGAGAGCCCCCCGCTCCGCCCGCAAGGAGCCGAGGCTGACGCCCGGCCCGAAGAGACTCGGCCGGGCGCAGGGCCCGCGGACGACGAGTTCGACCTGGACGAGTTCACGATTCCGGAGGAGGCCGAGCCCCTCGAAGCCTTTCCGCCGGCGGCGGGTGAGGCGCCGGAGAGCGGGGAAATCGCGGACTTCGAGGCCCCTATCCCCGAGACCAAGCCGCCCGAGGCTCCGCTGCGGAGCGAGGAGGCCGGCGCGGGTCTCGAAGACTTCGAAATTCCGGATCTCGGCGATTTCGACTTCGGGACCGAGGCCGTCGGGGGCGCCGAGAGCTCCCGCGGTGTCGAACCCGCCGAGGAAGAGTTCGCGATTCCCGAGATGGGCGCCGAGCCTGCGGGCGCTCTCCCGCAGGGCCCCTCGGTCGAGGAAACGCCCTCGGCTCCGGCGGCGGGCGGGGGCCGAGCTGAAGAGGGCTTTTCCTTCGGAGAGGCTCCCGAGGCGGGATTCGGCGCGAAGGGATCGGGCGACAGCTTCGACAATTTTTCGTTCGGAGAGACCGCGGAGCCCGGACTGGGCGCCGATCTCGACCAGGAGATAGCCTCTCTCGGCGCGGAAGCGCCCCTGGGCGAGACCTTCGCGCTCGATCAGGAATGGTCGGGCTTCGGCGACGAAGCCGCCCCGCCCCGGCAGAAGCCGCCGAGGCCGAGCCCGCCGCGGCCCACGCCCCAAGCGCCCGAGGAGAAGACGAAGCCGGTGGCTCTCGGCGAGGAGCAGGTGGACCGACTCCAGGACGCGCTCCTCTCCTATCCCCTCAACCTGCGGGTGGCCATCGAAGACATCCTGGCCAACGGCAAGGGCAGCGAGGCCCAGCAGTCGAAACTCGTCTGGGCCATGGTCGACGACGCGTCGGCCGAAGACGCCGCCCTCATCGCGGGCAGGATCCTCAAGCACCGGATCCCGATCCCTCGGGGCTACGAGAAGAAGACCGGGGCGGCGGTCGAGGCCGAAAAGCGGAGCTTCCGCTACGCCCTGATCCACACCGTCCTTCCGGCGCTCCGCACGGGCTTTCTCGCCGCCCTGGGCATCTTCGTCCTCGGCTGGCTCGGCTGGCAATTCGTCTACACGCCCCTGGCGGCCGACGCGCTCTACCGCTCCGGCTATCACCGCATAGCCGAGAACCGCTTCCCCGAGGCCGAGGAGGACTTCGCCCGGGCCACCTCCATGCGCGAGTTCAAGGTCTGGTACTACCGCTACGCCGAGGCCTATGCCGCCAAGCGCCAATACATCCTGGCCGAGAAGAAATACGCCTCGCTCGTCGCGCGATACCCGCACGAGCGCCAGGCCATCCTGGATTGGGCCAGGCTCGAGCAGGAGCAGATGAAATACAGGGAGGCGGTGCAGGTGCTCGTAGGCGTATCCCAGCCCCTGTACCGCGAGGCGCCCACCGAAGAGCAGCTCGGCAAGACCGGCCTCCTGTCCTGGGACTACTTCAACCAGGCCGGGCTCCTCCTCCTGGGCGACATCTACCTCGACTGGGCCGACGAGGACGTCGCGAAGTTCGAAGACGCCCGCAGGGCCTACGCCACCCTCATCGACCACTACGGGTACAAGGACCTCTATCTCGAGCGCATGCTCCTGTACTTCATCCGCTCGGACGGCAGCCAGGGCCCCGGCGGAGCGCCGCGCGACAACCTCGCGGACATCCTCGCGCTCAAGAAGCACTTCCTCGGCGAGCGCGGCGATCCGCTCTCGGCCCTGGCGCGCGCGGAGCTGGGCGGCTATCTCATGGACCACGACCTTCTGGACGACGTGCGCGTCATGCTCATGTCCGCCGCGAAGAAGGATCCGGCCCTTCCCGAGGCGCACTACGAACTCGTGCGCTACTTCCGACGGGCGGACATGCCCGGCGAGGAGAAGATCGCCCTCGACAACGCAGTGAAAACCTTCGCCGCCCTGCGCAGCCTCACACCGCGCCGCAGCGCCATGTACATCCAGAGCCTCATCTGGCGGGGCAATTTCCGCGTCGACAAGCGCGAATGGATCGGCGCCGAGCAGGACTTCACCGAGGCCGCCGCGCAGTACGAGCAGGCGCTCGAGCTGCGCCGGGTGAAGAAGCAGGCGCGCTTCGGGGAGGCCTACGCGGGCCTCGCGGAGGTGGCGTTCTGGCAACGCGACGACCTGGATTCGGCCCTGGCCTACCTGGAGCGGGCGGCGGACTCGGGCTGGGATACCCCCAAGGCGCGGTATAGGCGCGGATACATCCTCTACCGGAAGGGCCGCTTCGCCGATTCTCTCGTGCAGTTCTACCGCGCCGGCCAAGGCGGGAACGAAAGCCCCTACCTCGACTTCGCCTTCGGCGACGCCTTGTTCCAGCGCGGAGACTATCTTTCCGCCGACGGCTATTTCCGGCGCGTAGCGGCCGCCATGAAGACGCTGTACGCCCAGATATACCTGCCCCAGCCCGGTCAGAGGGCCTCGCAGGCCGAGATACTCGAGCTGCTCATGAAGGCCGACAACAACCTCGGCGCCTCGCTCTTGCGCTCCGCCGCCCTCGTGGGCGACCCCAAGCGCCGAGCCGAGGGCGCGACCGACATCACCGCCTCGGCCAGGATCCACGACGAACTCGTCGGCTCGGGCGTCTGGCTGGCCGAGCCCCAGGACCTCGCGTCGCAGAACCTCGCGCAGGCGATCTGGGGCCGGACGGAAAGCGCGCCCCTCATCTATACGCAGATCGAGCCGTCCATGGACTTCCCGAGGACCGGCCTCGCGCTGCAGGCCTTCGAGCAGTCCGTGAAGGCCGCGCAGGCTCCGGCCTCGCAGGCCACGCAGGCCCCGCAGGCCCCGGCCGCGCAGGCCACACAGGCCCCGGCCGCGCAGGGCGGCTAACCGGCTAGAAACCGGTCACGCGGTTGCGCCCCGAGCGCTTCGAGATATAGAGATACTTGTCCGCCCGATCCAGGAGATCCTCGAGCCGGTCCTTGCTCTGGATGCTCGCCACGCCGATGCTGATCGTCACCTGCCAGGGAACCGTGGAGAACTTATGCGAAGCCACCTCCTCGCGAATGCGGTTGGCGATATTCTGCACGAGTTCGGGATCGGCCTGGACCAGATACAGGACGAACTCCTCTCCGCCGAAGCGGACGACGAAATCGCTCGTGCGTACGCAGCCCTGGAGAATCACGGCGATCTCGCGGAGCACCTCGTCTCCGGCCGCGTGGCCGACCTTGTCGTTGACCTTCTTGAAATGGTCGATGTCGATCATGAGGGCGTGGAACTGCTCATGGTAGCGGATGGCCCTAGTGAAAAGTTTCTGGCCGGTCTCCTGGGCGTAGCGGCGATTGTACAGACCCGTGAGGCCGTCGTGGTACGACAGGGACCAGAGCTCCCGGTTTTCGCGCTCCAGGTAGAGGAGCCGCTCTTCCCCCGGCGTCATCGTGTTCCTGATGCTCAGGATCACGGCGATGCCCGTCGCGGCGGCGGCCGCTATGGCGGCCTCGAGGTCGAGATCGGGACCCGTGCGCACGAAAACGGCCCCGAGCTCCAGGACGGCGGCGGCGGGCAGTATGGCGAAGTAGATGAAGCGCTTATCCTTCCATGCCAGCAACGCGGCGCCGACGGCGCCGAAGACGAAAAGCCAGGCGCCCTCCCCGGAAGCCAGGTCGAGCCAGGCGGCCGCCGCGGACCAGGCCAGGACGAGTGCCCCGCGCAGGGTCGGATTCGCGAGAAGGGTCAGGGCCGAGCGCCCCTCGCGCAGATTGACCCGCCCCATGAAGACGAACCAGGCTCCCACGGCCAGGAGCGCCGGGAGCGCCACGCGGGCTATCCGCAGCCACACCCAGGGCGAGGAGCCGTCGTGCAGGAGGACCCGTCCGACGAGCGCGGCCGCGACGAGGGTGACGAGCGCCGAGGCTGTCAGGGGCTGGCGGTAGGCTGAGCGCATCATGCATAACTCCCGGCCGCGACTAGCTTCATGGAGACGAAGCCTCCGATATCGATCCTGCCGACGTGGGGCAAAGCGCGGCTGCGCGGCATGAGCGCCGAAAAGCCGCTCCACTGCACGTTCAATGATACTGTCTGATTGGGTCCAATGCGAATTGGGGGAAGAGGAAACCGTTCGATGGGCGATACTGGATTTGAACCAGTGACTTCTACCGTGTGAAGGTAGCACTCTCCCGCTGAGTTAATCGCCCATCGATCGGTTTCTGCCTAAGCGGCGCGAACGAATGCGGATATTATCACCGGGCGAAGGGGCTGTCAATGACGGCCATTTTCCAGAAACGGCCGCGGCAGCCGTAGAGTTTTTCATACAGGGGCCGTTCGCCGCGAACGATCCCTGCGCGCATGACCATATCCTGTATCAACTTAGTCGATCGAGCTTCGACCCTTGCTTTTGGCCCGCTTATTGCACTACTATTCCTATGGATTGCGAAATATGGACCAATCACTGAGTTTGCGACGTGAGAACACGCTCGTAGTCGGCCGTTCCGTCACCGACGAGATCCGCATCGAATTTCTCAGAAAGGGTCTCCATCTCCTCATCGCTTTCGTGCCGAGCCTCGCGGCCCTCAGCCTGGAATACACCGTCCTCGCGCTCGTCCTGGGCGTGCTCTTCTACGCGGCCTGCGAGACGCTGCGCATACAGGGCGTCGCGGTGCCGCTCATCTCCCGGGTCACGTCGATGGCCGCCCGTCAGAGAGACGCCGGCAAGTTCGTGCTCGGTCCCGTCACCCTCGGCATCGGGGCCCTCCTCGCCCTCCTCCTCTACCCCAACCCGGCCGCGTCGATCGCCATCTACGCCCTCGCCTTCGGCGACGGTCTCTCCAGCCTCGTCGGCAAGACCTTCGGCACGGTTCGGCTGCCCTTGACGGGCGGCAAGTCGCTCGAAGGCAGCCTCACCTGCATGGCCGCCGTATTTCTGTCGTCCCTGCCGCTGACCGGCAGTCCCCTGCGCTCCTTCCCGATCGCCATAATCGCCACGGTAGTCGAGGCGGCGCCCACGAAAGACCTGGACAACCTCATCCTCCCCGTGCTCACCGGGGCGGCGGCGATGCTGATAGGCTGAAGAATCGTCCGCCGGACGCGCCACGACGGCCCCGAGCCCAGCCCGCGCAGAAGCCCCCGCGCAAGCGCGCACGCGAGGAAGCCCCCGGCGGGGTTCATTGCCACAGATAATAGCTGTGCAGGCGGGAGATGAAGAGCGCGGAGCCGGCCACGAGCAGCACGAAGCCCACCACGATCAGATAGGGATTCCACACCGAGATCAGCAGTTGATGCCCCGCGAGAAACACGGCGCAGCCGAGGGCCGCGGCGCGGTAGGACGGCTCCGAGGTGGCGTAGGCCGCGTAGAGAAAGTTCGCGATCGTGACGAGACTGGCGACTATGCCCAGTCCGAGATTGAGGGTGACGTACCCCGCCTTGAGTTCGAGGGTCGAGCTGAAGGAGCCCGTATCGATGGGCATGGCCGCGGCGAGGGCGAAGGCTATGGCCGCGCAGAGCGCGATCACGGTCCCGAGCTTCTCGTTGCGGAAGCCGGTCGCGTACAGCCCCGAGAGGAAAAGCGAGAAATAGCCCGCGTAGCGCGTAAACACGAGCGCCCTCGCCAACAGAATCTGGAGCGAGAGCGAGCCTCCGTCCTCGACCAGGCCGTAGAGCGCGAGGCGGAGCACCTCCATGCCGACCGACAGCACCCAGAAGGCGAAGAAGAATATCTCGGTGGAGACGGTCTTGCGGAAGTTGAAGAGGACGACCCCGAGCGCCAGGGCCGCGTACAGGGCGCAGAGCCCGATGGCCGCGGCGGCCAGCCTATAGGAAAAAATGCCGACCGTCCCGATCCGGAACACCCCGATCGCCCGCGCTTTCTGCAAAAAATCCGGCACGTCGGGGTCGGAGGCTATGCGCGAAAAAAGCGGCACGAAGGCCGCGAGGCAGAGGCAGGCGGCTGCGAAGAGGCTCCAATACGTCCGGCGCCGGGCGACGATAGTCACGAGATCGAGCATAGCGCCGGGACGTGTCTTTGAGAAGACCGCCTGCGCGGCCCGAGTCGCCCGAGGCCGGTCGGGGCTTGCCGCGCCTCGATCCGGCGGGAATAGGCCATAAAGAAGCGGGCGCCGGAAGCCGATACTGTGCCTAGGAGTGAGGCATGAAGAAACGGTGCATACTCGCGGCTCTGGCCCTCGTCGCCGCTTTCATCCCCGCCTACGCGGGCGACGTCGCCACCTTCGTCAATCTCGGATTCTCGCCAGACTCGGCCTATTTCATGTTCGGGCAGTACGGCGTCCAGCAGTCGACCCTCGCTCCCTACGCCGAGACCTACCTCGTCGACAATGTCAGGAACGATTTCGTGCCGCGGGGAGTGGCCCGCAGGGTCTTCGTCCACGCGCGAATCGAGGCGGGACAGGACGCCTCCGGGGCCTTCTACGCGCTCTTCTCCGACGAGGTTCCGCTGGCGCGGCGGTATCACATCGACCACCTCCTGCCCGGCTCCCTGCTCTATGTGCTTCTCGACGGCCAGGACCCGCCCGCCACCCTCTCGTTCAGGGACTTCAAGACGGGCGCCACCTACGATGTCGCGCTCAATCAGCAGACCCTCGAGACTCCGGGAAGCGTGAGCTCGTCGTTCGGCATTTCCCTGACCGTCACTTCCAAGGACGGCACGGTGCGCCGCGCGACCTGCGGCAGCCCCGAACTCCGCCGCCCCGGCGTCAAGTCCTACGCGATCCGCAGGATCGTCCAGGCTCCGGACGGCCGGACCCTCGTGTTCATCGTGGAGAAGCGCCTCGCCTCGAATGACGACGGCGGGATCCGCTACATGGTCGAGACGGTCAAGCTGCCCTAAAGCGCCCTCGCCCGTCCATCGGGCACGGCCCCCATCGTGAAAAGGGAGGCCCCGAATCCGGAACGCCTAGGCGTACGGAGGAGGGGCCCATTTTTTGGCCGACGAGACACCCGCGGCGGAGATCTCCTCGCGTCATTTCTTGCGCGATGCGCGCTTCTTGTCCCGCTTGTCTTTCGTCTTTTTCCCCCGTTTGGGATCATCCTCCGCGGGAGGCCGCGGCCCGTCCGGAAGCCCGATCGCCGCGGCGACCGCGGCCGCGTCGCTCCCGCTCGCGCCATCGAGGCCCGACGCTTCCCGCTTGGCGGCGAGCGAGCCGGGGTAGATGCGGGGTACCCAGCGCTGGCTGTCGATCGGCGGGCGCGCGTACTTGCCGGCCTTTTGCCGGGGGGGCAGTTCCACCGACTCGGGAGTCAGATCCTTGTACGGAATGCTGTCGAGCAGATGGCGGATCGTGTTGAGGCGGGCGCTGTACTTGTCGTCGGCGTCGACGACGTGCCAGGGGCTGTCGGGGGTGTCCGCGAATTCGAACATCGCGTCCTTGGCGCGGGAGTAGTCCACCCACTTGGAGCGGGCGCTCATGTCCATGGGACTGAGCTTCCAGCGCTTGGCCGGGTCCTTGAGCCGGTCCTCGAACCGGGACTCCTGCACCTCGTCCGAGACGCTGAACCAGTACTTGAGGAGGATGATCCCCGAGCGGATGAGCATGCGCTCGAACTCCGGGACCGTCCGCGCGAACTCGCGATATTCCTCGTCCGTGCAGAATCCCATCACGCGCTCGACGCCGGCGCGGTTGTACCAGCTGCGGTCGAAGAAGACCATCTCCCCCCCCGCGGGCAGATGCGCCGCGTAGCGCTGGAAATACCATTGCGTCTTCTCTTTTTCGGTCGGCACGCCCAGGGCGGCGATTCGAGCGTAGCGCGGATTGAGCCCCCCCGTTATGGCCTTGATGACCCCGCCCTTGCCCGCCGCGTCGCGCCCCTCGAAGATCACCACCACCTTGAGACCCTTGGCCTTGACCCATTCCTGCAACTTCACGAGCTCGACCGTCAGGCGCTTCAATTCCTTGAAATAGTCCTTTTTATCGATCGCCGAAGAATCTCCCATGCTCGCCTCCAGTGCAAGTATACTCAATCCAGGTGGAATACCTCTTTCAGCTCCAAAGAAACCGGGGACTTGTCCGGATTCGTGTCCATGATGTCCGCCATGTAGCTCCACCATTTCTTCACGACCGGGTTCTCGGGCAACCGATCGGAGCTGTTGTGGTCCTTGAGCTTCTGGAAGGCGAAGAGGTTGAGGGTCTTCTCGTCGAGGTAGATCGAGTAGTCGGACACCCCGGCCTCCTCGAGCGTCTTGACGAGCTCGGGCCAGATCGCGTCGTGCCTGCGCTTGTACTCGGCCTCGAAGCCTGGCTTGAGTTTCATTACGAATGCGGCTCGGATCATCTGCTTCTCCTCGCGATGCGCGGTCGAAGTCCCGTATCGCGGGTATAAGCGTAGACAAAAACGACCGGCAAGGCAACCGCGGCGGTGACCGAATCGGGAGCCTCAATCGCCGGAGCGCGAGCGAGGCTCTTGCTGTATACTGAGGAGGTGAAAAGATGGGAGAAGCGGCCATGAAGCTCGAAGGGCGGTACTGCTACCGCGACTATCTGACCTGGCCCGAAGACGAGCGCTGGGAGCTCATCGGGGGAATCGCCTACCAGATGGCGGCCCCGAACCGGCGCCATCAGGCCATCGTCGTGCTCCTGACGATGCGTATCGGCAATTTCCTCGAGGGGAAGGCCTGCAAACTCTATGTCGCTCCTTTCGATGTCCTCCTCCCCGAGCCGGGCGAAGAGGACGAGGGGGATGCGACGAACATCGTCGAACCGGATCTCGTCGTGTTCTGCGACCGCGGCAAGCTGACCGGCGCCGGAGCGCGCGGAGCCCCCGACCTCGCGGTGGAGATACTCTCCCCCTCGAACACCCAGAGAACCTTCAGGGAAAAGTTCGATCTCTATCAGCGCATGGGCGTCCGCGAATACTGGATCGTCGAGCCGGCGGGAGAGTGGGTGAACCGCTTCGATCTGGGCGAGGACGGCCGCTACGGACCGGCCGAGATCCGCGATCCCATCTTCAAGAAAGGGCCCATAGCCTCGCTGGTCCTCCCGGGGTTCAGCATCGATCCCGCGGAGATTTTCGCGGCCGAGTAGCCGCGTTCAGGCGCCGCATGCGTTCCACGTCCACCTTGGGACTCCGGTCGAACTTTTGGAGCCCGTTGACCTCGCTGCCGACATCGTAGAGCTGGGTGAGGCAGTAGCCGCAGAACAGGCCCGACTCGATGATGTCCCGCGTGTAGGCCTCGATTTTGTCGATCGCCTCGCCGGACTCGGAGCTGCCGTACCAGCCGAAGCCTCCGTACTCGCTCACGAGCCAGGGCGCGCCGGCACGGTCGGCGGAGCGCTCCAGGAAGAGGGTCCGCGTGGCGGAGGCCACCCGATCGAAGAGGTAGAAGGCGAGCACCTTGGCGAGCGAGAAACCGTGGAGGCTTTCCTCGTCCCCGGCCGCGAGGCGAGCGTAGGCCTCGCGCGCGAGCGCCGCCGTCCCGAGGTAGTGGTGGAAATCGACGATGTCCGTGTCGAGGTGCTCCCAGCCGCTGTTGTCGATGACGAGCCTCGTCGGATCGGCCTCCCTCGCGAGGCGGACCATATCGGCCACGAAGCGGCGGGTCTTCGATTTTTCGCGATAGACTCCCCAGATGCCCCAGGTCTCGTTGAAGAGGATCCGGGCGAGGCAGGAGGGATGGGCGATGTCGCGCTCGATGAGCTCGCGCAGCTCCGACTCGTAGGCCGCGAAAGCCTTCCTGGAGGGCAGGTAGAACGAGGGCATCTCCATGGTCGTGAGGAGTCCCATCTTGTCGCAGAGGTACTGGAAGTACGGGCTCTCGATCTTCTCGTGGACGCGGGCCCCGTTGAATCCCCTGTCCTTGAGGGCCTCGATGTCGGCGGCCATGACCGAGGACGAGAGTGGCGTGTACGCTCCCTCGGGATAGTAGCCCTGGACGAGGGCCATCCGCAGGTAGAGCGGGTTGCCGTTCAGCCACAGGGCGCGGTCCCGCGCCTCCACGCTCCGCAGGCCGAAGTAGCTCTCCACGCGATCGCAGCTCCGCCCGCCAGCATACAGCCGGTAGCGCAGCGCGAAGAGCGCCGGGTCCTCGGGCGACCAGGTCCGGGCGCCGAAGGCCTCGAAGGGCAGCGTGAGCCGGAACTCCGAGGGCGCGTCCGCGGCCCGCTCCAAGGCGTGGACGCCGCGCTCCCCCGTCGGCGAGACGATCTCCGCCTCCACGGCGAGCCCGAGCCCTCCTTCGACCTCGGGCTCGACCCGCGCGACGATTTCGACCAGGCCGGAAGCCAAGTCGCTCTTGACGCGCGCGGCCGCCACATGGCTCTTCCCCGTCTCCTCGATCCATACGGTTTGCCAGATGCCGGCGATCCCCGAGTACCAGACGGAGAAGGGTCTGCGCAGGAAGGTCTGCTTCCCCCGGGCCTGGCCGGCGTTATGCGAATCCACGACCTTGATTTCCAGGCGGTTGGCTCCGGCCCCGAGAGCTTCGGTGATATCGAAGAAGAAGGAGGCGTAGCCGCCGCGATGCGCGCCCAGACGCAGGCCGTTCAGGAAGACCTCGGCCTCGTAGTCGCAGGCGCCGACGTGGAGCTCGTAGCGCTTCGAGGCGTCGAGACTCGGGTAGTCGAAGTCGCGGGAGTAGACGAAGGTTCCCGAATCCGGGAAATCGACGCCCGAGGCCGCGCTGCCGATCGGGAAGGGAACCCTGATCTCCGACTCCCTCTTCCCCCGGCGAATGCGCCAGGTGCCGTCGAGCGAGGTCCAGCCCCGGCGGGCCCAGGATGGATCGGGATGCTCCTCGTAGATATGCTCGTTCATGCCGCGTCACCCTTTGATGCCCGTCATCGCCATGCCCTTCACGATCCGGAAGCCGATGCGCAATGGTACGAAGATTGTCGGCGACACTTACTACCCCCCTCCATCCCAGGCGGCGAGGGCCCGAGCGAGCCGCGGCTCTTCGTGCGTCCACAAGTTACTAAACATTAACCACGGAGCGGTCTACGGCCGCTTACCTCGCCCGACGCGTGAAAGAGGCCGGTCTCTTGGTCGCGTCGGTCTCGCGAGCGACGCCCTTCTAGCGCTCGGCCGAGTCGTCCGGGCCGCCCGAGTCCTTGTTGCCGAGATAGTCTTCTATCACCGCGGCGGCGTCCTCGGCCTCCTCGTCGGGCACCGAGATGCGGATGCCGCCGGCCTCGGGGAAGAAGATGGGGTAGACGTCGAGGATGTGCTCGCCGGCGATCTCGGCGTGGAGGCCGGCGGACTCGAGGAGGCTCTTCACGACGAGGGCCTCGTCCTGGTGCATGGTCTGGAAAATGGTGGCCACGGGGGCTCCTGTTCCTAGGCTCGGTGGGATTCGATGGCCGCAGGCGATTTGTCGAAGGCCGGGCCCAGGCGGCGCGCGCCCGAGGGGGTGACGAGCCAGTCTTCCTCGTTGCGCACTCCTCCGGCGTCCAGCCAGGAGGCGAGCTTGTCGTAGGCTATGAACCGCGCGTGGCGGCCCTCGGCCTTCCATTGGGCTATGAGTTCGGGGATGAAGTAGAGCCCGGGCTCGACCGAGTGGACCATGCCGCTCTTCAGGGGCTTGGCGAGCCTCAGGGAGGCCAGGCCGAACTGCTCGCTGCGCGCTCGGCCCTCGTAGCCGACATGGTCCTCGCCGTAGCACTCCATGTCGTGCACGTCGAGGCCGATCATGTGCCCGATGCCGTGCGGGTAGAAGAGGGCGTGCGCCCCCGCGGCCACCGCCTCCTCGACCTCGCCCTTGAGAAGCCCGAGCTCCTTGAGCCCGGCCGCTATGGCCCGGGCCGAGGCGAGGTGGACCTCCAGGAAGTCGACACCGGGCGCGAGGGCGGCGCAGGCCGCGGCGTGGGCCGAGAGGACGATGTCGTACATCGCGCGCTGCCGCTCGTCGAAGCGCTTGCCGATGGGGAAGGTCGTCGTGAGGTCGCCCGCGTAGCCCGAGGGAGCCTC
The DNA here is from genome assembly GCA_021779995.1 of bacterium. Taxonomy (GTDB): domain Bacteria; phylum Spirochaetota; class Spirochaetia; order Treponematales; family Rectinemataceae; genus JAJXZP01. The sequence goes on along the minus strand of JAJXZP010000169.1, from coordinate 3,910 downwards.
GGCCCCGGCGTCGAGGAGAAACAGTCCTCCCGAGGCGAGAGTGCGGCCGTAGCTGTGGATGTGGAGGGTGGCTCCCTTCGTGGTGCCGATGACGGGGAAGGAGAGGGCTCCGCCCGAGGCGAGCGCCACCTGGGTGACCCGGGCGACGATGTCCGACTCGCGCATCCCGGCCCGGGAGGTCACGAGGGCGGCCTTGTGCATCTCGACCGTCACGGCGACCGCGCGCTCGAGTTCGGCGATCTCCTCCTCGGCCTTGATCTCGCGCAGCGCGATCGCGGCGCGTATGAGCTCGAGCGAGGCGCCGGCGTCGACCGCGGCGTAGGCCCGGCCGGAGAGCTCGGCCAGCTCGGCTCTCGTCTCGGCGCGGTAGGACGGGAGGTAGAGGAGGCGGCCGGCGGAGGAGGCGTCGGAGGCGAGTTCGGCGCGCTTCCGCGTCTCGGCGATGCCCGAGAGACTAGCCAGCTCGGCCGCCGTGGGGCGGGGCCCCGACCAGACGATTTCGCTCATCGAGGGATCTTCGCCGTAGAGGCGGGCCTTCCCCGATCCCAGATCGATCGAGGCGGCGAGACCCGGCTGGGCCAGGCCGACGAAATAGAGAAAACTCGAATCCTGGCGGAAGGGATAGGCGTTGTCGAGGTAGTTCATGGGGCTCTCGCCGTTGCCGACGAGGACCACGAGACCGTCCTTCACGCCGCGCTCGGCGAGGGCGGCGCGGAGAGCCTCGCGCCGGCGCACGTAGACCTGGGCTTCGAACATGGAAAGCATCCTATCCCCGGAAGAGCGGGCAGTCAACGCGGCGTCCGGCCTCGCGGCGAGCCGATCCGCCGCGCTTCCCACCGGGGCCGCGCTTCCCACCGGGGCCGCGCACTCACCGGGGCCGCGCACTCATCTTCTGGCGCCGCGGGGGGCCTCTTCGAGCCAGGCGCGGGCCAGCTTCTTGCCGTCGGCCCTGCGGTAGGGGTTGCGGCTGTTCTTCGCCCAGGTCCGGTAGGCGGCGCAGGCCTCGTAGTAGCCGTCGGGGCCGCGGAAGGTGGAGAGGTCGTCGCACTTGTAGACCTCGAGGAGGAGGGGAAAGCGCGGGTCGTCGATGACTCCCTCGAGGCGGTTCAGGGGCAGGCGGGGCAGGGCCGCCGGCATCATGTGGTAGCGGACCAGGAAGGAGACATCGTCGACGAGCGAGGACGCGAAGCCCAGGCGCGCGAGGAAGCGCGAGGCCACGGATCGGCCGATCTCGGCGTGGCGGTCGAAGCGCCTGCCCTCGACGGAGGCGGCCGCGGGCTTGCCCGTATCGTGCAGAAGGAGGGCGAGGGAGAGCCTGAGCGAGGGCAGCTTGCGGTAGCGGAAGGTCTCCATCGTGTGGGTCCAGGCGTCGCCCTCGGGGTGGTGGTCCTTGGACTGCCCCAGGCCCGAGAGAGAGGCCAGCTCGGGCCAGTATTCGCCCACGAAGCCCGAGCGCAAAAGGAGGTCGAAGGCGGCGGCGGGCTTGGGGCCCGTGAGGATCAGGGCGAGGAGGTCGCGCTGGGCCGCGAGGGGGAAATTCCGGGGCAGGGGCAAAAGCGTGCCCGCCGGAAGCTCGTAGGGCTGCCGGGCCAGGAGGGCCGCGGCCTGGAAAAGCTGATCCTCGGGCGGCGCCTGGCGCATGGTCGCGAGGGTCTCGCGGAGGTTCGGGTAGACTCCCTTGGGGTCGAGGAAGACGTCCCGCTTCCCGTCGCGCAGAAGGTCGAGGGGGGCGAAGGCCGCGGCCTCGGCAGCCGCGGGCCCGTCGACGCAGCGGAGGTAGGTCGTCCTCGGCCCCGACTCCTCGTCCTCGGCCTCCCCCTCGAGGGCGGCGTCGGCATAGGGTAAGCCGGGGTAACGCAGATCGCCGAAGGCCCTCGCCAGGTCGACCAGGGAGCAGTCCGCCACCAGAAAGCGAATCGGAGCCCCGCGCAGGCCTCGGTAGGCGTCGAGCGCCGTAAACGAAGCCTCGTAGAGCGGGAGGCCCGAGGCGGCGAGGAGATTGTCCATGATCGCCTTCTAAGATAGCCAGGAGCGGCCCGGCGGTAAACCCGCCGACCCGAACGACCGTTCGCCTGCTGCGAAGGCTTCAGCGTCCCGATGACGAGGCCGGATTTTCGGGCCAGGCGTGCTTGGGATAGCGGCCGCGGAGCTCCTTGCGCACCTGGGCCCAGGAGCCTCGCCAGAAGCCCGGCAGGTCGGAGGTTACCTGGATCGGACGCCCCGCGGGCGAGAGGAGCTTGAGCAGCAGGGGCACGCCGCCCGGACTGGGGTGATGGTCGAGGCCGTAGAAGTCCTGGACCCTCGACTCGACAGAGGGCTGCGAGCCCGACTCGTAGCGGATGGGCCGGGTCGCGCCCGAAGGCAGGCTGAGCCTCGCGGGCGCCTCGCGCTCGAGGGCGCCGCGAAGGGCGAAGGGGACGAGGGCTTCCAGGGCCTGACGGAGAGTCCGGCCGCCCAACACCTCTCCCGGCCCCCCTTCGGCGAAGGGCAGGAGCCAGGCGCGCGCCTTCGCGATGAGGGTGGCATCGTCGAAGCGGGGGCGGCTCCCCGACTCGGCCGCCGAGATCGTCTCGGGCGCGGCACCGAGTCTTTCGGCCTCGGCGGCCCGGCGAGCCGCCCACCAGCGAAGCCGCTGCAGCAACTCCCCGGCCCCCTCCTCGCCCCAGGGGAGGATGCCGAGGCCCTCCGCCTCGACGCGGCGGGCGAGGGCTTCGCCGGCCTCTTCCTTCGAGAGGGGGCCGGCCGCGGTCTCGGAGAGGATCAGGGCCCCGGCCCGCTTGATCCGGCGCGAGCGGCAGCGCATCCCCGTCCACTCAAGCTCCGTGGCCACCCGCGTCGCGGGCGCGAGGACGGCCAGGGCCTCGGCCTCGGTCAGGGCGGCGCCGGAGTACACGCGCCCCAGGTCGGTCCCGGCGTCGGCGTCGACGGCCACGATCCACGGCGACTGGGCCAGCGCGCCCCGGGCGGCCGCCAAGCGGCCGGTGAAAAGCTGGAAAGGCGCCGAGTCCGGCCGCCGCGCCGCGCCCCGGGCTTCCTGGCGCCGGGCGATGCGGTCCGGGAAGGCCGCGGCGAGAAGGAGCCCGGTGCCCGCCCAGCCCGGCCTCCCCTCGGGCTCGATCCGGGCCGCCCGGGCGAGGCGGCGGGCCTCGGTCATGGTTCGGCCGAGGGCGATCTCCCCCGAGGCCAGGCGCTCGAGGCCGAGCTCGAGGTCGCCGCCGGATTCGTCCCGGCCCGGGCTTTCGCGCTCGGAGAGCAGGGCCGCGAGCAGGCAGGCGTTCCAGCCCCGACCGGCCTCGGCGCCGCGCAGGACCAGGGCCGCGAGGCGCGGCTCGGTGCCGAGGGCCGCCATCCTCCGGCCGAACTCGCGCATGCCCCCGTCCGGATCGACGGCGCCCAGCTCGCCGAGAAGCTCGAGCCCCGCCTCCCAGGCCGCGGCGGGCGGCTCGTCGAGCCAGGGCAGGGAGCCGCGTCCGCGCGCGCCCCAGAGGAGCGACTCGAGGACGAGGCCCGAGAGCTCTGCACGGAGGATTTCGGCCTCGGTGCGCTCGGGCAGGAGCTCGGAAGCCGGCCAGGCGCGGACGCAGAGTCCGGGAGCCAGGCGGCCCGCGCGACCGCGCCTTTGGTCGGCGCGGTCGGCCGCCTCGCGCTCGGTCACGAGGCGGTTGAGGCCGGTGCGGGCGTGGAAGCGCGAGAGCCTGGCCAGGCCCGAGTCGAGGACCGCGCCGACGCGCGGCACCGTGAGACTCGTCTCGGCGAGGCTCGTGGCGAGCACGATGCGCCGGGCCGAGCCGGGGCGCGGCGCGAGGGCCCGACGCTGCTCCGCCTGCTGGGCGGAGTAATGCAGCCCGACCAAGGCCGCATCGCGGCCGCTGCCCCAAATCGCAGCCAGCGCCCGCTTCGGCCGACAAGC
>JAJXZP010000238.1 GCA_021779995.1 bacterium | reverse complement strand
TAAAAAGTTCCGGCTATCGCATCGGCCCCTTCGAGGTCGAGAGCGCCCTCCTGGAGCACCCCGCCGTGCTCGAGTGCGCCATCACCGCGGTGCCCGACCCCGACCGGGGCCAGGTGGTCAAGGCCACCGTCGTGCTCGCCAAGGGCTGGACGGCCAGCGAGAACCTCAAGGTCGAGCTGCAGGAGCACGTGAAGAAGGTCACGGCGCCTTACAAATACCCGCGCGTCGTGGAGTTCGTGGGCGAGCTGCCCAAGACCATCTCGGGCAAGATCAGGCGCGTGGAGATCCGGGGCGGGAAGAGCTGACTTCGCCGATGACGCCGATCGGGCGTTCAATCCTGCGCAAAGGACGGTAGCATGGCCGGAAAAATGCGGAAGCGTCTTCTTGTGTTCGCTCTAGCCGTCGGCGCGCTGTCGATGGGTTTCGCCGAACCGGTCCTTCGCGGCTTCTACCTCGACCAGAACCTCCAGGCGGCCTACAACCCCCTGGGCGTCCAGCTGGGCACTAAGCTTTACTACCGCATGCCCCTGATCGACAAGCCGGGGATCCTCTGGGAATCGACCAAGATCGACCTCGGGCTGACGAACGCCCTCTCGCCGGCCTACGATTTCTTCGGCGGCTTCGTCGACATCCGGCCGATCGCCATTTTCGACCTCGCCCTGACGGCCCAGGTCGCCGGCTACTACAGCGCCCTGGGCTACGGCTTCCACGACCTTTCGGGCTACGACGCCGCCTTCGACTCCGGCTCCCTCTCCTCCCTGCCCTCCAAGAACGCGGCCGGCTATGTTCTCTCCGCCGCGCCGACGCTCCAGTTCGCCCTCGGCTCCTTCGCCTTCGTGAACGCCTTCCAGCTGACCTACTTCAAGGTCGACGGCGGTCAGGGCTATTTCTACGAGACCTACGCCAACTGCGCCCTCGCCAAGAGCGACGTCGAGCTCTCGAACAACGTCTATGTCCTGTACACCCTGCGGCCGGGCATCATGCTGGGCTTGAACGACTCGCTGCTCTCGGTTCCGGCCTCGGGTTATGAATCCCAGGTGCTCCAGGCGGTCGGCCTCGCCACGAAGCGCCTTTCGCCGAGACTCTCCCTCTATGCGGCCCTCATGGCCGGCCTCTATCTGCAGGATCGCTACCTGCAGTACGCGCCGCATGTCGCGGGGCAGGTGGGAGTCACGAGCCGGTTGTGAGGGCTCCCGAGCCGGAAGCGCGCGTCGCGCTCTTCGGCGGCGCCAAGGTTAAGCTCGACGAAAACGCGCGGTTCCGGCCTGGCGGCGAGGTCAGCCGCTTCAGGATCTCGTAGCGCCTGCTTTCCGGGCCGGTTCACCGGGCGGTTCACCGGGCCGGGGCGCTCGCTCTAGGGGCGCTCCCGCTTCTGTTGATAAAAGACCGATCGCAGATACCGCTTCGCCTCGAAGCAGGGACAGACCCCGAGCAGGGATTCGGTCGAGCCGATGACGAGGCAGCCGTCGCGCTCGAGCACCCGGTCGATGCGCTCGAAGAGGCTCTTCTTGTCCTCGTCGCCGAAGTAGATGGCCACGTTCCGGCAAAACACGATATCCCAGCGCCCCAGGGCGCCGAAGTCCTCGTGGAGATTGAGTTTGCGGAAGCTGACCATCGAGCGGATCTCGTCCGAGATCTTGAACTCTCCGCCCCGGCGCTCGAAATACCTGCGCAGGTAATCTTCGTTCATGCCGCGCTCGATCTCGAACTTCGAGTAGACTCCGTAGCTGGCCTTGGCTATGGCCGCGTCGGAGATGTCGGTCCCGAGAATCCGTATCGAGTAGCCCGAGAGATTCCCCAGCACTTCCTTGAGGGCTATGGCGATGGAATAGATTTCCTGGCCCGTGGAGCAGGCGGCGCTCCAGATGCGCAGGGGGAGTCGCGCGAGGGACGGAAACTGCCCGCGCCGCGCGTCGACGAGGTCGGGGAGCATCTTGAACTTGAGCATCTCGAAGGGCGCCTGATCGCGGAAGAAGCTGGTCTCCTGGGTCGTGATCCTGTCGATGGCCTTGCGCTTGAGATCTCCGCCGGGGTCGTTCTTGATCCGGTAGTAGAGCTCGCTGAAGGTCGCCAGCTTGAGTTCGGCGAGCAGGGGGGCCAGCCGGGTCTCGACCAGGTAGGTCTTGGAGCCGTCGAGGACGATGCCGGTCATCTCCCTGATGAGTTTCACGAAGACCGTGTATTCCTCGGCCGTGATGCTCGTCATCGCCGCCCGCCCTATATTCGGCGCAGAGCTGCGGCGACGGCCGCGGCGATCCCGTCCAGGGGCAGGACGGCGTCGACCACGCCGGCGTCCACCGCGGACTTGGGCATGCCGTACACGACGCAGCTCCGCTCGTCCTGGGCCAGGACATAGGCCCCCGAGCGCTTCATCGCGTCGAGGCCGGCCGTGCCGTCGCCTCCCATGCCCGTCATGATCACGCCGACGGCCTTGCCGTAGTAAAGGTGGGCGACCGAGCGGAAGAGGTAGTCGGCGCTGGGGCGGCAGTTGTTCTCGGGTGGGTCGTCGGTGACTCGGAGGATTTTCGTCACCGCGTCGGGGCCGAGGGCGACCTTCATCTGCCTCCCGCCGGGGGCGATGTAGGCGACGCCCGCCGAGAGCGGCTCGCCGTTCTCGGCCTCCTTGACGGGAAAGGCGCAGCGGGCCGAGAGGCTCGCGGCGAGGTTGGCGGTGAAGAGCGGCGGCATGTGCTGGACTATGAGGATGGGGGCGGAGAGTCCGCCCGGTAGGAGCGGCATCATGGAGAGCAGAGCCTGAGGGCCGCCCGTCGAGGTGCCGATGGCGACGATCTCCTTGCGGCCCGCCGAGGGAGGATAGGCGCTTCTCCCCGTGCTTCCCGGCGCCCCGGCCGCCGCCGCGATCGTCGCGGTCGTCGCGATCGTCGCGGAGGGCGCCCGCGCGCCCGCCCTTGCGGCCGCCCCTGGATCCGCTGCGTCCCCCCCATCTGTCCCCGCGAGCGGAGCGGGGGCGGCCTTCCTGACTCCCTTGAGTATGCCTTGGATTTCGATGCGTTTCGCGACCGCCCCGACGATCGTGCCGAGCGTGCGCTCGAAATCCTCGAGGCCCCGGGCGCCCTCGGGCTTGGTGATGAAATCGAAGGCCCCCAGCTCGAGCGCGCGCATCGTGAGCTCTCCGCCGCGCTTCGTCAGGCTCGAGACGACGACGACCTGGGTGTCGAGTCCCTTGGCCCTGATCGCCTCCAGGACCTCGATGCCGTTCATCTCGGGCATCTCGATGTCGAGAGTGACGAGGTCGGGCTTGAGCGTGTAGATCCTCGACAGGGCCATGCGGCCGTTCGGGGCGGTGCCGACGACGCGGATGCCGCTCAGCTTCTGCAGCGACTCTCCGAGGAGGTTCCGGAAGAGGGCGGTGTCGTCGACGACGAGGGTCCGGATCATGAGACCCCGAGCGCCTTCTCCGGGTCGAGGAGGGCGACGAGCCGTCCGGCCTTCTCGAACACCCCGACGAAGAAATCCTCCTTGGCTCCCTTCAGGTCTCCGGGGAGCCTCCGCATCTCCGAACGGTCCGCCTCGAGCACGTCGGCGAGCCGCGGCACGAGGGCCCCGATCGACTCGCCCTTGGTCGTCGTCACGAGGATGCGCGCCTCGTCACCCGCCGCCGCGGGGCCCAGGCCGAGCCGCATCGAGACGTCCAGCACCGTGACGATCCTGCCCCGCAGATTGACGATGCCGAGCACGTGCGCCTCGGCGCCTCGCACCGGCGTGACGGCGGGCACGCGCACGATCTCCTCGACGAGGCCGGCGTCGATGCCGATGACCGTGTCGGCGATCTCGAAGGTCACCGCCATGAAGGATTCGCCGCCCTCGGTGGTTTCGCCCATCGCGCCGGCCCTAGACCTTGAAGCGCGCCACGATCGCGCGCAGTCCCTCGGAGAGCTTCGAGAGCTCTTCCGAGCTGATGAGGACCTGGGAGCTCGAGGTGGCTATCTCGCTCGCGGCCTGGTTCACCTCCGACACGTCCTGGGTGACCATCCCGGCCGCGGTGGAGGCCTGGGACACGTTGCGGTTCGTGTCCTCGACCGCCTGCGAGGCCTGGGCCACGTTGTTCGCGATGTCCTTGGTCACCGCCGACTGCTCCTCGATCGAGGCCGCGATGCCCGAGACAATCTCGTTCACTTCCTCTATGACCTTGGCCACCCGCGTGATGGAGTCCACGGCGCTGGAGGTCGAGCCCTGGATGCCCTCGATCCGGGACTTGATGTCCTCGGTGGCCGCGGCCGTCTGCTTGGCGAGCTCCTTGATCTCGTTCGCGACGACGGCGAATCCCCGGCCGGCCTGGCCGGCGCGGGCGGCCTCGATGGTGGCGTTCAGGGCCAGGAGATTCGTCTGCGAGGAGATGGCGCTGATGGTTTCCGTGACCTTGCCGATCTCCTGGGCGGCCTTGCCGAGCTCGGCCATGGTGGCGCTGACCACCTTGGCCCTCTCGACCGCCTCGGTCGTGATGCCTCGCGCCTTTTCCGAGTTGCCGGCGATTTCGCCTATCGTGGCGGTCATCTCCTCGGCGGCGGTCGCGACGGTGGAGATGTTGGTCGCGGTCTGCTCCATGGCCGCGGAGACCGAGTTCATGTTGGTGCTCATCTGCTCCGAGGCCGCGGCCACGGCGTTGGACTTGCGGCTCGTGGCGTCGGCCGAGCCGGACATCTGCTTCGAGATGGCCGCCAGCTCGGTGGACTGGGAGGCGAGGGTCTGCACGCCGTGGGCGACCTCGCCGAACTGCTCGCGCAGATTCTCGCTCGCCGTCGTCAGCGCCTTGGCGAGGACGCCCGCCTCGTCCCTGCGGTCCAGGTCGATGCGGTGGGTGAGATCGCCCGCCGCGAGTTTCTCGGCGAACTCGACGCCCATCGCCAGCGGCCGGGCGATGATGCCTGCGATGAAGATGCCGAGCAGGATGGACACGAGCACGCCCACGATGATGACGGCTATGATGGTCCTCAGGGCCGAGGCGGCGCCGGCCCGGTTCTGGTCCGAGAGCGCCTTGCCCTGGTCGATGTTGAGCTGCACGAAGGTGTTGAGCGCGGCGTCCATCTTTCCGACGAGGTCGGCGAGCGTCTTGATGATGAACACCGTGCCCTGGGAGGTCCGCGCCTGGAAGGCCGCGGCGGGATCCTTGGCGCCGCCCTGGTCGGCCATCATCTGGCGGAAGACCTTGATCTGGACCTTGTACTCGTCGTACAGGGTCTTGAGATTGTTGTAGTTGGTCTCGTCCTCTTTGTTGAGGAAGGTCTGGGCGTAGTCCTTGAGCAGCGAGTCGATCTCGGAGAAGTACTGGTCGAACTGGTCGGCGGCGTCGCGGTCCCGCTGGTTCGAGGCCAGGAGCATGTTGCGGGCCGTGACCCGCATGAGCTCGAAGTCCCTGACGATGTGCGTCATCTGGCCGAGGTTGACCGTCTCGTTCTCGTAGAGATAGGTGTCGGCCGCGGCGATCTTCGTGAGCGACGAAATGCCCACCATGCCGATGATCGCGGCGATGGCCGCCACGACGAGAAAAGCCAGGATGAGCTTCGCCGCGGTCTTCAAGTTAAGGAACCATTTCATGTTCGCCTCCCCTTTGCTGCTGGTGCGCCGTCCGGTGCGGAATGCGCCGGCCCGATTCGCCTCTGTCCTGCGGACCGGGCTCGCGGCCGCCGCCGCCCGCGATCCGAATCGGACGGCGCGCTATTTCCGCCGGTCACGCGCCGAGCCGCTGTTCCGTATGAGTTCTCCGAGCGCCGTGAGGAGCTCGCCCTCGTCCAGCTTGACCTGGAAAACGTCCACGCCCGCCTCGGCCGCCCGCCGCCGATCCTCGTCCGAGGCGAGCGAGGTGAGGGCGATGATGGGCAGTCCGGAGCCCGAGGCTCGGATGCGCCGGCTGAGCTCGAACCCGTCCATCCCGGGCATCTCGATATCAGCGACCACGGCGGCGAGGGCCGAGGACCTCTCGCCGAACAGCGCCAGGGCCTCATCGCCGTCGACGGCCTCGAGCACGTCGTAGCCCGCGCCGGCGAGGATTTCCCTGACCCGCGACCTGAAGAAGTTCGAGTCGTCGGCCACGAGGACGAGGGCGCCGGCGCCGGCAGGGACGCTCCCCTGGCCCGAGGGGCCGCCCGCCCGATCGCCCGGCTCGTTCGGCAGGGTCGCGGGCTTCGATCCCGGGCTTCCGGGAAATCGGTCCGCGGGGCTCGGCGCCGTCGGCCCGGCCGAAAACCACTCGAGCTTGACCACCCGGGCGAAGTCTTCCACGTCGACGACGAGGGTGGTCTTGCCTCGGATGATCGCGCTTCCCTGGAGGCCGCGCCCGGCGAAGGTGGAGGTGTCGATTTCGGCCTCCGTGGACAGGGAGTCCACGGGCGGCGTGGCGAGAATGCCCAGGTTTCTGTCCGCGGCGCGCGCGAGGATGAGCGCGAGCTCGCCCGAGCCCTCCATGATGTCGCTCACCGGAAGGGCGTCGCCGAGGGCGAAGACCGGAACCGTCGCGCCGTCGTGGGTGATCATCCGGGATTTGCCGACGGTGTCGATGTCCGACCTCGTGATCTTCATCACCCGGTCCACCGACTCGAGGCGCATGGCGCAGCGCTCCCGCTCGCCGTTGCCGAAGAGAAGGAGGCCCAGGGACTCCGCCGACGCTCCGGCCGCCGACGCTCCGGCCGCGGCCTCATCGTCGCCCGCCTGGTCCGGGCTCGAATCCCGGCCCTCTCCCGATACGAGGCCGGCGCGGGCCGCGAGACCGGTGGTGTCGAGGATGAGGGCCGTCGAGCCATTGCCCAGGATGGTGGCTCCGGAGTACTCGCGCAGCTTGGAGAAGTGGCCGCCGAGGGGTTTCACCACGATCTCCATCGTGTCGTGCAGCTCGTCGACCACCAGGGCGTAGCGCAGGCCGGCCGAGTTGACGACGACCACGGAGTAGTCGCTCGCCGCGTGGTAGCGCCGCTCCTCGCCCGAGCGGGCCGGGAGACGGGCGATCGACGCGTCCGCGCGGCCCTCGCCGGCCCGCGACGCTCCCCGCCGGTCGGCGAGATTGGCGCGCCGGTCCGGCCTCGGCTCTCCCGACTCCGGGTCCTCGGTCAGGCGAGGCACGCCGAGGGCGTCGGCGAGCCGCACGAGGGGAATGAAGGTGCCGCGCAGGACGAGCACCGAGCGGTCGCCGACGCGTTCGATCCGGTTCTTGGCTTCCCCGGCGCGCACCTTGAGGAGTTCCTCGACATTGGTCTCCGGTATCGCATAACGCTCACCCGAGACGGACACCAGGAGCGAGGGAATGATGGCCAGGGTGAGGGGCAGCTTGATCCGGAAGCCCGAGCCCCGCCCGCGCTCCGTGAGGATCTCGATCTGCCCGCCGATCCTGTCGATGTTCGTCTTGACGACGTCCATGCCGACCCCGCGGCCGGAGATGTCGGTGATCTTCTTGGCCGTCGAGAGTCCCGGCAGGAGGATGAGCGCGGCCTTCTCCTTGGAAGACATGAACTTCAGCCGCTCGGCGGTGACGAGTCCCAGCGAAAGCGCCTTGGCCGACACGGCCTCCACGTCTATGCCCGCGCCGTCGTCGCGGATCTCGACGACGACCGTGCCCGCCTCGTGCCGCGCCCTGAGCGACACCGTCCCGGCTGCGCTCTTGCCGGCGGCCTCGCGGGCCTCGGGTTCTTCGATGCCGTGGTCGCAGGCGTTGCGTACGAGGTGGGTCAGGGGATCGGAGAGGGTCTCGAGGATGGTCTTGTCGACCTCGACCTCGCGTCCCGAGATCGAAAGCTCGATTTTCTTGCCCGTGACGCGCGTCATGTCCCGGACAATCCGGGGATAGCGATTGAAGAGATTCCCGATCGGCTGCATCCGCGTGAGCATGACCGCTTCCTGCATCTCGCGGGTGACCACGTCGATCCGCCTGCCCGAGGCGAGCACCGAGCGCATCTCTCCGCCGCCTATGGCCTCGAGGAGCTCGTTGCGCGCCAGCACGAGCTCGCCCGCGATGTTCATGAGCTTGTCGAGGACGGCCACCTGGATGCGGATCGTCCCCTCGCCCTCGTCGCGGTGGACGGCCGGCGAATCGCGGCGACCGCCTTCCTCTTTCTCCCCGGCGGTGGCGTCGCGGCCCGCGCCCTCGCCGGCCGCTGAGTCTGAGGCC
>JAJXZP010000194.1 GCA_021779995.1 bacterium | reverse complement strand
GCAAGGGAGCCGTCCCGCCGGGCCGCGGCTAGGGGGCCGCTCCGCCGGGCCGGTCGCCGCTCCGGAACCGGGAGATTTCAGAGCTCGACCGCGCGCCCGGCGTAGAGCCAGGAGACCCGGCCGGGCAGCTCGGCGGCCAGGGCGGCGTAACCGTCCGGCCCGGTGCAGTGGGCGCAGAGCACGGCCTCGGGGTCCATCGCCGCGAGGCCGCGGGCGACCTTGAGCCTCCGCTCAGGTGAGGCGTCGACGAGATGGAAGCCGCCCGCGATCGCGCGGAAGCGCGCGCCGGGGATGAGGAGCGCGGCGTCCCGGGCGATCTCCACGATGCCCCGGTGCGCGCAGCCGGAGACGAGGACGGCGCCCTCCTTCTCCTTTACGAGGAGCGAGAGCTCGTCCGAGAAATCGTCGAGCGCTTCCCGGCCGCCTTCGCCTTTGCGGAAGCGCGGATCGAAGGAGATCGCCGCAGAGTCTCCCGCCGCGGGCAGAACGAAGACGCCCTCGGCCACCTCCAGCGCGGCGCGGACCACGCGCGGCGGCAGGCTCCCCCGCGGCGCGAGCGGGCCCGCGATGCCTATGTCGACGGCCCCCGCGGCGGATACGGAGAAGCGCGCGGCCTCCCAGCCCGGGCCGACGAAGAGCCGGGCTCCGGGGCACTCGCGATACAGCGAGGAAAGGCCCCCGCCGTGGTCGTAATGTCCGTGGCTCAGCACGACGGCGTCGAGGGCGGAGAGGTCTTTTCCGAGCCGCCGGGCGTTCTTCAGGAAAACATCGCCTTGGCCCGTGTCGAAGAGGACGCGCGTGCCCCCGGTTTCGATGAGGATCGAGAGCCCGTGCTCGCCCGAAAGATACCGCTTGGGGCAGTAGTCGTCCGAGAGGGATGTTATGATCATAAGCTCATTCTTGCCCGGGATCGAAGCTTTGTCAAACGAGGGACTGTCACGAAGATCGTGGACGGAACGCGAGCCGCGCCCTCCGGCCGCTCCGGAGCGGCGAGCCGGTGGCGCCGCCTGTCCGGCCGAACTCCTTGCGCGCCGCGCCGCCGCCCTTCCGAAAACCCGGGTGCGCTGTCCGGCGCGGAATGCGTAGGCCCGATCAGAAGCCTGCCCCGCGGATCGGGCTCGCTATCTCTGCCGTCAGAGGCGCTATGGATCGGACAGACTAGCGCAGGGCCGCCCCTTCCCTCCGGGCCTTTTCGATCTTCTGCATCTTGCGGTAGTACTCGGTCTGCTTCTCGACTTCGGTGACGTCGAGGAGGGAGAGCTTGTTGTCGAGGAGGCGGATCTTGTTGTTCTCAAGGAGCTTGTGGATGACCAGGCCGCCCTCGCTGGAGGGGAGGCCCACCATGCCGATGAGCTCCTTCGGGCCGAAGTCGAAGGTGTGGGATGCTCCGGGGCGCAGCGGGACGCGGTTTTTCTCCAGCTGGATGAGGAGGGCGTCGTACATCCGCCCCAGGGGATCGGAGAGCAGGGTGTTGGCGAGCTGCTTGTAGATGAACCAGAGCCGCTCGGAGAGGAGGGTCGTGAGCCGCGTGACGATCTGGGGCTGGGTCTGGACCATGCGCTCGAAGTTGGCCTTGTTCACCGCGAGGAGGTAGGCGTCTTCGAAGGCCACCGCGTTCGCCGAGCGGGGCTTGTTCTCGAGCAGGGCCATCTCGCCGAAGATGTCGCCCGATTTGAGCACGGCGAGGAGCACCTCGTTGTTGTCGACGATCTTGGTGATCTTCACCGCGCCCTTCTGGATGATGTAGAGCTCGGAGCCCGGCATGCCCTCGGAGAAGACCATCGTGTCCTTGGGATAGAAGCGGTTGAACTCCTCGGTGGAGCCGTCGAGGTAGACCGCCTTCGAGTAGGGCTTGATCTTGGTGAGCCGGTCCTTGGCGATGTCGATGTGCTGCCCGTTGGGGCAGTGCTTCAAGTACTGGTAGTACGCGTAGAAGGCCTGGTTGTACTGATTCTGGCGCACGTAGTACTCGGCCACGCGGAAGAGGTGCGAAGGGTCGGCCTCGGCCGTGTTCTTGAGCGTGAGCCGGGTCAGGGCCTCGTCGAGGTAGCGCATGCGCTTGGAGAAGGCCATGATGATCTTCATGGCGACGGGCGTGTTTTTCTCTATGAGGAGGCCGTACTGGTCGCGGTGCACCGAGATGAGGGTGCAGTCCGTCATGGCCTGGGCGGTCTCGATGTGGCTGTGGTTGGACATGGTGGAGACGACGCCGAAGAAGTCGCCGGGCCCGAGGACGTTCCCGCCCTCCTCCTCGACGACTTCCACATCTTTGGCGATCCGCACCTTGCCCGAGCGGATGATATAGAAGCGCTCGGCGCTCTGCTTCCCCTCGACGATGATGTACGAGTCTTTCTTGAAGTTGACGAACGTGAGTTGGAGCGGACTTTCCATCCTGTTTCCTGACCCGTACCTCGGGGAACTTGCTTGCGATAAGTATAGGATCGGCGCCGATGCGGTGTCAATTGAACGTCTTCGCCTCCTGCCGACCGACGAAAAAGGCCCGAAGGCCTTTTCCGTCGACGGCTCAGGGCAGGGGGAAGCGGGAGGTGAGGCTTTTGACCTTCTCCTTCACCCCGGCGATCGCCTTCTCGTCGCCCTTGGACCTGAGGACGTCCATGATGTAGCCGGCGATCTCCTGCATCTCGTGGCCGCCCATGCCGCGCGTGGTGACGGCGGGCGTTCCGACCCGGATGCCGGAGGTGACGAAGGGGCCCTTGGTGTCGAAGGGGATGCCGTTCTTGTTGACCGTGATATTGGCCAGGTCCAGCCACTTCTCGGCATCCCTGCCCGTGATGCCCAGGGGAGAGAGGTCGACGAGCATGAGATGGTTGTCCGTCCCTCCCGAGACGATGCGGGCGCCTCCGGAGGCCAGGGCCGCGGCCATGGTCCGGGCGTTGTCGAGGACCCGCTGCATGTAGACCTTGAATCCCGGTTCGAGGGCTTCCTTGAGCGCGACCGCCTTGCCGGCGATGACGTGCATGAGGGGGCCGCCCTGGATGCCCGGCATGACGGAACTGTCGATCATCTCCGACCAGAGCTTGGGCTTGTCGCCCTTGGCGTTCATGACGCCCTGGTCGTTGTCGCCGTCGGAGCCCACGAAGATCATGCCGCCGCGGGGGCCGCGGAGGGTCTTGTGGGTGGTGGTGGTGGTGAAGTGGGCGAGCTTGATGGGGCTCGGGTGGAGCCCCGCGGCGACGAGGCCCGCGATGTGGGCCATGTCGACCATGAGATAGGCGCCGACCTCGTCGGCGATCTTCCTGAAGCGCTCGAAGTCGAGGATGCGGGCGTAGGCCGAGGCCCCCGCCACGATGATCCGGGGCTTGGCCTCGCGGGCGATGCGGGCGAGCTCGTCGTAGTCGATGCGCTCGCTGTCCTTGTCGACGCCGTAGTGGACCACCTTGTACAGCTTGCCCGAGAAACTCACCGGCGCGCCGTGGGTCAGGTGGCCGCCATGGGCCAGGTTCATGCCCAGGATGGTGTCGCCCGGCTTGATCGCGGCGAAGTACACGCCCATGTTGGCCTGGGAGCCGGAGTGAGGCTGCACATTGGCGTGGTCGGCGCCGAAGAGGGCCTTGGCGCGGTCGCGCGCGAGGTTCTCGGCCATGTCGACGAACTGGCAACCGCCGTAGTAGCGCTTGCCGGGGTAGCCCTCGGCGTATTTGTTGGTGAGCACCGAACCGACAGCCTCCAACACCGCCGGCGAGGTGTAGTTCTCGCTCGCGATGAGCTCCAGATTGTCGCGTTGTCGGCCCGCCTCCAGTTCCATGGCCTTGAACAGTTCGGGGTCCTGCTTTTCTATGTACGACATGATCGATCCTCCTTACAACGACGTCGGGCTGTGCCAGCTGAGGCACGCTGAGAATAGCCGACTGGCGCGATCGGCTCTATGACCTTTTCCCAAAAGTCGCGGTAAAACGAAGGAAAAGCCGGCACAAAAAGGGAATTTCCACGGAGCTCCGGCATTAATACAGCCCTGTCACTTCGATATCACCCCAGTAGGACGAGTAATCCAGAATATGCCTCGTGGCCTCTTCATAGAAACTCTGCAAGGACCAGCGGCGCTCCTTGGAAACGCGGCGGCCGTCGGGCGCCATGGGCGCCAGCGTCGAGAAGCCCCGCGAAAAGGCCAGGTGGCGGTCGTCGACACCGCCGAAATAGCGGGAGCGGTCGTCCCAGGCCACGGCGAGTCCGCCGGGCGAGGCCCCGCTGCCGAGGATCGGGTCGAGCGGCACCCAGCCCAGACCGTAGATGAAGACTTCGAGCCAGTAGTGCCTGACCGCCTGCCTGCTCGGATCGACGAGGTAGCCGGCGATCGGGCGCGAGGGCACGCCGGCCGCGCGGAGCAAGGCGCAGGTGACGAGGGCATAGGAGTAGGAATCGGCGCTCTTGTCGCTCAGCGCGTCCTGTATGTGGCGACGCTCCTTGAAGGGCGACCAAGCCAGGTTCTTCTCGACCCAATTCCAGACGAGGCGAGTCTTGCGCCAAGGATTCGCCTCGGCGCCGACTATGCCGGCGGCGAGGGCCTTGATCCGCGGATCGTCGGAGGGCACGACGGGGTCCGCCCTGGTGTAGTCGGTCATGAGCGAGGGCGGATTCGCCGGCTTCTGCGCGATTTGGTCGGCGTTCACCCGGGTCTCGACGGCGTATACCGTGACGAGGAAGGACTGCGCGATGGAGAAGGCGGCGTTGTTCTGGAGGTCCTTGAAGCGGAACAGGGCGGTCCCGTGGTAGTCGGGGATCAGGGGAACGGGGTCCTGGGAGAGTATCCGATCGAGGCGCTGCGAGGCGCATTCGGCGGGACGGGGGACCCAGAGAAAGAACTCGTTGGGTCCGGACACCTTGAGGTTGGCCACGCTCACGCTCTGGCTGAACGAGTAGCTGCGGGGATCCTTGTAGGTCTTGAGACCCGGTGCCTCCGAGACGCGGAAGAACACCCCGTTGCTGCGTCCCTTCGAGGTGGCCACGGCGAGGGCTCCGGATACGGCCCCGTCGGGCACCCGCACCCTGATCTCCTTATCGGACCAGAGTTCGTAGCAGGCGTCGCCCTCGGTCCCCTCGATCGTGGTCGGCACGCCCTGGGCGAGCTGCGTGGTGCCGCCATAGTCGGCGGCCCAGGGGAAGAGGACCCTGCCTCCCTCCCGGTTTTCGCCGAAGTCGAGGCCCGATATGACGAGCAGAGACCCGATCGGACCCTGTTCGGCGGAGATGGACGCGATGTACGGCCCGGAGCGGCCCGAAAGCCCGCCCGTGGCCAGGACGGGCAGCCGGGCCTTGTTCATGAAGAGACGCGGATTGGAGCGGCCGCGCCGGGTGACGACGTGCACCAGGCCGGAATCGACCGCCTGCGGGAAGCGTACACGGATTTCCTTGTCGTTCCAGGACAGATAGGATGACGATGTGGGCGCGATCCCATCCACCTCGACGCGCGAGTCCGCCCTGGCCGCACCGAAGTTTCGTCCTATGATGGCCACCACCCTGCCGGGCTCGCCGATGGCCGGTTCGAGTCTGTCGATGACGGGGCGGGAGAGGTAGTTCGTCATCGAGGAGACCCCGACGGCGATCCCTCCGGCGAGGGCCAGGAACAGCGCCGCGCGCTTGGCGAAGCGCGCGAAGGGGTGCGTACTGCGGCGGCGGGTTCTCCGCGCCGCTTGAATATCGGAGGAGCGTGGAAGGTCGAAGCTCATTTACCGCTCTTCTCCGCTCCTGAAGAAGCCCCGGGGAGGGCGTTCTGTCCGTTCGGGGCCGCGGTCGTTCCGGCCGCACCCGCCGCGCTCGTCGTTCCCGTCGCCGACTCGGCGGCGTCCGCCTTGGTGACGGAGATCGCCACCCGAAGCGAGGGCTTCCCCTTGGGGGCCGCCCCGAGGGGATAGAAGAAGACCGTCTCTCCGTACTCGACCTCGACCTTGTTGACGGTCGTCCTGAACGCGAGGGCGCCGTTGCTCTTGTGGAGCCACACCTGCCCCTGCACGACCAGGGTGAGGTAGCCCTTCTCCCTGTCGAAGGGCGTCACCTGGACGAAGATCACGACGTTGCTCGCGACCAGCTTGATGCCGACCGGAGTGCCGGGCACCGTCAGGCCCGAGCCCTCCTCGTGCCAGGAACTTTTCTCGGCCGCGGGGGCGCCGTTCCCGTCGGCCCCCGGAGCGATGATGACTGCCTGGATCTGGATGGAAAGAGCCCTATCCCTGAGCGACTCGGGGAGTTCCTGGGCCCGGACGGCCAGGGGCATCGCTATCGCCAAGCTCGCGACCGCGAGCCAGGCGACGGCGCGTCGAGTTATCACTGAGCGCCGCCCTTGGAAGGCTGCGGCGGACCGGCGACCTGGATCACCGGAGTGCCGGAGTTGTCGAAGCTGGCCCCCGAGGGGAGGTGTATGGTGAGGGCGGCCTGGCCGCTTTTCGTGTCGAGATAGCGCAGGAGCTCGTCCATGCTGATGCTCCGGCCGCCTCCGGGCGCCGGCAGCTCGGCCGCGGTGGCCATCGCCTGGATGGGGCCGGAGGCCGGGGCCGCCGCCAAGATCGACGCGGCGTTTCCCGCGCCCGCGAAACTGCCGGAAAGGGTGAGCGCGAGCAGGGCGACGAGGGCCACCGCCGCCGCCGCCGCCGCGGGCAGGGGCAGGGCGATGCGCCGCCTCCAGAACTCGGCCGAATGGCCCGGAGCGGAGGAGCTGACGCGCACTGCCGGCTCTCCGTGCGCGGCGAGCGCCGCTTCCATTCCCGCGCGCATGCGCGAGAGGGCCGCCGATTCGTCGAACTCCGCGACGCCGACCGCCCGAATGCGGCCGGAGAGGGCGCGAAAGCCCTCCACGGCCCTCGTGCAGGCCCCGCAATCGGCGATATGGTTCTTGAGCCGCCCGTTCCAGGGTTCCGGCACCTCTCCGTCGACATAGGCGGACAAGAGTTCACGGTCAGGACACATGTTTAGAATCCTCCCCGAGCTTTTCGAGAAGCGCTTCCCGCGCGCGGAAGGCCCGCACCTTGACATTGCCCTCGCTGATGCCGAGGACCCTGCCTATTTCCTTGTAGTTCAAGCCGCCGTATTCCTTGAGGACGAGGACCGCCTTGAGCTTCTCGGGCAGTTCCTCGAGGCCGCGGCGAAGTTCCTCGGCCGACTCGTCCTTGAGCACGCTCTCGTCCGCCGCCCCGCTCTGATCCCGTTCGCCTCTCCACCAGCGTTCGTAGGCCTTGACCTCGCGGCCCTTGCGCTTGGCGAAGTTGAGGGCTCCGTTCTTGACAACGCGGATGAGCCAGAATTTCGCGTCGTCCATCGACGGAAACGCGATTTCTTTCTCGATGAGGCGGGCGAAAGCGTCCTGCACGACATCCTCCGCGGACTCCGAGCTGCCCGTTATGCGCACTGCTATGCGCACGAGGACGGGCGCCGCCGAATCGTACAGGCGCCGTATATCCTCGGCCCCAGGGGGTCCGCTACTGGAAAACAATGCCGCTACCTTCGGGTTACGCCCCGCCCCGACGGGACGGGCGAAGTCGGCAGCCGCCGAGCAGGTGTCATGCGCGCCTCCACGAAGTGCCCGCCGGCCCGTCCTCGAGGACGATGCCGCGGTTTTTCAGTTCGTTCCTGATCGCGTCGGCCCGGGCATAGTCCTTGGCCTTCTTGGCGTCCGCGCGCTCGGCCACGAGTTTTTCGATCTCGGCGGCCAGCTCGGGCTCGATCGCGTGCTCGGCCGGGCGTTCCAGGGTCCGAAGTCCGAGGCCGAAAACGCGGTCCATGTCGTAGGCGGCGGCGAGGGCCTCGGCCGGGTCGAGCTTCGGGTCGCGCAGGAGGCCCCAGAGCTCGGCCAGGGCGCGGGGCGTGGCCATGTCCTGCCCCAGGGCGGAGGCGAAAGCCTCGAGGTAGCCGCGCGCCGCGGGCCCGAGCGCCTCCGGGGAGGGGAGGGCGGCGGAGCCGGCCTTGTCCTTGAGGGCGAGGATCCTCTCGCCCAGGGAGCGCCGCGCGGACGCGGCCGAGTCCATGCTTTCGGTCGAGTACTGGAGCTGGGAGCGGTAATGGGCGCCGAGGAGGAAGTAGCGGTAGTCGAGGCTCTCGTAGCCCGAGTCGATGAGGCGTTGCAGGGTCAGGAAGCCGCCCGAGGACTTGGACATCTTGCCGTTGGAGATGACGAGGAACTCGTTGTGCAGCCAGTAGTCGACCCACTTCTTGCCCGTGGCGGCCTCG
>JAJXZP010000246.1 GCA_021779995.1 bacterium | reverse complement strand
TGATCGGGGCGAAGTCCGGCCCCGGCCCGCCACGCGACCGCTCGAAGGCCCGCAGCCCGTGGACCACCTGGCAGGCGGCATCCCAGTCGAGCCGGTCGGCCGGCGGGACGGCCGCGAACGCCCGCGCGTTGTGAATATCGGTTTCAGCAAGGCTCAAGGAGGAGACTGTGGCCAAGGTTCTTTCCATCGTGCTCGGCGGGGGCAAAGGCACCCGCCTGTTCCCTCTGACCAAGGACAGAGCCAAGCCGGCAGTGCCTTTCGGCGGCAAATACCGCATCGTGGACATTCCCATCTCCAACTGCATCAACGCCGGATTCAACCAGATTTACATCCTCACCCAGTTCAACTCGGCCTCGCTCCATCTGCATATAGCGCACACCTACACCTTCGACTCCTTCTCGCACGGCTACGTCGAGATTCTCGCGGCCGAGCAGACCCTCGTCCATTCGGGCTGGTTCGAGGGCACGGCGGACGCGGTCCGCAAGAATCTCGTGCATTTCCGGCCGCAGTCGCCGACGCACTACCTCATCGTCTCGGGCGACCAGCTCTATCGAATGGACCTCGCGGACATGTTCCGCAAGCATGTCGAGTCGGGGTGCAGCCTCACGATCGCCGGCACCACGGTCGATCGCGCCTCGGCGAGCTCGCTCGGCATCATGGCCATAGACAAGAAGACCCGGATCGCCAGCTTCATGGAGAAGCCGGGTCCCACGAAGGACATTTCCGAGTTCAAGATACCGCAGGAGCTGCGGCCCGAGCGGCGATCCGGCGGCAAGGATTACCTCGCGAACATGGGGATCTACATTTTCGACGCCGCCCTGATGGAGCGCTCGCTGACCAACGACTTCAACGATTTCGGCAAGGAGATCATTCCGGACATCCTCTCGAAGCAGAGCGTCAACGCGTATCTCTTCAACGGCTACTGGGAAGACATCGGCACGATCAAATCCTTCTACGAGGCCAATCTCGACCTCACCTCGATCAACCCGCAGTTCAACTTCTACGAGGAAGACCTGCCGATCTACACCCACAAGCGCAACCTGCCGGCTTCCAAGCTGAACTACTGCACGCTCAACCAGGCGCTCACCGCGGAAGGCTGCATCATCACGAACGCTTCGATCAGCCGCTCCATCGTCGGCGTGCGCACCGTCATCGAATCGGGCGCGAGCTTGGACGGGGTCGTCTGCATGGGCGCCGACTACTACGAGACGTCCGAGCAGCGGGCCGAGAGCCGGGTCCTCGGCAGGCCCGACGTGGGCATAGGACAGGGCTCGATCGTGAAGGGCGCCATCATCGACAAGAACGCCCGCATCGGGCAGAACTGCCGCATCGGGATCGACAGCATGGAGCGGAGCGACGGCGAGTTTCCCCTGCACTATGTGGTCGACGGCATCATCGTCATACCCAAGAACGCGGTCATTCCCGAGGGGACGGCGATCTAGCGCTGCAGCTCCTCCGCTCCGATATCAGGCATTCCCGGCCCGGCGCATCCCGGCCGGGGATTCCCCAGGAAATCGGTGGAAGTTCCCTCGTCGAGGGGCAGGGCGGCGCCCACGCAGGCCGAAGAGGGCTTCAGATGCTCAAGGCCCTTGAGCGGCGCCGCGAAAGTCGTCTCCGGAGGCTCGGACACGTGCTTTCGGGAGGAATAGAGCGCCGATGGGGCGTTGAGGGCGTCGAGCTCCTCGAGGGTCCGGATTTCCATCGCTCCGGCGACGAGGCGGGGAAAGCCCCAGATGCAATCCGCGACGAAGGCTCCCGCGCCGAGGCTCGTATCGGTCCGCAGGAGTTCGAAGCCGCCCGCCGAGCAGGAGAGGATGCTGTCCCGGACCCGGAAATCGGCGCGTCGGGCGTCGAAATAGCGGAGCGAACCCCGCTCTGAGGCGGCGAGGATGGTGTCGAAGAGAAAGGAGGGCGCGGCGCCTCGAAGCGAGAAGAGCGTGCCCTCGCCGCGCCAGGCGATCTCGAATCGGCAATCCCGTATCGTGCCGGGCGCATCGGCGAAGGAGCCGATCCGCAGGTAGCCCGAGCCTCCGCCCACCTTCACGAAATCGCGCCTCATGCCCAGCGACGCGGCTCTCAGGTCCAGCAGACTGAGCGCGAGATCGGCGGAACTCTCGAGAAGCGTTTCATCCAACGCGAGCGATCCGCCCCTGACGAGAAAGGCGTTGAACGCGTGGACCGCGGCTCCCGCCTCGACGATGGATTTCTCGACGCGGATCCCCGAGTCGGCGGCATCGACGGCCGTGCAGGAGACGGCGGACTCGGCGGCGATGGTCGAATCTCGGATGCGGAGCTTCGAGGAGCGAAGGCGGAGCGCCACGAAATCGCCTTCACCCTTCGTCGAGATTCGGCAGCCCTCCACGTCGAGCTCGGCGCCGCCGCTCGCGGCGAGCAGGCAGCCGCCCTTCCCCGTCGCGCGCAGGTCGAGGTTTCGCAGGATCAGACGCGAGCCGACGACGGTGATGGCCGGCCCGCTCCCCGACATCGCCGCCGAGAGCGTCGCCTTCCGCGCCTGATCGCTCGACCAGTCCTCCGCGTAGCCGCCTTGGATGACAAGGTCGCGGTCGAGCTCGACTCGCGGCGGGAGCGCCAGGCTTCCCCGGATAGTGATGTTCCTCTTGCCGAGCGCCGCGGCCGCCCGCAGCGCGGCCGCGAGCGAGCCGAAGGGGCGCCGAGGCGAGCCGTCGCCGCTCGGGGAGCCGCCCTCGGCGGCGTAGAGGGAATCGCGATCCACGACGACGACCGACCGCATTTCGGCCGAGCGGTTTCCGAGATCGTCGACGGCATAGGCCCTGACGCGATAGGTCACCGGACCCGCATCCGATCCGCTCAGGCTTACGGGGCCGTCGACCCGCGCGAAGTCCGCCGAGCTTTCGCCGGCGGAGACCGAGGCGAGGATCGAGCATCCCGGGCCCGCCGGCTTGAAGGCCAGGGAAAGCGGCCGGTCGGCATAGGAGGGAAGCTCGACGGCGAGGACGGGCTCCGGAGGCGGGCGCTTGTCGATCGTGAAGCTCAGGTCCTTCTCGTCGCCGCCGACTGCGCCGGGCCCGAGGCCGGAGAAGGGGCGGTAGCGGATGAGGATATGCCGGACCTGCCCCGCGGGGCAGTCGAGGCCCAAGCTCCGGTCCAGGCGGGGCGAAGCGGCGCTCGGCTCTCCGGGCGGATTCTCGGTCGTGCCGAGCTCATAGCGCAGCACGCCGGGCGCGCTGGGACTGAGCGAAACGCCCTCGGCCGTCCTGCCCCCGTCGCTGGCGCCCAGAATATCGAGATCGGGCGCCGTGGGAGGCAGCTCGAGCGTGATTTCGCTTTCGGCGGAGCGGCGCCCCCAGGCGTCTTCCCCCTCCCAGGAGACTCTGACCTTCCCGCCCTCCCCTCCGACGGCGAGCGGCCCGTGATACCGGCTTTCCGCCGCGGAATCCACCTTGACGTAGATGGACCCGTCGTAGTCGGGAAAGAAGAGGAAGGCCCCGCGGCCGAGCGGATCGCGCGCCAGCTCCGGCGCGGCGGGGGGCGGCGGAGGCGCCGCCTCGGCCGCCGCGAAGACCAGGGGCACGGAAATCGGATCGCGGGCGCGGACGAATTTCCCGTCCGCGAAATAGGCGTAATACACCGGGAGCGAACCGCTCCATCCGTAAGGACAGGTTAGGCGAACTACATACCGGTCGCCGACCACGGGTGCCTGGACGAAATCGTACGCCGACTCGGGCGGCGCCGACGGATCGACGGCCACGTAGAGGCTCGGACTCGGGCTCGCGCCCGTCCCCGCCGCCGCCGATATGGCGACCTCCCCGGCCGAGGCGTCGACCGTCGGCGGAGGCAGGGAATCGTCAACTGCGATCGCGGGAGGCGCGGCCCGCGCCGGCGGGCCCTCGACCGAAAGGCCCTCGGGGGCGAGGCGGTACGTGAAGACTGCGGGCCGGCTTCGATTGCCCGCCCGATCCACGGCGTACGCGACCAGCGTATAGGTGGCGGTGCCCTCCTTCGGGGGCTCGAGGACGCAGGCCGCGCCGTCGGCGGCTCGGTGAAAGCCGGACCCGGACCCGGACCCGAGGAGGGTCCAGAACACGGTCGAGCCCTCCCGCGCGCCGAGCGTGATCGAGATCGCCTTTCGGTAGACGCCGCCCGGGATGCCGGCCGCGGGAGGAGGTGGAGGACGCTTGTCGATGAGATAGGAATCGATCTCGTCGGCGCCGTCTCGGGCGCGGACCTCGAGTCGGTAGAGCCGCTCCTCGCCCCGGGCCGCCGACAGAGCGAGGGGGCGGTCGAAGCGAATCCACTTCCCGTCGGGCAGGAATCGGAACGAGGACGGTTTCCCGGGCGGAGAAAGCTCGAGGTCGGTGGCGGAGAGTTTCGACACTCCCGCGGACGCGGGGGGAGTCTGCCCCGCGAGCGCGGGCAGCCCAACGAGACCGAACAACAGGACGATCGCCGCGACCGCCCCCGGGCGTACGCTCATGCACCCTCCCGACGAAGGGGAATCGGCTCGCCTTCTATCGCTTGAGGGCGCCGAATATCTCCCGCAACTCCGGATCCTCCGGATAGTAGTGCCGACCCAGTTCCTCCTCGCTCAAGCCCACGAGCTCATGGCTCATGTAGTGGATCCAAATCTCGTCCTCGGCGTCGGCTATCTCGTGCATGCGGCACCAGTAGTCCGGCACGATGGGGAGCTTCTCTCGCCGATACGAGCAGATCTTGTAGTCATGCACGGCTATCTTGACGTCGGACCTGGGCAGGCCCTTGCCGAGGATGATCTCGGTGAGGTGATTCACCGTCCTGCCCGAATCGTAGATGTCGTCGACGAGGAGGACGCGGTCCCCGTGGCGCAGGTACTCGGGGCTGTAGGTCCAGCCGTCGACGCGGACCTGCTCCTGCCGGTTGATGCCGGTGTAGGAACGCGCGACGACGGCGGCGTAGAACACGGGCCGCGTCTCGCCGCGCACGAGCTTGAAGTATTCGCTGATGACATTGCCGATGTAGGCCCCGCCTCGCAGCGAGACGTAGATGACATCGGGAACGAAACCGTCCTGGTGTATCCGGTACGCCATTTTGAGCGCGTTGTTGCGGACGATGTTGTAAGAAAGGAATTCCTTGCGCACGGCGGTCTCTCCCTCGTTGAACGTGGCTCGGCGACGGATTCCTGCAAAACCGCCGCCATCGGCCGGGGCGCCCCGGCCTGCCTAGGCCTCGACTATAGGTTCACTTGCGGACATAGGCAAGCGTGGTCAGGCTAGTGCCGTCCCGATTCACCTCGAAGGCTATTTTATCGGCGGCGGGGTCGTTGATCCGCCGGTAGAAATCGCGCACGGTGGAGATGGCGGTGCCGTCGACCTTCGTGATGATGTCGCCGGGCTTGAGCCCTATGGTGGCCGCCGGAGACTTGGGGATGACGTTCACGACCGCCACGCCCGCGACGCCCCTGGGCAGCTTGCCCTGATCGATGTCCTCCGACTTGAGCGAGACGACGTCGACCCCGGGGAAGACGTTGCCGTCGTTGGCGGCCACCGAGTTCTTCCGCGGCTCGATGAGAACGGAGAGCTCGATGGGAGCGCCGCCGCGCGTGACGACGATGCTCGCCTTCTTCTCCGAAGGGAGGTCGCCCACTATGCGGATGAGCTGGTCCATGCCCGTGATGGCCTGGCCGTTGACCTTGACGATGAAATCGCCGGCGAGCATGCCCCCCTTCTGAGCCGGGCTGTCGTAGAAGACGTGCGCCGCGAAGGCGCCGGCTCTGGGGTCGACGCCGAGCTCGGCCGCGGTGGCCTGATCCAAGTCGCGCAGCGAGACGCCGAGCCAGCCGTAGCTGACCTTGCCCTTGGTGATGAAATCGTCGATCGCCTTCTTGGCGTTGTTGATCGGGATGGCGAAGCCCAGGCCGATGCTCCCTCCGGTGGGAGAGGCGATCCAGGTGTTTATGCCCACGACTTCCCCGCGGATATTGACGAGCGCCCCGCCCGAGTTGCCTTTGTTGATCGAGGCGTCGGTCTGGATGAAGTCCGAGATGTTGCCGTCCGGAGCGCCCGAGGGGCCGAGATCGCTGCCGGTGCGCCCTATCGCGCTCACTATGCCCGTGGTCACCGACGAAACGAGGCCGAAGGGGTTCCCGATCGCGATGGCCCAGTCGCCGACCCTGACCTTGGAGGAGTCGCCGAGCGCGGCGACGGCGATGTTCGTGGAGTCCGACTCGAACTTGACCATGGCCAGGTCCTTGCGCTCGTCCGTGCCGACGAGGGTGGCCTTGTATTCCGTGCCCCCGTGAGTCGTGACCGTGATCTCGCTGGCCGATCCGGCCACGTGGTTGTTGGTCAGCACATAGACCGTGCGGCCGTCCCGCCGCACGATGATGCCCGACCCGAGGCCCCGCTCCTGATACGGCTGCGGATTCGGGCCCTGCCCCTGGTCGGGAGAGGGAAAGAAGAAGGGCGGCAGTTGATCCTCGGGATTGGGCTGGTCGCTGGGCTTCTCCACCACGTTCAGCTCCACCACGGCCGGCTGGACGGTGGCCGCCACATAGCGGAAGGCGCTCTGGACCGCTTCGGCGGCGGCGATGGCGGCCTTGGCGTCGGCGGGAACCTGGACGGCCGGGCCCTCGGCCATGATCGTCGTCGAGGAGAGTCCCGCGGACGCGCGGGAGAAGCCCATGAAAGCGAGCGCGAAGCCTATGAGGACGCCCACGAGCACGAGATTCGCTATGAAGAAATTCCGCGAATACAGTTTCTTCAGCAGTGACATTTTGCGCTCCTTGCTAGGTCGAACGTGTCGCGGCCCTTCATGGGCGGCTGAAACGCCTGGAACATTTCCAGCGTCGTTCAGGACTCGGGATATTTCCAGGAGGTCAACACCTCTATCCTATCTTCGAGGACGGCCACCGTATGCTCGTAATGGGCCGAAATCTTCTTGTCGAGCGTCACGACCGTCCAGTCGTCGTCGAGGAGCCGGACGGCGTCCGTGCCGAGATTGATCATCGGCTCGATCGCGAGGACCATGCCCGGTACGATTCGGGGATTGGGGCCGGGACTGACGTAGTTGGGTATCTGCGGGTCCTCGTGCGGGGCGAGGCCGACACCGTGCCCGCAATAGCTGCGGACCACGCCGTAGCCGTTGGCGGTCGCGTGGCCGTACACCGCCCGAGCGATGTCGTGGATCCGGCCGCCCGGCCGCACCGCCGCGACCGCTCGCTCCAGGCACTCGCGCGTGACGCGCATGAGGCGGGAGGCTTCCTCGGAAACCCGCCCGACGGGAAGCGTTATGGCCGCGTCCGAGAAATGTCCCTCGAGATCGATCCCGCAATCGAGGCTGACGATGTCGCCCTCGACGAGCCGGCGCTTTCCGGGTATCCCGTGGATGACCTCCTCGTTGACGGACACGCAGAGACTGGCCGGGTAGCCCTCGTAGCCGAGAAAGGCGGGCTTGGCGCCGTGCGAAAGGATGAAGCCCCGCGCGGCCTCGTCGAGCTCGAGCGTGCTCACGCCGGGCGCGACCCGCGGGGCCACCTCGACGAACAGCTCCGAGAGAAGGCGGCAGGATTGGCGTATCTTGTCGAGCTGCGTGGCGTTTTTCAGTCGAATCACTTCGGTTCTCCATTCTCTTCAGATAGATCGTGCCGCACCGAGGTACGAACGGACGAGGAAGCTCGCACCCTACGGCGAGGCGGTCGGCAGTCCCTTGGCGAGCAAGGCCGCCTCCGGATCGCGCGGGTCCGCGCGGAGGGCTTCCCTCCAGCTCGCCAAGGCGGCTTCACGGTCTCCGGTAGCCGATTGCGCCCGCCCGAGTTCCTTCAAAATGGCGCAGCGGGTCTTCCCGTCCGAAGCCGCGTCGCGCGAGCGAGAAAAATACTCCACCGCCTTCCCCGCGTCGCCCGAACGGAGTTCAAGCGTGCCCAGGGCGAAATCGGCGTAGAGAGCCTCGGCTGAGGGCGCCTCGGTCGGCCCGGACGACGCCAGCTGCGCCTCGAGGGCCGACGACGAGGCGTCGAAGCGACCGTAGGCGGCATCGACAGCTGCCCCGTAATACCAGCGGTATGGATAGTCGAGTTTCCTCGCCTGCCCCGTCGCATAGAGTACCGCCATATCGGCGAAGCGTCCACGCTCGAAGAGGACGCGAAGAGCGTAGCCGAGAGCTCGGCCGCTCTGGGGCCGAGCGGCCGCGAAACTCTCCGCGGCCGCGACGAACCGGTCCTCGGGCCAGCTTGAGCCCTTGATCGTCAGATCGAGGGCGCCGGCCTCCGTGTTCTGGGAATACGGGCCGAGCATCGTCAGCGCCCGAGAGCGGTGTCCCGAGCGCGCCAGGTAGGCGGCGTAGGCGGTCACCGCCTCCGGATCGGCCCTGGCCTGCGGCAGGTCGACGAAGGCGGCGCGCAGCCTGGCGAAATAGCTCGCCTGGAGCTCCGTGCCCGTGCCGGCGAGCAGGGCGAGCTTGAGATAGGCCTTCCAGGACACGCGGGGATTCAGGCTGATCGCCCGCTGCCAGCGCTCCTGGGCGGCGGCGAAGTCGCCGACCTGCCAGGATGCGTCCCCCATGATGCAGAGATCCTCGGGGTCGGCGCCGGCGTCGGAACGCGCGGCCAGCGCCCGGTAGAGGCCGCAGTCCCACATAAGGGCCGTGTCCGGCACGGCGCCGCCGGCCACCGCCCTTCCGAGCCAGGCCTGGGCGGAGGTCTCGTCGCCCGCCGCCAGGGCCGAGACCGCCGCGGAGATGAAGAGGCGCGGTTCGCCCGCGATCGAGCCGAGCGCGCCGAGCGAAGCCGCGTCGAGCTCGGATGCCGGCGGGTTGCCGCGCCTTGCCGTCTCGACGAAAGCTTCCGCCCAAAGCCGGGGATAGTCCTGACGAGAAAGCCGGGAGGGGAAGAGGGCCAGGGCGGAGGCCGGATGGCCCGTGCGGAGGAAGGCGTAGGCCGCGCCGAAGGCCGCCGCATCCGAACCCGGGGCTCCGGCGAGAGCCTTTCGCGCGATCGAGGCGGCGATACCCTTCTCCCCGGCCGTCTCGGCCCGCAGGGCCCGCTTGATGAGCGAGAGCCAGTCGGCTCCGCTGACGGCGTTCCCGGCCGCGGAAGCGAAGGCGGGCCCGGCCGGCCGGCCTACGGCCAGAGCGGCGTCTATGGAGCCGAGCGAAGCCGAGAAACGGGACTCGCGCGCCGCAGGCGAGCAGGCCGAAAGCGCGAGCCAGCAGAGCGCCAGAACGGCGGCCGACGCGGCTGCCTTCGAGACATGGCGTATTCCCGCGCGCCCATCACTTCTCCGCAGACTTCCAAATGCCATCGAGCACCCCGTTGACGAATCGGTACGAATCTTCCGATCCGTACTCCTTCACGATTTCGATAGCCTCGTCTATGGTAATCTGAGCCGGAATATCCTTCTGGAAGAGCAGGGAATAGACGCCGATCCTGAGCACGGCGAGATCGACCTTCTTGAGCCGCTCGAAGGACCAGTTCTGCAGGTGGGAACGGATCGCCGCGTCGACCGCTCCGATATTCTCGAGCGTCCCGGCTATCAGGAGCCGGGCGAAGGCCGACATCTCCTCGTCCATGTTGAGGCGCTTGTCCTCGTCAAGCCAGGAAAACGCCAGGATGTCGGCGGTGGTGCCGCCCGTGGCGTCCCACGCGTAGAGTGCCTGAAAGGCCAGGATGCGCGCCTTGCGCCGGGATGCCACGGTGCGCGGCCTCTAGAAGTTGAGACTGTCGTCGAAAATCTTCACGGAACCTTCCTTGCGCAGCTTGGTGACCAGCTCGTCCTGGACGGACTTGAGGAAAGCCTGCCGGTTGCGCATGGTGAGCTCATAGACGATCCAGTCCTGGACGGTGGCGTTGGGTTGTCCGGGCACGGGGTCGGAGAGGGTGAGCTGTTTCTGGGGCAGCACCTCGTTGACGCGCACGATCTCGTAGCCGGTGGGATTCGACATGAGGGGGCTGATGCCGCCGACCTTGAGCGCGAAGACGGTGTCGAGGAAGTCGGCGCCGTAGGCCGTCTCGGACTGGGGCGAGCGCGCCACCAGGAGGGAGCTCGTCGCATGGTAGCCCGAGCTGGGATCCATGCCCTGGAGCATGTAGGTGTCGAAGCTCGTGGGATCGCTCTTCACCTTGTCGGCGATGGACTGCATGAGGGCCTGTTCCTTCTTCCGCTCGTCGGCCGATTTGCCGCGCAGATCGACGAAGATGACGCTTACGCGGACCGAATCGGGACGGATGAGCATCGCCTTGCGAAGCTCGTACTCCTTGAGGACCTCGTCCGGCGTCGGGGCCTTGATGGCCTTGAGCTCCGCCGATTTCTTGAGCTGGATGTAGCGGTTGAGGAGCATCTGCTGCTTGATGTAGACCTTGGGAGCGACGTAGATGCCTTGGCTCCGCAGGCTGGCGTCGACGGCCTCGTCGGTCGCCCCGGGTCCGAGCTGGCTCTTCAGCTGGAGGTAGGCCTGGTTGATGTCGGCGTCCGAGACGATGATATTTTCCCGCTCGCAGTACTGCCGGAACAGCATCGCGTCGATCTGGCTGTTGAGAAAATCGAGGCGCTGCTGGGGGGTGAGCTGGGTGTGGAGGGTATCTTCGACCAGTTTGAGATCGGCCTTGAACTGCAGGAGGGAGTACACCTCCAGCCGGATGAGCTTCACGGTGGCCACGGGCTGGTCGATGGTCTGGGCCGCGCCCGAAAGCGGCAGAACCGCCGCGGCGCACAGGGCGAAAAGCGCGATGCGTATCGAATGCTTCATGGGGAATCCTTCTCGTCGCAGCAATGAACGTTCCGGGGAAAGGTAATGGATAAACGGAGTTTACGCAAGACGCGCACCCGAAGCGTCAGGTGCCCATCTGGAGTTCGGCCTTGCGCCTGAGCGCGGATAGTCCGGCCAGACGCGGCTCGAGGTTGGAGGCCCGGCGCAGCGACTCGACGGCCTCGGCCGTCTCGCCGCGCCGGAGCTGAACCTCGGCCTTCTTGCGCAGAAACTGGGCGCTGTCCCGCCTCGACACCTCGAGGGAAGCGGCCTCCTCCAGGCGATCGACGAAATCCTCCTCATCGAGCATCCGGGGGAGCTTGAGGAGGACGAGAGTCCTGAATTTCAGCGCCACGACATCGAAGAAGTAGCGGAACCATGGCCGCTCCTTCTCCATGCCGATGAGGCGCCGGTAGATGTTGTAGGCCTTGAGCCAGCGCTCCCGCTTCTCGTACTCCTCGGCCAGGCAGAGCTCGGCGTCCATGGCCTCGCCCCGTTCGAGCCATCGCTCGAGCCGGAAGTCGCCGAGCGACTTGGAGCGCTCGTAGACCTCCAGCGCCTCGTCCTCGAGCTCGTGGAGGAGGTCGAACACGATGAGCCGGGCCTGGCTTTGCGGGTCGTCCGGACGGGCCTTCAGGAAGACGCGGTAATCGAAGCCGCCTTCCTCCGCGGCCCGCCGGCGCATGCTGCGATCGTAGGCGCGGCGCCGTTCGGGATCGGCGAGCATGCGGTAGGCTTCGAGCAGAAGGCGCATCGCCGCCTCGGCCGCGCGATTGGAGGAAGAGCCGCCGGCGGACGAGGAATCGCGCGCGGCGGATATATCGGGGTGGTGCTTCTTGGCCTGCCGCCTGAAGGCGCTCTTCACCTGGCTGGTGCTCGCCTCCGGGCCGATGCCGAGGACATCGTAGTAATTTTCCACGAATCTAATTCCGTTCTAGTGGAGCGCCGCGCGCCGCCTCCGCGGCATCCTGGATGCTCGCGATAATCACAGCGTAATTGACGATCATACCCTCGGATTCCATGACAGTCATGAGTCTCTTGAGCGCCTTGGCTGAGGACAGGCCGGATTTCCGCACGAAGGCCATGGCCCTCTTGCCCTGCAAGGCGCCGGATTGGGCGAGAAAATCGCCCAGACGCGGCGGAATGTTCCCGCGAAGCCCGACGGGCGCGGTCCCCACTATAACGTAATCGTAACCGGTAAGGCGATGGGCTTCCCCGCTTTTCGCCTCGGCGATGTCCACGAAGTGACCCTTCGCCTGCAGGGCCCGCGCGAGTTCACGCGCCATGGCCGTCAGGGTGGTATCGGCGCGCTCCGGCGCGAATACGACGGCAACTCTCATCGTTCCTCCTAATCCCGTTCCGCCGTCCCGCCGAACCCGGTCGATTCACAGGCTCCGGTAGGCCTCCTCGGCCGCGGAGCCCCGTACGATCAGTACGGAGCAGCGGGCGGTGCGGGCTATCTCCTTGTTCTCCTCGGCCAGGAGGTCGCGGAAAACCGAACCTCGCTCCCACCCGCCCAGGATTATCCCGTCCGCGGCGAGGTCCTCCGCGGCCCGCACGACCTCGCCCGCGATCGAGCCCGAGAGGAGACGCCGTTCGATCGTCGCGCCCTTGACCCGCGCCAGCTCGCCCGCGAAGGCGAGATAGCGGCGTCCCGTCTCGGCGAGGCTCCGCTCGTATTCCTCGCTCTCGTCATCGACGAAAATTCGGCTCAGGGCAAGTTGGCGAATCGTATGCGTATCGACCACGTAGACGGCCGTCACCGCGCTGCCGTAGGCCCTCTGGAGCGCGATGGCGTACTTGACCGCCGAGATGGACGATTCCGCCCCGTTGACCAGGACGATGACATTCGAAAGGAGGCCCTTCATGTCGCGCCTCGCTTCGCCCCTCGCGTCTTGAGCAGCTTCACGGCAAAGACCGCTTCGCGTTCGCGCTCCTCGAGGGAGGCTTCGATAAATGTCTTTCGCGCCTTTGAATCCGGTATGACCATTTTCTCCAGGGCGTTGACCCGTCGCTGCGTCTTGCGCACCTCCCTGGCGAGCCTCCACACGACCGAGCGGATCGCCGACATGGCCACCGCCAACTTGAGAACCCTATGGAACTCTAGCATAGTTTCGTCCGACTCCGCAAATGAATTCACGAAGGAGGATTGGAGCCGCCGCTCGGGGACGACCGCCTCCAGCGCCGGGATGCGCAGCCCCGCCACCTGCACGGTGGATTCGCGGACGGAGGCGCCCAGGACGGCGCCCTCCGCGAGCTCGGCGGCGCCTTCGCGGCCGAGCGAGAAGATCATGCGCCGCATCGAGGCGTAGGCCGCCTCGGAAGCCCGCTCAAGTTCGTGTTCGAGCATCTTCGCCTCGTCGACGCGCTTCATGAGCTCGATCATGAGAATCTCGCGCTTGCGCTCCAGGAGTTCGTAGCCCTCGGTCGCGAGGGCGAGATTCTCCTTCTCCTTGAGCAGGTTCGACTTGGTCGGGGCCAGGCCTTGGATCGACACGTTAGGCGCCTCCCTTCGCGTCGGCGCCGCGTCCGCCGGCAGCCATTGCTCCGCCGGACGCTGTTGCTGCGCCGGCCGCTGTTGCTCCGCCGGACGCTGTTGCTCCGCCGGACGCTGTTGCTCCGCCGGCCGCCCCGGCTCCATCGGACACGCCGGCTCCGCCGGTGCGGCCGTCCGCGCCGGGCAAGTGCCGCTCGATGAGGGACAGGCTCAGGCGCAGCAGCTCCTCGCGCGGCAGCGCGCCCAGAAGGCGCCAGCCGATGTCGAGGGTCTCGCCTATGCTCCGGTCCTCGTCCTCGCCCTGGGCCAGGAACTCGGTCTCGAAGCGCTCGCCGAAGCGGAGATACGTTTTGTCCAGAACGGACAGCTCCTCCTCGCCGATGATGGCGGAGAGGTTGCGCACGTTGCGCACCCGGGCGTAGGAGGCGAAGAGCTGGGTCGAAAGGTCCTTGTGGTCCTCGCGGGTCATGCCCTCCCCGATGCCGTCCTTCATGAGCCGGGACAGGGAAGGCATGACGGCGATCGGCGGATAGACGCCTTTCTGCGAAAGCTCGCGGTCGACGACGATCTGTCCCTCGGTGATATAGCCCGTGAGGTCGGGTATGGGATTGGTGATATCGTCGTTGGGCATGGAGAGTATCGGAATCTGCGTTATGGAGCCCGAGGAGCTCTCGATCCTGCCGGCTCGCTCGTACAGCGAGGCGAGATCCGAGTATAGATAGCCCGGATAGCCCTTGCGGGAAGGCACCTCGCCCCTCGAGGCCGACACCTCGCGCAGCGCCTCGCAATAGTTCGTCATGTCGGTGAGGATCACGAGGACGTGCATGCCCCGCTCGTAGGCGAGATATTCGGCGGCGGTGAGGGCGGAGCGCGGGGTGACGAGCCGTTCGATCGAGGGGCTGTCGGCGAGCGAGAAGAACATGACCACTCTCGCGAGGACGCCGGATCGCTCGAAGGACTCGACGAAAAAGCGCGCCACGTCGTACTTGATGCCCATGGCGGCGAAGACCACGGCGAAGGGCTCGTCGGCCGAGAGGATGCGCGCCTGCCTCGTGATCTGCGCCGCAATCCTGTTGTGCGGAAGTCCGTTGCCGGAGAACAGCGGCAGCTTCTGGCCGCGGATGAGGGTGTTCATGCCGTCTATGGCGGAGATGCCCGTCTGGATGAAGTCCCGGGGATAGACACGGGCGGCCGGATTGATGGGGCTTCCGTTGACATCCCGGAATTCGGAGGAAAGGATTTCGGGATAGTCGTCGGCCGGCCTGCCGAGGCCGTCGAAGATGCGGCCCAGGAGATCGGGGCCGACGCGCAGCTCCAGGGAACGAGCGAGATATTCCACCCTCGTCTCCTCGAGCGAAAGCCCGGCGTTGGACGAGAACAGCTGGATCGCGACGCTGCGGTCCGAGCTGTCCAGGACCCGGCCGACGCGGCGCGCGCCGTCGCGGCCGTACACCGCCACGAGCTCGCCGAAGCCGGCCCTTTCGGTGCATTCGGCGACGAGTATCGGCCCTTCCGCGTGGACGATGCCGCGGTGCTCGATGCCTCTCATCTGCCCTCCTCCGCGGCGGGAGCGCGCCCGATGGCGTCGAAGGCCGCGGCCACTTCGCGCATGGCCGCCTCGATGCCTTCGGCCCCCTCGTTGCTCACTTCGGACTTGAGCCGGGAGAGCCGCTCCCTAACCGGCAGCGACGCGATGCGCGGCAGAGGGGTCCCGCCCTTGATGGCGGCCTCGGCGCGGGTGTGGAAGTCCATGATCGCCCGTATGAGGAGGATCGCTTTCCGCGGCGAGCAGAACCGGTCCACCTCGTCGAAGGAGCTCTGCTGCAGGAAACCGTTCTTCAAAAGGTCGGCCGTGATCAGGATGAGCCTTTGCTCGTCGGGCAGGGCGTCGGGCCCGATGAGGCGCACGATCTGCTGGAGGCGCTGCTCCCGCTTCAGGAGCTCCATCGCGCGGGAACGCAGCGCGAACCACGCGGGGTCGACGCCGTCCCACCAGTCCTTGAGCTCCTCGACGTACTCCGAGTAGGAATCGATCCAGGAAATCGCCGGGTAATGGCGCGCGTAGGCGAGGTCCTTGTCGAGACCCCAGAAGCAGCGGATGAAGCGCTTCGTGTGCTGGGTGACGGGCTCGGAGAAGTCGCCGCCGGGAGGTGAGACGGCGCCGATGATCGAGATGGAGCCCGGCCGGCCGCCGAGGGTCTCGACGCGGCCGCCGCGCTCGTAGAACTCGGCGAGGCGCGTCGGCAGGTAGGCCGGGAAGCCCTCCTCGGCCGGCATCTCCTCGAGCCGGCCCGAGAGCTCGCGCAGCGCCTCGGCCCAGCGCGAGGTCGAGTCGGCCATGACGGCCACGTCGTAGCCCATGTCCCGGTAATACTCCGCCAGCGTGATGCCGGTGTAGATGGAGACCTCGCGCGCCGCCACCGGCATGTTGGAGGTGTTCGCGATGAGGACGGTCCGCTCCATGATCGAGCGGCCCGTGCGCGGATCGACGAGATGGGGGAACTCGGTGAGCACCTCGGTCATCTCGTTGCCGCGCTCGCCGCAGCCCACGTACACGATGATGTCGGCGTCGCAGAACTTGGCCAGGGCGTGCTGGGTCATCGTCTTGCCGGTCCCGAAGGCGCCCGGTATGGCGGCCGTGCCGCCCTTCGAGATGGGGAAGAGGATGTCGATGACCCGGAGCCCGGTCATGAGCGGCTCGGTGGGCGCCAGGCGCCTTCTGGAGGGACGGGGACGGCGCACGGGCCACTCCTGGACCAGGCGGAAGTCCTCCCCGGCGTCGGAGCTCGCGACGATGTCGCGCAACGCGTATCGGCCTCGGGGCGCGATGCGGGAGACCCTGCCCGGCCGGGCGCCCGGAGGAGCCATGACCCGGTGCTCGACGAGCTCGGTCTCCCGCACGACGCCCAGGAGGGTCCCGGGCCCCACGGGATCGCCGACGGACGCGGCCGGGGCGAAATCCCATACCGAGTCGAGCGGCAGGCTCTCGCTCTTGGTGCCGGCGGCGATGAACGATCCCGAGGAGGCCTTGAGTCTCTCCAGCGGACGCTGGATGCCGTCGTAGATCGTGCCCAGGAGCCCGGGCCCCAAAGTCACCGAAAGCGGCACGCCGAGCGAGCGCACGATCTCGCCCGGCCTCATGCCGGTATTGTCCTCGTAGACCTGAATCGTGGCGCCGCCGTCGTCCATCTTGATGACCTCGCCGGCCAGGCGGGCCTCGCCCACCTCGACCACGTCGAACAGTCCCACCCCGCCCAGGCCTCCGGCGACGACCACGGGACCCATGACGCGCGTTATGCGGCCTTCGATCATGGCGCCGCCCTTCCGTAGAGCGCTTCCGCCAGTTCGCCGCGGTGCCGGTCGGCCAGCTCCTCCTCGACGAGGTCCATGGTCGCCCGCACGACGAGGTCGCCGCCGGAAGCCTCGACGACCATGCCGGCGGCACAAAGGCCGTCGTCCTCGAGGAGCGAACACCTCCCGGCCCGGGGCACGCTCTCCGCGAAAGCCCCGGCGGCCGACTCGGGCGCCAAGCCGCGGTACCGCAGCGTCACGTCCTTGCCGGCGAGCAGGGGGGCGGCATTCCGGAGAAGGCGGGCCGACAGCGCGACGACGCGCTCCTGGCCGAGGCCGCCCATGAACCGCTCGAGCGCGCCGCGGAGAGCGCGGTCGACAGACTGCGTCCGATAGCGCCCCTTCTCGAGCGGAACCCGGGCCAGGAGTTCCTCGCGCTCGCGTTGCGCGCGCGAGGTACCTGCGGCGACGATCGCTTCCGAGGCGTGGCGCGCCTCCGCCTCGCCCTCCGCCGCGATGCGCGAGACCTCAGCGTCGGCCTGGCGCAGCAGGTACTCGGCCTTCTTGCGCGCGTCGTCGAGTATTTCCTTTTGGATATTGTCGGTCGATGCGATCTCTTCCATGCCGGCTCCCTGCTGTTCAAACCGCGATGCCGATGGCCTGTCTGACCACGTCGGCGACGCTCGGGTATCCGGCCGCGCCCGGTTTCTGCGACGGGATAGGCACGACGAGAGGATAGGAGCTCCCGAGCTCCCAGTCCCGAAGCTCCGGCTCGAGCAGCTGCGCCACTTCGCAGGCGAGGATGAGCACCTTAGGCCGCAGGTTCCGCTCGCGCGGCGAAGTCGCGTCGCGGAAGGCCTTCAGCGCCTCGTCCCGGCCTTCCACCGCCCGTCCGGCGACGCCGATCAGGCGAAAGGCGAGCACTATCTCCTCTTCCGCTATGACGAAGATCTCGCTCATGGCTAGACCAACAGGATGAGCAAGGCGACCAGGAAGCCCCAGAGACAGACTCCTTCGGCGAGGCCGAGATACGGCAGGGCCTTCCCCGACAGGCTCGCGTCCTCGGCTATGGCGCCCATGGCCGCCGCCCCGAGCTGGCCGATCGCGATGCCGCCTCCGATGCAGGCGAGTCCGATGGCCAGCCCGGCCGCGATGTACTTCCCCGAGGAAGAGTCCCCTCCCCCTCCCGCCGCGGCCTGGGCGGCAAGAGGCGCGGCGGCCTGGGCGGCGAGCAGCACGGTGAGAAAAACCCGCGACGCGAAGCTCTTTTTCATGGCTCACTCCTTTGCGAAGGTGAATCGAAGGGGTGCGAAGGGCCGCCCCGTCTCGGTGAGGAACTTGGACATGAACTCGTAGTACTGGAGCCGCACTATCTGGATGACGACGATGAGACCTTCCAGGAACAGGATGATGGAATTGCCGACGAGGACGACGAGGACCTCCCAGGCCAGTCCGCCCGGGGCCCATTCGCGGATGAGATCGCCCATCGTGAATACGATGAAGGACAGGACGGCGTGCGAAAGGGCGAAGGCGCCGATACGGAGAAAACTCAGGCTGGTGGAGAGGAAGTACGATACCGATTCGAGGACGGTGACGAAGCCCCCGATGGCCAAGACGATGGCCCCTTCGCCGGCGGGCAGGGGCCGCCGATCGACGAGGCTGGCCAGGGGAGCTTCGAAGATCATGAGCGCGAGGGGCAGTCCCAGGCCCACCGCGTCGAACCAGGCGAGGCCGCCGCCGAGCATGGCCCGGACGCCGATGCCGACGGCCCAGAGGAAGAACAGGGCGCCGCAGAGACCGGTCTTCGAGAACAGCCCCTCCCCCAGCCGCCCCGTCCGGAAACTGTCGATGACGTTGAGGGCGAGACCTATCGAGTTGACGACGACGCCGATCGCCAGGGTGAAGCCGAAGAAGATCAAGATCCTGTCGGTGCCTCCCTGGGGAAGGAGAGCCAAAAAACGGTCGGCGGGGTGAGCCAGGACGAGGGAGGTCAGGAAGCGTTCGAGCGGCTTGAGCCAGGTCTCGTTGGCGAAGCAGGTGCCGGTCGCCAGGCCCATCGCCATGGACCCTGCGCCGGCTCCCATGGCGATCGGGGCGAATGGTCGCCAGGTCGAAAAACGGGGAAAGACGCCGCGGCGCAGCAAAAAGCCCGCGAGCAGGATGAGCGCGCCTTGCCCCAGGTCGCCGAACATGATGCCGAAAAATAGCGTGAAGAAAACGGCTACGAAGGGGGTGGGATCGACCGTTCCATACGACGGCGTGCCGTACGAAAGGACGAGCCGCTCGAAGCTCGAGATGTAGGCCCTCCTTTTCAGGAGCACGGGAACGCTTTCCTCGCCCTTCTCGGACTCGGGCAGTTCGCGGGGCCTCCAGGATCGGATCGCGATACGCCCCGCGGTCGACGCGCGCAGCGCCGAACCCAGGGATCCGAGCCGGTCCCGCGGAATCCAACCCTCGAGGCGGTAGACCTGGGTCGAGGAATCGAGCCCCGACTTCAAGCCTTCGATCGTCTCGAGCACCGCGTACGAGGCAGCCAGACGGCGCCACGCGGGCTCGAGCTCCCGGGCGAGCTCGGCGCGCCGTCGCTCGAGTTCGGCCGTAGTCGAGGCGAGGGCGTCGAGCTCGCCTTCCAGGCGCTCGGGCAGGAAGGAAGGCAAGCCCTGGAAATCCGGCGGAAAGGTATGCGGCTTGAAGCCCAAGCGGCTCAGCTCGGTGTCGAGGGCGAAGCGCCCCTTCTTGGTAGTTGCGGCCATGACGAGCCCGCGATCGTCCAGGGGAAGGATGAGGGCCCGATCCCCCAGGTTCGAGGCGAGGCTCTCGGCGGCGAGGCGGTCCAGATGTCCGATGCGTATCGTCAGGAAGGAGAGGTGGTCGAGCTCGCGAAAGGGGAGCTCCAGACCGGCGAAGGAACGGGCCTCCTCGAGCAGGGCGTTCGTCCGTGCCACCTTGTCCTGCTGGGCCGACCAAAGCTCCTCGAAAACGCGGACCCTGGCGGCCAGGCGCTCTAGTTCCCGATCCTCCTCGGGACCGGGCAATCGGCTTCCCTCGGGAATCTCCTTCGGGTAGGCGAGGCCCAGGGTCCGCTTGATCGAACGCAGGGTCTCGGCCGCGCTCGGCGAGCGGACAGGCGGTCTTCCCGCGGCCGGCCCGGGCTCCTTGCGCGAGAGAATGGGTTCGAAGCAGCGGGCCTTCCCCAAGCCCAGCGCGACGAGTTCGAAATCGCGCTTCATGACGAGAAACTCGACTCGGCGCATGGGAACGGTACTCACGCTCCGACCTCGGCCAAACCGCCGACGAAGTCGGCTATCTCCGCGAAAGGGGCCTTCAGCTGAAGCCCCTCGATGACGGCGAAAATGGAGAGGATCTCGTACTCCTGGATCCGGAAAAGACAATACAGCGGCGCGTAGGAGGAAGGGTTAAGGTGGAGCGTCCGCCGCAATTCCGCGAAGCGGTGCCGTCTCAGCGAGCGTTCGAAACGGCGGACATCGAAATACCAGGCTTGCCCGGCTTCGGGCGCATCGTTGACGAAAGCTTCCCACCGCCATCCGGCCCAGTCGGCCCTGACGTCGGGACGAAGCGCGAGCGCGGCGATCGCGCCGGTCTGGCAATCGCGCCCGCGCAGGCGGACGAGGAGGGGGATGATTTCGTCCCGCGACAGAGCGTAATAGCGGCGCAGCCGGAGCGCCCAGACGAGATTCTCAAGCTCGACATCGTGGGCCACCGGGGAGGCGAGGGAGGCGCGCAGGGCATACGGGATCGAGCCGAGAGAGGCCCAGAGCTCTTCGTAATATTGCCGATCCAAGCGATTCTTCGCCGCCGCGAGGTCGTCGAAGCCCCGCTCGGCTATCCAGGAAAAGCGGGTGCCTTCGAACATGGCCGAGGAATTGGGGAAGGCGGCGAGGTCGAAGGACGGAGCGAGCGGAAGCTCCTCCTCGCCCCAGTCCCGGGGTCCATCCCGCTGCGGGGAACCGTGCAAGGAGGAGAGCAGCCGCTTCACCAAGGCGAACTCCGCCTTGGCAAGGAGGGAGCGGAAAAACGGCAGGGCCATGACCTCCGGCCCCGCGATGCGCTTGAAGGTCCGGCCCGCCTCGGTGCGAAGGCGGCGCTCGGCCGTCGCCGCGAGCGGACCGGCGGGGGGTGGATCCTCGCCGAACAGCTCGCGCCAGAGTCCGTCCAATTTCCCCGCCTGGGCGAGCCGGGCGGCCCGGGACCCGAGCCGCGAGCGCGCCTGGTAGCCGCAGCTCCGCGCATATCCGTAGGCCCAGGCGTAGCGCGTCATCGGAGCGACCGGCCCACGATGCGCTCGCAGACCGCTTGGAAAGCCGCTTCGTTCACCGGCAAATCATCGATCCCTCGCCTATAGGATTCGATGAGGCGCTGATATTCGTCGTTCGCCTGGGCTGCGGAGGCGGCCTTCGCGGCGGTCACCGAAGCCGTCGCCGACTTCACGGCCGCGGCCACCTCCAGTCTGGCGCGCTCCTTGGCCGCGGCTATTCTGCGGTCGGCTTCGGCGCCCGCTTCGGCTGCCAGAGACTCGGCCTGGCGCTCGGTTTCGAAGAGTCTATCAAGAATATCCTGAGAAGGCATGCGGCACCCCCTTCGGACATCTCAAAACTATGCTCTGACGAAATCCTCGAATTGCTTGATTATTTCGAAGGCCTGATCCTCGCTTTTCGCCTCCACGAGCTCGGTGTAGAACTCGGGGTCGTCGAGGAGCCTGGCGAGACTTTTAAGGGCGCTGAGGTGGAGTTCCGAATCCTGCGGAGAGGTGAGCAGCAAGAAGACTATGTAGACCGGTTCGCCGTCGAGGGACTCGTACTCGATTCCGCGGCTGGAAATGCCGAGCGCCCCCGTGAGGCCGTCGAGCCCCTCGACCATGCCGTGCGGGAGCGCTATGCCCCTCTTGACGCCCGTAGACAGCTTTTCTTCACGTTTGCGTATCGCGCCCAGCACGGCGGCCCGTGGGAAATTCCTGCCGTCGGCCCTGGCGAGAACGTCGATGAGCTCTTCGAAAAGCTCATCCTTGTCCACGCTTTCGAGTCCGACCTTGATGCGGTCGGGCAGGAAAACCTGCTGAAGCAACATCCGAGCCCTCCTCGACCGAGAAAATCGGCCGGAAGCTCAAACCCCGCTCCGCGGGGCGATGCCTCACTTCGTGGTCGTCGGCTGGGGCGGGGGCGGAGGCGGGGCCCCGACCTGGCTGCCGTTGGTCGGGCTCGTGGATCCCTGTCCCTGGAGGGCGGCCGGCGCCTTACTCTGGGGCTGGGCGTTCCACCAATCCGAGGTGGCGGTGCCGCCGCCCTGCTGGGCAGCCGCGGCCACATTGCCGATCGAAGTCTTGTTGATCAAGGCCAGGGAGAAGGCCGTGACGAAGAAAAGCGCGCCCAGGATATACGTGAATCGCACCACGACGTTGGTCGAGCGCGAACCGAAGGCGCTGCCCGAACCGCCGGCGAAAAGTCCCCCGAGGGAGTCCGAATCGGAGTCCTGAATGACGACCATGAGAACGAGAATGACCGAGACGATCACGAACACGACGAGCAGAATTATTCCAAGAATGCCCATGCTTGATTCTCCGAACTGACACTTCGGGCCGAACGCACCAAAAAGGGCCCTTTAGAACCATCCTAGCGGAAAGCCCTCGGCTTGGCAAGGCCTTCTATGATCGAGATTATCGCCGGTTGCGGGACGGGAGGCGGCTTCTGCCTGTCCCGTCCCGCCGAGGCCGCGGGGAAACCACGGCCGATTTCGCCTTCGCCGGTGAAGGCTCAGGCCCGGAAACGGGCAATCGGCACGAACGCATCGGCCTTGAGGCTCGCCCCGCCCACGAGAGCGCCGTCGATGTTCGGCTTGGCCATGAGCTGGACGGCGTTGTCGGCTTTGACGGAACCACCGTACTGGATGCACACGGCCTTGGCCGCGGCCTCGCCGTAGAGCCGGGCGAGCACCTTGCGGATATAGGCATGGACCGCGTCGGCGTCTTCCGGCGTCGCCGTCTTGCCCGTGCCGATGGCCCACACGGGCTCGTAGGCGATGGTGACGTTCTTGAGCGCTTCGGCGCTCACCCCGGCCAGGCCGCGCTCGACCTGCGAGCCGACGATCGCCTCGAGGCGGCCGCCCTCGCGCTCCTCGAGAGTCTCGCCCACGCAGAGAATGGGCTCGAGGCCGTGCCTGAGCGCCAGCAGGACCTTCTTGTTGATGAGCTCGTCGCCCTCGCCGTAGGAGTGCCGGCGCTCGGAGTGGCCGAGGATGACGACCTTGACGCCCAGGTCCTTGAGCATGAGGACGGACACCTCGCCGGTGTGGGCGCCCTGCTCCTCCGGCCCCATGTTCTGGGCGCCGAGCAGGATGTTCGTGCCCTTCACGACCTCCGCGACGGCGGCGAGGGCGGTGAAGGCGGGAGCCACAAGGAGCTTCTCGCCGCAGCCGCGCAGTCCCGCGACGAGTTCCTTGGCCAGAGCCACCGACTCCGGGACGGTCTTGTGCATCTTCCAGTTGCCGGCGATGAAATACGAACGCATAGGTGCTCCTTACCGTGCCCGGCAGACTTCGATGCCGGGAAGTTTCTTGCCCTCGAGCAGCTCGAGCGAGGCGCCGCCGCCGGTGGACACGTGGGACATCTTGGCGGCGAGGCCGAATTTGTTGACCGCGGCCACCGAATCGCCGCCGCCGACGACGGTGGTGGCGCCGCGGGCGGTGGCTTCGGCCACGAGCTTGGCCACCTCGCCGGTGCCCTTCGCGAAGGCGTCGAACTCGAACACGCCCACCGGGCCGTTCCAGACGACACTCTTGGCGGTGGCGAGCACCTTCTTGTACTCGGCCAGGGTCTTGGGGCCGACATCCATGCCCATGAGCCCGTCGGGGATGTCGATGCCGTCGATGGCGCGGGCGGGGCTCTGCGCGTCGAATTTTTCGGAACAGACGTGGTCGAGGGGCAGGACCATGGCGACGCCGCCTTTCTTGGCGGCCTCGAGAATCTTCCTGGCGGTGTCGAGCTGGTCGTCCTCGACGAGGGAGGTGCCGATTTTGTGTCCCTGGGCCTTGAGGAAGGTGTAGGCCATGCCGCCGCCGATGACGAGGGCGGAGGCGTTCTTCAAGAGCGATTCGAGCACGGCTATCTTGGAGGAGACCTTGGCCCCGCCGATGATGGCGACCATGGGCTTGGGCGGGTTCGTGACCATGGGCTCGAGGTAGTTCACCTCTTTTTCCATGAGGAAGCCGGCGACGGATACGGGCACGAATTTGGCGATGCTCGCCGTGGAGGCGTGATCGCGGTGAGCCGTGCCGAAGGCGTCGTTGACGAAAATCTCGCCGTAGGTGGCGAGCTCCTTCGCGAGCTTGTCGCGCTCGGCCGGGTCCTCGCTCGTCTCTTCCTTATGGAAGCGGGTGTTCTCTAGCATGATCACGCTGCCGTCTTTCTGCGCGTCGATGAAGGCCTTCTTGCCGTAGCAGGAGTCCTCGCCCGCGAAGACGACCGGCTTGCCCAGCTTGGCCGCGAGGTACTCGGCGACGGGGGCCATGCGGTGCTTGCCGGCGATGTACTTCGCCTCGTCGAAGGCCTTGCCGTCCTTCTCGGCCTTCTCCTTGGCTTTCTTGGCGTCCTTCTTGGGGTCGCCCAGGTGGGACATGAGCACGAGGCTCTTCGCGCCCTGGTCGAGAATGTACCTGATCGTGGGGATGGCCGCCACGATGCGGGTATCGTCCTGCACCTTGCCGTCCTTCATGGGCACGTTGAAATCGACGCGCATGACGATCCGCTTCCCCTTGAGCGCGACGTCCTTGACTGTCTTTATCATGATTGCCTCCGTGGAGAGAGGGAAAGAGATGAACCACAGAGGCACAGAGGACACAGGCGAACGGGGGAGAGAAAGCGAAGATCCAGAATGCGACGGGATCAGGCGGAGAGAAAGCCGGCTCGCGTTTCCTCCGTCTTCTTCTTTCCCCTCCCCGGTATTTCCCCTCTGTGTTCTCTGCGCCTCTGCGGTGAAAAGGGAATTAGCCGATTACTTCTTCGAGGCCATGTAGCGGAGGAGGTCCACCACGCGGTTGGA
Source organism: bacterium (assembly GCA_021779995.1). Lineage (GTDB taxonomy): Bacteria > Spirochaetota > Spirochaetia > Treponematales > Rectinemataceae > JAJXZP01. The sequence goes on along the minus strand of JAJXZP010000246.1, from coordinate 8,999 downwards.
GTAGCCCCACTCGTTGTCGTACCAGCTCACGACCTTGAAGAAGCGCTTCTCGCCGGGCAGGTTGTTCTGCTTGGTCGCGAGGCTGTCGTAGATCGAGGAGCGGTTGTCGTGGATGAAATCGGTGGAGACGAGCTCCTCGTTGGAGTAGCCGAGGAGATTCTTGAGGTAGGTCTCCGAGGCCTTCTTGAGGAGAGCGTCGATCTCGTCGATGGACGTATCCTTCTGGGCGGTGAAGGTGAGGTCGACGACGGAGACGTCGAGGGTGGGGACGCGGAAGGACATGCCGGTGAGCTTGCCCTTGGTCTCGGGGAGGACCTCGCCGACGGCCTTGGCGGCGCCGGTGGTCGAGGGGATGATGTTGTTGGAGGCCGCGCGGCCGCCGCGCCAGTCCTTCTTGGACACGCCGTCGACGGTCTTCTGGGTGGCGGTGGTGGAGTGGATCGTGGTCATGAGACCGCGGTCGATGCCGATGCCTTCTTTCATGATGACGTGGACGATCGGCGCGAGGCAGTTGGTGGTGCAGGAGGCGTTGGAGACGACGTCGTTCTTCGCAGGGTCGTACTTCTCGTGGTTGACGCCCATGACGAAGGTCGGGATCTTCTTGGCCTCGTCCTTGGACTTGGCGGGGGCGGAGATGATGACCTTCTTGGCTCCGGCGTCGAGGTGGCCCCAGGCCTTCTCGTCGGTGAAGAGGCCGGTGGACTCGATGACGTACTCGACGCCGAGCTTGGCCCAGGGGAGGTTCTTGAGCTCCCGCTCGGCCATGACGCACTTCACCTCGTGGCCGTTCACGACGAGGATGTCGTCCTCGGCGAGGGAGGCATCGCTCTTCTTCGTGGAGATGGCGGCCTTCATGCGGCCGTGGATGGAATCGTACTTGAGCTGGTAGGCGAAATACTTCGCGTCGGTGGAGATATCGACCACCGCGACGACGTCGATCTTGTCCTTGCCGAGGAGCCCCTGGTCCACCATGGCCTGGAATACGAGGCGGCCTATCCTCCCGAAACCGTTGATAGCGACTTTCATTCCGTCCCTCCTAAAAATGATTCTGCAGGTCTGGGTAGCTCCTGCCAGGTGCGTCTGCATTTTACAGGAACTGCCTTTACAATCTATATTTTTATATTGAAATCATACCCAAATATCGTTTACCCTGTCAACATCTCGGTTTCTTTCCACCAATACGCAGGCAGCGAGCCGCGGGAAACGTAGATCGAAACTCGCTTCAACTCGTTGCGGCTCCGAAAAAAGGGGCCCCGATTTGCCGGTTGGCCGCGAACCGAGGCGGCGATCGCATCTCGAAGGTCGGCTCCGTCCGAACCGGCCTCGCACCACGAAACTATAAAGAAAACGCGAGATCAAGTAAAGCTCGGCCGAAATAGCCGACCGAATCGCGGGACGACAGCCCGATTCCGAACGATCCCGACGCCCCCCGGCGAAATGACGGCGCCCTCGAAGACCGGTCGCGTCGATTGCCCTTTGAAAAGATTCGCCATAGCGTTAAATTATAAGAGCCCGGTGCCGATATACTTGATGTCGGGTTCGATCATAGTTCCCCTCCCAGTCTACTATGGTTCATCCGACACCCATAACGGGCGGGCCGGTTTCCCCAAGCCGGCCCTTTTTTTATTCCTCGGCCGGAGCCCGCGCCGCCGCCGATGGGCGCGGCGCCGAACTTGACCAAGAGAGCGGCCTTCGCGTAGGCTAGTTCCATGTCGTCCGCATCCAGGCCGGCGAAGGTAGCGAGGGTCTTGCTCATCGCTGCCGCCGCGGCAGCCCTCGTTTTCGGCATCGCCGTGGGTGTCGCCATCGCAGCCACGGAGAACATCGCCAACAACGAAAATTTCACCACGAATCAACCCGCCCTGCCGACCAGGATACTGGACATCAAAGGCAGGCTCATAACCGAGTTCTTCTCCGACGAAAAGCGCGAGATGATCTCCATCAAGGAAGTGCCCCGGTATTTCATCGACGCCCTCATAACGCGCGAGGACCAGTCCTTCTATAGCCACCATGGATTCACCGTCAAGGGAATCGTTCGCGCCGCCCTCGGCGTCCTCCTGCACCGCAATCTCGGCGGCGGCTCGACGATCACCCAGCAGCTCGCCGGCACGCTCTACGCCGACCGGCGGCAGATAACCTTGAAGCGGAAGCTGGTGGAACTCTGGTGGGCGCTTCAGCTCGAGCGCCGCTACACGAAAGAAGAGATACTCGAGCAGTACATAAACCGCATGATCATGGGTCCGGGCGTCTACGGGGTGCAGGCGGCGAGCAAGTATTTCTTCGGCCACTCGGCCCGCGACCTGACGCTCGCGGAATCGGCCATCCTCGTCATCCAGCTCTCCAATCCATCGAGGTACGACCCCTTCAAGAATCCCAACCTGGCCCGCGCCCGATCGAAGGAAGTCCTCGACCAGATGGTGAGGCTCGGCTACTGCACCAAGCAGGCGGCCGACGATTCCTTCAACGAATACTGGGACAACTTCGACTACACGCGCGTGGCCTCGAGCGCCTTCTTCATGCGGAACGACAAGGCGCCCTGGTTCAGCGAATACGTGCGCCGGCAACTCGAGAACATGCTCTACGGCTCCTGGGATATCTACAAGGACGGCCTGACGGTCAACACGACGCTCGATCTCGACGAGCAGGCCGCCGCCGACGCCTACATGAAAGCGGGCATCGTCGAGGCCAACAAGAGCTATCGCCAGTCGAGCAGCCTGAGTCTCGGCAAGGCCGAGAACGACTACATTCCCATCATGGAGCTCCTGGGCCTCTCGTTCGACATAAAGCATCTCGCGGTCTCGGAGCAGCGCGTCCAAAACACCGTCGACGATTACTACCAGACGCGCATCAACCCCGCCGTCGACGCGGCCGCCCTGCTTTTCGGCCTCCCGGACCTCAAGGCCATGGCCAATGCGGAATCGGCCAAGATCAAGAAGCAGCTCGAGAAGACGACGGTCGAAGGCGCCCTCGTCACCATCCAGAACGACACCGGCTACATCTCGGCTCTCGTCGGGGGAGCCAAGTTCGACCAGTCCAACCAGCTCATCCGGGCCACGCAGTCGCTGCTCATGCCGGGTTCCTCGTTCAAGCCCCTGTACTACTCGGCCGCGATCGACTCGCGCAAGTTCACCGAGGGCACGATGATCTACGACAGCCCCGTCGTCCTGTACAACGCCGACGGGACACCCTACATTCCGCTCGACTACCTCGGCGAGTGGAAGGGGCCCGTCCTGCTCTGGTACGCCCTCGCCCACTCGATGAACGTGCCCTCGGTCAAGGTCCTCGACGGCATCGGTTTCGACGCGGCCATCAATCGGGCCTCCCTGCTCCTCGGCATCACCGATCCCGCGGAGATCCGCCGAACCTTCCCCCGCGTCTATCCGCTCGCGCTCGGCGTCATCGGCGTCACCCCGCTGGAGATGGCGCGGGCCTACTCGGTGTTCGCCAACCAGGGCAAGGCGGTCACGCCGATCGCCATCCGCTCGGTGGAGGATCGCGACGGCCGCGTCATCCTGGAGCCGGAGAAGGACCTCCGCACGCAACAGAAGAAGCTGGGACAGGGCATCCAGATCATCAGCCCGCAGAACGCGGCGGTCATGGTCGACATGCTGCAGCGCGTCGTGAAGACCGGTACGCTCGCCTACGCCACGGATTTCGGCCAGATATTCACCTACACCGACGCCAAGGGGAAAAAGTACATTTTGCCTGCCGCGGGCAAGACCGGCACGACCCAGAACTGGGCCGATGCCTGGACCCTCGGCTTCACGCCCTACATGACCACGGCAGTCTGGTTCGGCTTCGACCGACCGGGCAATTCTCTCGGCGTCAATTTGACCGGGGCCACGCTTTCCGGCGTAATCTGGGCCGATTACATGCGCGACATCAACCGCGGCTTGCCCTACAAGCCCTTCGTCAGGCCGCAGACGGGCCTGTCCGAGGTCACGGTCTGCGCGGAATCGGGCCTCCTTCCGGCTCCGGGCAGCAAAGAAGGGCTTATCACCCTCCTGTACTACGACGGAACCCAGCCCGACAAGCTCTGCGATACCCATCAGTTCGGCGCGGAACGGGATCAGCAGCTCCTGAACAGGCTGGGCAACCAAGCCCGTTTCTCCGGCAGCGAGTCTCGACCCGACCCGACCTTGAAGATCAACATCCCGGGACTCGATCTTTCGGCTCCGCCGCCGGGAACTCCGCCCCCCGGGAACGGCGGTTCCTCGACGCAGCCGAACCCTGCCGCGCCGAGCGCGGTGCCGGCGGCTCCGACGGGCGGGACCGGCGGCAGCCAGGGAACGCAGAACAGCCTGCTCAACTGAGTATCCCGTTTCGAGCTTTCTGCGCAGCCGGCTTTGTGGTAAACTTACATGGGAGTTGAGCCAGGTTCGGGCAGCTCCGGCTACATGCTCCGCGCTTCGCCAGAGCCTCGGCTCAGCGCGGCTATCGGCTCACGGCGCCGCCCGCGGATCGCCTCGAGCCGGAGCTCCCCTCGGAGGAATATGCGACGACGGCTGGTTCCCCTGCTGGTCCTGACGGCGGCTCTGCTGCAGACCGCCGCCGCCGAGACGGGACAGCGCGTGCTCAGGGTCATGCCGTTCTCGGGAGACGCTCTGTCCGCGGGCGAGACCACGGCGCTGCAGAATCTCATCACCAGCTATGTCGCCGAACTGCGCGCCTTCCGCGTCATCGACACCGAAGGGCAGGAACTGGCCCTGAAAGAAGCGGAAACGGCCGTCCAGCTCGGAGTCCCCAAGAATGTCGCGCCCCTGGCGGCCGACTACCTCCTCTCCGGCGACGCGAGCAAGGTCGGCGGGATAATCGTCTTCACCCTCGACCTCACCACGGTTTCTTCCGGCGAGAAGCGCAGCGTTTCCGATACCGCCAGCTCGGTCAACGAACTCATATTGGAAAGCCGTCGCCTCACCCGCAGCCTCTTCGCGGCTCTGACTCCGCCGCAGGGGACGGGCGCCGCCGACTTCCCGGCAGGAGCTTCCGTCGACGCATCGGGCGCCGCGCCGGAAAGCGGCCAGGCGGCCCTCACCTACGATTCGTCGCCGCGTCTCGACGAGATCACGGGCGCGTGGAAGGGCGACAAGGGCCTGGATCGAATCTCGATTTTCAGCGATGGGCGGGGCATAGCGATACTCGAGTCGGGGGCGAGCATGCGCATTCGCGCCTCGATCGAGGGCGCCAAGGTGATCGTGACCCAGGACCAGAAGAGCATTCCCGATTACTACCGCAGTCCCGGCCTGGGGTACGAAGCGGCGAAGCAAATCGCCGAGAAGGCCCGGCCCTGGCGCTGGGTTTTCGCGCTCAGCTCGGCGGGAGACCGGCTCATCGGGGTCAAGGAATCCGTCTTCGTCAGGGTGGACGCTTCGGGAACGGTCGCAGTCGACAACAATTATGTCAGGGATTCGGCCTGGACCAGGCTATTCCGCTGATCGGAGGTTTCGCCGTCTGCGCGGGACGATCAGGGCGAACACGGCGAGGCCGATGGTCGCCGCGATCGCCTTGATCGCCGAGTCGGAGAGCGAGCGCGGCGGCAGCAGTCGCACTACCCTGCCGATGTCGAGAGGCGCCGGACCGGAGAAGTTCCCTCCGGGGAGCACGATTTCGGTCTCGTTCGGGCGGAGGTAGCCGAGCGCTCGCGCCTCGCGCGCCGCCTTATCGGCGTCGGAGGTTAGCGCCTCCAGGCGATTTCTCAGATCCTCGTTGATGAGACCGAGTTGTTTCAGGTTTTCGGACATGGCCGTGCGCCGCTCCCTGAGCTGGCCGTAGGCCAGCACGCCGGCGGGGCCGACCAGCGTCGACAGAAGGCAATACGCCGTCAGTGTGGCTATGAAGGCGGCCGTGAGACGCATCCCGAGCGGAGAGGTGGAGAACCGCGCTCCGCGGCGAATTTTCCGTGAGGCCATCGTCCACAATTAACGGCTCGCCGCTCCCGATTCTTGAACCCCTGACCCGCGATTCGCGCCGATTATTGACAAGCGATACAAGCGCGCTTAGAGTGGAGTTCGGTTCGTTAATGCTCTACGAGAACCTGCCGATATTCTACTAACGACCGCCCGTAACGGAGTAGCCATGGCCATACGTTCCGACACCGATCCAAAGAATCCAGCATCGAGTTCCGGAGCCCCGAGGGCTGAGCTGGATCAGTATGGCGTATGGGTTAAGGCGGAGCCGCGCGATGTGCTTGAAGACGCGGCGGCCAGCCTGCCGGACGAATCCGATTTCGAGCCCGGCCGAGCCGCGGCTCCCCTTCCCGAAGAATCCTTCCTCTCCGAGGAAGAGGAAAAGCTGCTCGGCTCCTTCGACGCCGAATTTGATTCCCTGGGCTCGGAAGCCGATCAAATGCCTTTGCCCGACATCGAAGACATCCCCCCTCTCGAGGAATCGCCGCTTTCCGGGGAGCGGCCGAAGCAGGGCGGCTCGGAAGAAATCGAAGATCTCGAATCCGGCACGGTGGACATATCCCTCGAAGAGCTCGAAGGCGCAGTCGAAAGTCCACCGGTCAGCCCCTACGCGGAGATCGACCTGGAGTCGGTTCAGGGTCTCGCCGCGCCGTCCTCGGTAGCCTCCTCCGCCGCCCTCTCTATGGAAGATGTCTCGGCCGAATTTCTGGACAACCTGGAGGAGGCTCCGGCCGCCGAAAGCCCCGAAACCTCGTTCCAGTCGCACGATGTCACGGCCGAATTCCTCGGCGCCAGAGAATCCGCGCAGGAGAAGAAGGCCGCGGAGCCCGTTCCCGAGTTCGAGCCGCTCGACATGGAACTCACCTTCGACGATACGCTTCCCTCCGAGGAAAAGCGGGCGGAAGCTATCGCAGGAGCATCCGGCCTCGACGGCTTCGAGGAAGTCACGGAATTCGACGATTTCCTCGAGGAACCCGAACCCGAACCCGAAGCGGTTCGGTTCCCTTCGGAGTCACCCCTCTCTTCCTCGGCCGGGAGTTTCGACGATCTTTCGGCGGTCGAACGGGAACTCTCGACTCCGGCCCCCTCCGAGCCGCCGCGAGGCCGCGGCCTCGACTCTTCCTCCGAGATACTTCTCAAAATCGCCGACGAGCTCTCATCCATCCGCGGGGAGCTCGTATCGCTTAAGGAGCAGCTCAAGGAATACCGCCACGAGGAGCCGACTCCGGTCGCGGACAAGGCCGATGAGGAAGAGACCGCGGCCGCAGGCGGTTTCTTCGACGAGGAAGAGGACGAGACCATCGCCCTCACGGGCGACGAACTCGACAACATCCTCAATACCGCGGACTTCACCGAAGAGGAAGCCGGGGCCTCGGTCGCCGAAGGAATCGAAGGGACTCTCGCCGAGACCGCGGCCGCCCCGGGCGTCGAGACACCTCAGGACATCGAAATAATCGATGAATCCATCCTTCCCGAAAGCGGCGACTATTCCTCGGCTCCGATCGAGCCGGCCATCGAGGAGCTGCGACTGGGCGAATCGGTCGACGTCGAGCAGCCCGCGGACGAGAGCGCCGTGAAAGTGCCCGAATTCGAGGAGATCAGTCTCATGGCGGAGGAGGGCGTGCGTCCCATGACGGCGGCCCCCGAGGATACCTCCTACCTCGAGTCGGCGCTGGACACGGAAGACCTCCAATTCGGCGAGGCCGTCCCGACGGACGTTCCGCTCGTCGAGCCCGATCTCTCCGACTTCGACCTTGAGGCCGAGGAACTCGAGACGGAACCCTCCATCGAAATAGACGAAGAGCTGCCCGTCGTCGAGCAGCTTCCCGAAGAATCCATCGAAGAACTCACTCTCGGCGTGGAAGCCGGTCCCGGGTACGAGGAGGAGAAGCCGCTGGACCTCGAGACCCTCGAGGTCCTTCCCGAGATCGACGAGAGCGAGCTGCAGGACATCAATCTTCACCATGAAGGCGTTTCGACGGCCGAGGACGACCTCGAAGAGCTCACCGAAATCGAGGAGCTCCCCGGCAGCGACGAGGAGCTCTCGGCCGAGATAGAGACGAAGACCGTAAAGCCCGCCGAGCCCTTTTCGCTCCACCCCGATGAGCTGCCCTCGAGCCTCGACGACAGTTACTTCATCGGCCACGATGCCGCCGCCGCTCCGGGAAAGGTCGAGGAAGAGTTCATCCTCGACCTGGAGGAAGCGACTTCCGGACAGCCGCCCGCCTCTCCTTCTCCGCTGCCCGTGGAGCTGCCGGTGGTCGAGGAGCTCGCGGAGGTCGAAGAGGAACCCAGTCTGGCGGCCACGCCGAGCGCCAAGCCGGCGCCGGGAGAGGATCGGCTCAAGGCCGAAATCCGCAGCGTGCTGGCCTATCTGGACAAGCTTCTCGACTCCCTGCCCGAGGATAAGATCGAGGAGTTCGCCCGTTCCCAGTACTTCGACACCTACAAGCGGCTCTTCGAGGAACTGGGCTTGGTCTGACCATGAGTCTCCTCGAGAAGGCTCGCGGCGAAACGATACCCACCGGGAGCCGGAGCGGACTCTTCGCGAAGGCCGCCGCCGCGCAGGCGCATAGAGCGGCGTCGCCGACCGCGCCGGATGGACGATCCGCGCCTGAGGTCGCGGCCATGCTCGCCGTGCCGCCCTTCGGATTCTCGCTCGCCGACATCGCGGCCCTCGAGGTCGAGCTGCTCGACCTTCCCGACTCTCCGGATTATTTTCTCGCCGTATTCGAGCGAGTCTCGGAGGCCGTGCCCCTCAAGGCCCTGGCCTTGTTCCTGCCGGAACTGGACGGCTTGACGGCGGCCGCGAGCCTGGGATTCCCCGCAGTCTCGACGGACTACGTGCCCGAATCCTTGGCGCTGCGCTCCGGGGAGCCCGGCTCCCTGCTGCCCTCGGAATCCGCCGCGGTACTTTCGTCGCTGCTGGGCGTGCCCTCGGCCCTGCCCCTCCGCGGCGCGGCGATGCCGGGTCCCGAGGGGGAGATTCTCGGTCAATGGGTCTTCGCCGACGACAATCTGGACTGGGCCGATGTGGCGACGGTCGCGGCTCTCGGCCGGCTTCTGGCCGCGCCGGGGAGGAGGGGAGCTCAG